>JBKOYF010000043.1:0-6622 GCA_046725305.1 Actinomycetota bacterium
CAGACGCTCGCGAATCGAGTCGGCCAGGGCTGAGTCGTCACCCGCGCCTCGGGCGAGCTCGACGACAACCGGGAGCGGCGGCTCTTGCTTCACGCCGGACGATTGCGGGCGAACGACGATGTTCCCGCTGACTGCCGGCGCAAACGAGCTCACCACCTCGCGCACCGCGGACGGGAAGACGTTCACGCCGCGGACGATGAGCATGTCGTCGGTCCGGCCGATGCAGCGAATCCGCGGCCCGGTCCTGCCGCAAGGACAAGGGCCCGTCCGCACGCTGACGTGATCCCGCGTGCGGAAGCGGACGAGCGGCGCGGCGCGATGCCGAAGGTGCGTGAGGACGAGCTCGCCGGTCGCCCCGTCCTCGAGCGGTAGCGCCTCGCCGCTCTCGGGTTCGATCAGCTCGGCGTGAACGAAACCCCTGGCACCCAGGTGCATGCCGTCCTGCTCCTCGCACTCGCCCCAGAGCGACGCTCCGATGTCGCCGATGCCCATGGCCTCGGTGACCCTCGCGCCCCAGCTCTCCTCGAGCCTCGAGCGGAAGGCCGGCTCGCCGCCGCCCGGCTCGCCCGCCACGAGGACGCGCTCGACGGTCGAGCCCCGGAGATCGACACCTCTCTCTTCTGCACGCTCGACGAGGTGGGCGGCGTAGGAGGGCGTGAGGACGACGGCGTCGGGCTGCAGGAGCTCGATCGCGTCGAGCAGGCGCTCGGTGTTCCCGGTCCCGACGGGGATGTGGGAGAGGCCGATGCGGTCGAAGGCGTCGAGCGCGACGCCTGCCACGAACGGGCCGGCGTTGTAGGTCGAGACGAGGCGCTGCCCGGCGGCGACGCCCGAGGCGGCGTAGCTCCGGGCGGAGCCGGTCACCCAGTTCTCGAGGTCATCTGCGGTGAGCGGGATGTAGCTCGGCGTGCCGGTCGTTCCGCTCGTCGAGTAGATCCGGACGATCTCGTCGCGCGTCGCGCAGAGGTGGGCTCCAAACGGGTTCTCGCGCGATGCCGTCTCCTTCAGCTCACGCTTCTCGGTGAGCGGCAGCTGCGAGATGTCTGCGAGCTCCCCTGCCGCCTGCGCGGAGGGGAACCCGGCGGCCGTCAGCTTCTCGCGGTAGAGCGCAGAGCGCTCGAAGAGGTACGCGAGCTGCTCGCGGTAGGAGGTTGCGTCGAGCGCGAGCTGTTCCTTCCAGGGGCGGGCCTCGACCTCCGGCTCGAGCATCAGTCCGCCGTCGGGGGCCGGTACTCGATCGTCTCCTCGGCCTTCGAGGCCATGAGGAAGCCGAGCGGGTGCTCCTGCTCCTCCGCGAGGTGGGCGAGGAGGCCGGCCGTCCGCGCGAGGATCGGCACCGCGGCGACCGCAGCCTGCGAGAAACCCAGGTCGAGCATGACCGCGGCGATCGCGAGCGAGACGTTCAGCGTGAGCGGCTTGCCCCAGGTCTCCGCGACGGCGTCTCGCAGCGAGCGGGCGAGCTCGACGTGCGGGCCGCTCACGCCGCGCTCGTCCGCGAGCTCGAAAATCCGCTCCGCCCGCGGATCGACCGGCTTGTGGACCGGGTGACCGAAACCGGGCATCTTGTCTCCGGCGGCGTGGATCGCGGCCGCAAGTCCGCGCGCGACCTCGCTCGGGGTGCGGCCGTTCGCGACCTCTTCCTGCGCGCCGGCGAGCAGCCACGCGCACTCCGCCGACGTACCCAGGACCACCGATCCCGCGCCGAGGATCCCGGCTGCGACGGCTCCCTGCAGCGAGTCGGGATCCGCGGCGAGCGTCATCCGCGCGGCGACGTTCGTCGGCATCATCCCGTGCTCGGCGAGCGCGACGAGGACGAGATCCAGGAAGTAGCGCTGGTCCTCGGTCGGCTCGTCGCCCGTGAGGAGCAGGTGCACGTACTCGGTAAAGGACAGCCGACCCATGAGGTCGCCGGCGAGGTCGCGCCCGCGCACCTCGACCCGATCCGGGTAGGCCTGGGCTATACGGCTCACGGGGCTCGTCTCCTCACCGATGCGCATACGACCTCCCGGCCAGCTCGTCCCTGACGAGCCGTGTGCCGGCCACCATCGCCTCAAGCTTGCCGAAGGCGCGCTCGCGCGGGAGGTACTTCATCCCGCAGTCGGGCGCGACCACGAGCCGCTCCGGCGGCACGACCGCGAGAGCCCTACGGATCCGCTCGGCGACGGCGTCGGGCGTCTCCACGTCGCCCGAGCCCAGGTCGAGCACGCCGAGGACGATCACCTTGTCGGGAATCTCGCGCAGCAGCTCCGGGTCGAGATCCGGTTGCGCCGCCTCCAGCGAGAGGTGCGTCGCGGAACAGTCGCCGAGCTCGCGCAGGAACGGGTAGCCGCTCGGCCGGTCGTGGACGATGTGGGCGTAGCCGAAGCACGTGTGCAGGACGGTGTCGCCGTCGATGCCGTCCAGCGCGCGATCGATCGCCTCGAGGGCGTACTCGCGCGCCGCCTCGGGGCGAGCCTGGAGGTACGGCTCGTCGATCTGCACGACGTCCGCGCCTGCCGCCTTCAGGTCGCGGAGCTCTTCGTTGACCGCCTCCGCGTACGCGAGCGCCAGGCTCCGCTCGTCGGCGTAGTGGTCGTTCTGCGCCTGCTGGGTCATCGTGAACGGGCCGGGCACGGTGATCTTGATGCGGCGGTCCGTGATCGAGCGCAGGAATTCGACGTCGCGAACTTCGACGGGCCGCGTGCGCCGGATCGGGCCGACGACTCGCGGGACGGGGCTCTCGTGACCCGTCCGGTCGAGCGCGACTCCGGGCTCGTCGAGGTCGACGCCCTCGAGTGCCGTCGCGAAGCGATTCGAGTAGCTCTCGCGTCGCATCTCGCCGTCGGTGATCACGTCGACTCCCGCGAGCTCCATGTCCCGCACTGCGAGCCGGGTCGCGTCGTCCTGTGCCTCCTCGAGGTACGGCTCCGGCACCCGCCAGAGCTCTCGCGCCCGCACGCGCGGCGGCAGCCGGTCGCCGAGGCGGTCGCGGTCGATCAGCCACTCCGGCTGCGGGTAGCTGCCGACGACGGTGGTGAGGAGCACCTCCCCGTCCATGCGGCGGAGTATGCCGCTGGTCAGCGCGCGGACGGGTGGAGGCGCGGCACCGCGCCCTCCGACGTGCGACGCCAAACGTCCAGGAGCGAGAGCGGCGTGATCACGACGGCCTCCCCGCGGGTCGGACGCGGACGGCGCCTCGCATAGCCCGCAGGGGTCCATTCGAGGAGTTGCGTGCCGAGCACGAGGGACGGCGCCCCGTCCTCGAGGACGAACGCACCGTCGGGAAGCTCCGCGAATGGCGCTCCGTGCAGACGGTGCCCGCGTGTGGCCGGGTCGACCCGCTCGGCATGGAGCTGCGCGTCGATGGCGTCCGCTCCCACGGCACCGGGGTGAACCTCGCTCCAGACCTCGGTGAAGCGGACGTAGTCCTCGTGCCGGCACAGCGCACACGGGCGGTGCCCGGCGGCGAAGGCGGTCGCCTCGTCGAGGAAGAACAGCTCCGTGAACTTGCCGGGCTGCTGGAGCGGGCTCCGGTGCCAGCCGCGGAACGCGAACCGGCAGGCGATCCAGCGCTTACCGTTGAAGCGTCGGCGGATGCGACCCGACTCGTCGTGCAGGCAGCCGCGGTTGCCGTAGACGAGCCCGCGTGAGGGATCGGCGATCAGCTCGCCGAGCGGAGTGACGCGGTTCTGGAGCGGCACCGCGGGTGCGGTTCCGCTATGAGCTCGTCGGTCTCGCGAGCCCGCCGCAGCGAGGATCGTGGTGGGCGACGAGCTCGAGCAGGAGAGCATGGAGCGCTCGGCGCTCGTCGTCATCGAGCGGGACGAGGAACTCCGCCTCGACCTGCTTCGAGATCGCGCGCAGCTGGCCGAGGGTCTTCTTTCCGGCCGGCGTCAGGCTGACGAGATGACGGCGGCGGTCGCCTGGATCCCGCCGGCGCTCGACGAGCTGCTTATTCTCGAGCTCGTCGAGAAGCCCGACGAGGTGGCTGCGGTCGTAGCCGAGCGCGTCGGCGATCGTGGCCTGGGTCTCGCGCGCGCCTTCGTCGAGGAGGGAGAGCACCGCGTAGTGCTGCGGGTTGTGCCCGCTGCTCTCGAAGGCTGCGAGCGAACGCTCCTTGGCGGCCATTCCCAGGAGCTTCAGGAGGAACGTCGTGCTCTCCAGGAGCGCGCGGGGTGGCCCTGCCTGGGCGGGAACGACGGGTGTCGGCGAGATCGTCATTGCGTGAGAAGTGTAGCGCGCACCAGTGTTGACCTGTGCTATCGTAGCAATCGTCAACGATTTGAAGGGACGACGATAGATGGAACAACGCTCGATCAGCGGTGCACGGGTAGATCGACGTTGGAGCGCGCTCGCGCTCATCGTGACGGCGCAGTTCATGGTCATCCTCGACGTCGCGATCGTCAACGTCGCGCTGCCCTCGATAAAGGTCGACCTCGGTTTCTCGCAGACCAGCCTGCAATGGGTCATCTCCGCGTACGCGATCATGTTCGGCGGCACGCTGCTCCTCGGCGGACGGCTCGCCGACCTTCTTGGTCGTAGACGTCTGTTCATCGCCGGCCTCTCCGTCTTCGCGATCAGCTCGCTGCTCTGCGGCCTCGCGTGGTCGGAGGGCTCGCTCATCGCATTCCGCGCTGTGCAGGGTCTCGGAGGCGCGATGCTCGCGCCGGCAGCTCTCTCCTTGCTCATGACGACCTTCGCGGACGGTCGCGAGCGCAACACCGCGCTCGGCATCTACGGAGCTGCGTCCGGCAGCGGCGCGGCAGCAGGCGTTCTGCTCGGAGGCCTGCTCACGTCGACTCTCAGCTGGCCGTGGATCTTCTTCATCAACGTGCCGGTCGGGCTCGCGGCGATCGCGCTCGCTCCGGTGCTTCTCCGCGAGAGCCGGGCCGAGCTCGAGCATCGGCACTTCGACTTCGCCGGGGCGGCCACGATCACCGGCGGCCTCATGCTCCTCGTGTACGCGCTCACGCGCGCGACGACGGACGGCTGGGGCACCCCGACGACGCTCGGCCTGCTCGCGGCGTCGGTCGGGCTCGTCCTCTCGTTCGTCGTCATCGAGCTGCGCTCGAAGGCGCCGCTCCTGCCGTTGCGGATCTTCCGACTCCCGACCCTGGCGGCGGCGAACGTGACGATGGCGCTCGTCGGAGGGGTCGCGTTCTCCGAGTTCTTCCTGCTCTCCCTGTACATGCAGGACGTCCTGCACTACTCGGCGCTCCAGAGCGGCGTCGCCTTCGTCGCGTTCGCGCTGACCGTGGTCGTCGCGTCGAACGTCGCGCAGATCGTCGTCGGCCGCATCGGGATTCGACCCGCGCTCACCGGAGGTCTGCTGGCGTCCGCGGTCTCGGTGGCGGTCCTCACCCGGCTTCCGGTGGACGGGCAGTCCTTCTGGGATCTCTGCCCGGCGTACGTCCTCGGCGGTGCGGGCATGGCCTTCGCGTTCGTCCCCGTGACGATCGCGAGCCTGGCGGGCGTGAGCCGGTCCGACGCCGGCGTCGCCTCCGGGCTCGTGAATACGAGCCGCCAGATCGGCGGCGCCATCGGTCTCGCGGCGGTCAGTGCCGTGGCTGCGACCTCGACGGGCAACTACGTCGACGCGCATCCCGGCTTGACGGCGGCGAGCCCCGTCGCACTTGACCACGGCTTCCAGACCGCGCTCTACGTGCTCACCGGGCTCCTCGTGCTCGGCGCGCTGATCGCGGGAGGGTTCGTCAGGCCGCGTCCGCGGCCGGCCGAGGTGGAGGCGACGGTCGACGAGCTCGAGCCCATCCGCGAGGCGGCCTGAGGGCTATCGCGGCAGGCGCAGGCCGAGTCGCCGTGGGAGCGAGACGACGAAGCGGGTGACCGGGCCGGGCTTCCGGCCCGCGTCCTCCGCTTCGTCCTTCGCGATGAGGCCGCGGCGGATGAGCGAGCCGCCGACGTAGCGGAAGGGATCGGGCGGGAACAGCTTTCTGCTCGGCTCGACGATCGCGAGCGCGGTTCGCTGGTCGCGCCGATCGAGGGCGAGCCGCGCGAGGATCTCCCCGCCGAGGTACGTCGGGCCGACGCCGTTGCCGGTGAAGCCGAACCCGTGGTGCACGCGGCCGCGGCTCCCGAACATCGGCAGGTGGGTGGGGGAGACGTCGATCGGGCCGCCCCACGCATGGGTGACCTCGCGACCCTTCGTCTGAGGGAAGAAGCGGACGAGGCTCTCGCGCGCCTTCACGACGACGCGGGCGTCGAGCTCGAGCCGATCCGAGCGGTGACGCCCGGCGAGCCCCATGACGCCTCCGCCCCAGCCGAAGACGATCCGGCCGTCCCGGGTCGTCCGCGTGTAGTGCACGAGCGTGCGGCTGTCGACGATCGCCTCGCCGCCCGTCCAGCCGAGCGCGTCGAGGACGTCCGGGACCGGCTCCGTGAGAACGATGTGGCTCGATGCGACCGCGAGCGAGAGGCGGTAGCCCGGGAAGCCCGCCGCGGCGGAGTTGACGGCGAGGACGGCGGCGCGGGCGCGAACGCGTCCCGCGCGGGTCTCGACGCCGCCCGTGCGGTCGAGGCGGGTGACCTCGGTCCGCTCGTGGATCCGCACGCCTCGCTCGAGAAGCGTCGCGCGGAGCCCGAGCGCGAGGCGTGCCGGCTGGACGGTTGCATTCAGGCGATAGAG
>JBKOYF010000024.1:0-11613 GCA_046725305.1 Actinomycetota bacterium
CGCGTTCCAGACGCTCCACCCACGCAAGTACGCCGAGATCAAGGCGATGGTCGCGGACCGGCAGGCCGATCGCGAGGCGCAGGCCGACAAGGCGGCCGAGATCCTCGGCGACGAGCTCGGGAAGGCGGACGTCCCGGCAGATATCACCGGTCGTGCGAAGCACCTGTACTCGATCTACGACAAGATGGCCAAGCGCGGGCGGGAGTTCAACGAGATCTACGACCTGACGGCGCTCCGCGTCATCTGCGAGCGCTCGGGCGAGGAGGGCACGCGCGACTGCTACGCCGCGCTCGGCCTTGTTCATTCGCTCTGGAAGCCGATGCCGGGCCGCTTCAAGGACTTCGTCGCCATGCCGAAGCTCAACCGCTACCGCTCGCTGCACACGACGGTGATCGGGCCGGAGGGGAAGCCCCTCGAGATCCAGGTGCGCACGCGCGAGATGCACGAGGAGGCCGAGTACGGCGTCGCCGCCCACTGGCTCTACAAGCGAGGCCGCGTCGCGAAGACCGACGACGAATGGCTGACGTGGGTGAAGTCGCTCATGGACTCGCAGGAGGAGGACCAGGATCCGGGCGAGTACATGCGCAGCTTGCGCACGGACCTCTTCGCCGAGGAGGTGTACGTCTTCACGCCGAAGGGCGAGGTGAAAGTGCTTCCGGCCGGAGCGACGCCGATCGACTTCGCATACGCGGTGCACACGGACGTGGGGCACCGCACCGTGGGCGCGAAGGTCAACGGCCGCATCGTCCCGCTCCACTACCGGCTGCGGAGCGGAGATTTCGTCGAGATCCTCACGTCGAAGTCGGGCCGCGGGCCTTCGCGCGACTGGCTGGCGCTCGTGACCTCGTCACGCGCTCGCAACAAGATCCGGCAGTGGTACCAGCGTGAGACACGCGGCGAGACCGAGGCGAAGGGCCGAGACCTGCTCGACCAGGCCTTGAAGGCGCAGAAGCTCCCGTACCGCAAGCTGCAGGGCTCGAGCGTCCTCGCCCAGGTCATCCGCGAAACCGGCTTCAAGAAGGCCGAGGACTTCTATGTCGCGCTCGGCGGCGGGAAGTTGTCACCGACGCAGATCGTCAACAAGGTCATCCAGCGACTCAAGACGGACGAGGTCGCCGAGCCGGTCGTCACGGCGAAACCACCCCGTGCCCGGAAAGCGGTCTCGAGCGACCGGGTGGGGATCCACGTCATGGGCGTGGAGGACGTGCTCGTGCGGCTCGCGAAGTGCTGCACGCCGGTGCCGGGAGACGGGATCGTGGGCTACGTCTCGATGGGTCGCGGCATCACCGTGCACCGCGAGGACTGCCCCAATGTGCGTGCTCTCCAGCGCAACCCGGAGCGGTTCACCGACGTCGAGTGGGAGGGTGGGGCTTCCGCCGGATTCCTCGTGCAGATCGCCGTCGACGCGTGGGATCGCGCGCGGTTGCTCGAAGACGTCGCGCGGACGTTCGCCGAGCACGGTGCGAACATCGTCTCCTACGGCGGCGTCGTCGAGGACGGAATGGCGCGGAACTGGTACACGGCCGAGGTCGGCGACGTCAAAGAGCTGCGATCGCTGACGACCGCCCTGCGGAACCTGGACGCCGTCTTCGACGCGTACCGAGTGACGCCGTCGTAGGGTCTAGAGGGGCCAATCGGGCCGCTCCCGCAACGCAGCGAAGTCCGCGTCGGCGCGCGCATGCTCCGCGAGCTCGGGTCTCAGCTCGAGGGCTCGCCGCAAGTGCTCAACCGCGTCGTCGGGCTGTCCGGCGAGTGCCTCGGCGCACGCGACGTGATACAGCGCCCCCGGGTGATCCGGCCGACGCTCGAGAGCGGCCTGCAGCTCTGTGAGATATGCGTCGTAGTCCCCCGCGGTTCGATGCCGTTCGGCCGCGAAGTAGTCCTCCCACGCCGACGGCTCGTAGACCGCGTCACGTGGCCCGCCGATCGCGAGCACCGACGTTCCCGCCTCCTCGGCGCGCGCATGCCGCCGCACGTCCACGTCGCGGATGAACACGAGGGTTCCCGCCGGCGCGTCGAGCGTCTCGTCGCCGAGCGTGAACGTCGCCCGGCCGGAGAGCACGACGTACACCTCCTCGTGCCCGAGCGAGCGCTCCGTGTGCTCCTCGACGACGTCGTCGCCGGCATTGGGAGCGACGTATGCGTTGATCCCGAAGGCTCCGATGTCGAGCGTACGTCGCACCGGACGCCAGAGCAGCGTCCCGTCCACGACCGAGATCGGCTCGATCTCGTCGAGCCGGACGCTCTGCCACCCCTCGGGCACGCCGGGAATCTACCGACGGCGCTTGACCGTCACGGGCTGCGCGTAGACGAGGTATCGGTGGCTGGCGAAGAACCGCGGATGGCACGCCTGCAGCACCAGCTCCTCGTGACCGTGCGACTCGAGGACGGACAGGTCGTTGTCGTCGACGATGCGGTGCCCGGTGACGCGGTACACGAACGAGGCATAGGGCAGCTTCAGCGAGATCGTGTCCCCGGGCCGCAGCTCGTCGATGTGGGAGAACGGTGCCGCGTACGTCGTGCGGTGGCCGGCGATGTAGACGAGTTTGCGCTCGCCCGGCATGAACGACTCGAGGTGACGGCCGGGGCCGCGTCGGAGATCCGCGACCTTGGTTCCGTTCACGACGACCGCGTCGAGATCCAGTCGTGGGACGTCGATCCGGGCAATCGCGTCGCCGTCGTGACTTGCGAGGCGGAATCGCCGCGCGTCGCGTCGAACGTCCGCGATGCGTGGCTCGTGCGCAGTGGGCTGCCGCACAGTCCCGGGCTCGGGTTTCCACGTCTCGAAGCGGCGATCGAGCTTCGACTCCAGCTTGTGTTGCTCGTACGCTGTGTACGCCGTCGTGAACGGGTCCTTCCAGAAGTACACAGTGGCGGCCCACGCGAGGATGCCGGCGCCGATGACGAGCAGGAGCGTTCCGAGGCGATGAACCATGACTTGCTCACAGATTAGGGAGATGCGCCCGGACGGAGCGCTTCGGGAGATCGCGTGACCCGGACGCGCAGGACGAGCGTCATCGCGACGGCGACCGCCGCGATCGTGATCGCCGCCAACGCGAGCCAGGGCGCCTACTTCTCGCAGTCGTGGGGGTGGGTCGCCCTCGCGTTCCTCGTTCCCACCACCGTTCTCCTCATCCTCGAGCGGGTTACCGTCCCAGGCCGGCTGCGCATCGCCTTCGCGGCTCTCATGGGGGCGTTCGCCGTCTGGATCGCGCTCTCGTCGCTCTGGTCGATCAGCTCGGCCGCGTCGGTGCGCGAGCTCGAACGGATGCTCGTGTACGTCGGCGTGGCGCTCGCGGTCGCCCTCGTCCTTCGCCGGGGGGACGTCACGGGCGTCCTCGGGGGCATCGTGCTCGGCACCACGGTTGTATGCGGGTACGCGCTTGCGACGCGTGTGCTGCCGGATCGCCTCGAGACGCAGCAGGACCTGTTCAACTCCTATCGCCTGGCCGACCCGATCGGGTATTGGAACGCGCTGGGCTTGCTCGCCGCGCTCGGGCTCATCGTTGCGCTCGGCCTCGTCGCACAGGCGCGCCGCGTCCGCGTGAGCGTCCTTTCCGCCGCAGCACTCCCGGTGCTGGCGTCGACGCTCTACTTCACGTTCTCACGTGGCGCATGGGCGGCGCTCGCGATCGGCGTCGTCGCCACGGTCCTGCTCGACCCTCGGCGGCTGCGGCTCCTCTGGACGGGCGTCGTCGTGGCGATCCCATCAGCCGGCTGCCTGGCCTACGCCGCACAGCAGGAGGCGCTGAGCACCCAGGGGTCCGCGGCTGCCGCTGCCGCGCGGGAAGGGCATCGGCTGGCGGTCGTCGTCGTGATCGCGATGGCCGCGTCGGGGTGCGCCGCCTGGATCGCGCGGGTCGTGGCGCGCCGCGTCCGCGTATCGCGGAGGGCGAGACGCCGTGTGGACGTCGCGCTCGCGTGCGCCGCGCTTGCTGCGGCGCTCGTGGGGCTGGTCGCCGTCGGAGGGCCGTCCGAGGGCCTGTCGCGCTTGCGCGACAGGTTCGAGGCCGCGCCGGTCGCGACGGCCGACCTGAACGAGCGACTGTTCAGCCTTTCCGGCAACGGGCGAACCGAGCAGCTACGCGTCGCGTGGGACGCCGCCAAGCGGCGTCCGGTGATCGGGAACGGGTCTGGCACGTTCGAGTACCTGTGGTACGAGCACCGCCCGGACGAGCTCGTCGTCCGTGACGCGCACTCGCTGTACCTGGAGACGCTCGCGGAGCTGGGCGCCGTCGGCGTGGGCATCCTCGGTGCCGCGTTGCTCGTGCTGCTCGTCGGTGGGGCCCGCGCTCGCCGAACGCGATTCGCCGCGTCCGGCACCGCTGCGATCGTCGCCTGGGCGGCGGCGGCGACGTTCGACTGGCATTGGGAAGTCGTCGGCGTCACCCTCACTGCTCTGCTCGCGGGGGCATCCGCGCTCGGCGCCTCGGAGTGGCGCACGCCGCGGCTGCTCGGGAGCCGTATGCGGGGAGCCCTCGTCGCGGTTCTCGCGGGTCTCAGCGTGGCGGCTGTCTGGAGCCTCGTCGGCAACCAGGCGCTCTTCGCCGCGAGAGAGGCCGTCGATCGCAAGGATTGGACTCAGGCCCGCGAAGACGGCCGGCGGGCGCACGCGCTGCTCCCCTGGTCCTTCGAGCCCGCGCTCGTCCTCGGCGACGCTGCCGCGGGTCTCGGCGATCGAGACGGCGCGCTCCGCGACTATCGCGAGGCGGTCGACAAGGACCCGCAGAACTGGGTCGCGTGGCTGCGCGTCGCCCAGGTCGCGCTGGGCGAGGAGCGACGCGCGGCCTATGCACAGGTGCGTGAACTCAACCCCCGCGAGCAGGGGTTCCCGGGCGGGTGACGCCCGACGGCGGTCGGCCCGAGTCCCGGACTAGTTCTTGCGCTGTTCGCGGCGCCGCAACACGACACCGGCGGCGACGAGAGCGCCACCGACGGCAACGATTCCGACGAGCGAGAGCCCGGTGTTCGGAAGGGCCTGCGACTCGGCTGCGGCGGCCGAGGCGGTGTTGCCGCCCGCCGTCGCCGAGACCTGCACGCCCTTGACCTTGGTGCCGTACTGATCAGACGCCGAGGTGGGCGACTGCGCGTACGCAGCCCCTCCCAGCGCCAGGAACAGCCCGACGATCAAAGCGATGTATGCGGCCGCGAAGACGATCGCGGACGGACGACCTCTACCCATTCCTCAACCTCCCTCACGCAGCATACCCACGGCCGACGCGGTGTCGACACTAGCCCATGGTCTAGGTTCGACCTGGACGTGCGGGCGAAATGGCTACGGGCGCACCCCGAGCTTCACGTCGAGGGTGCGGCGCGAGTCGCCGCGCAGGATCGTCAACGAGACCGTGTCGCCCGGCCGGTGCGCGTCCACCGCGCTCTGCAGCGCGGCCGCGGACGTCACCTGCTCCCCGTCGAACGAGACGATGACGTCACCACCAGTGGGCAGCTGCTGACCGTCGACGACCTCGCTTCCCGTCGCCGCTCGGAGACCCGCCGCGTCGGCGGGGGTTCCGGGAAGAACGTTCGTGATCGCGACGCCGTCGGGCACCGGTGTCATGCGAATGCCGAGGTAGGCGTGCTCGACCTCTCCCGTCGCGATGAGCTGGCGCACGATCGAGCCGACCGTATTCGAGGGAATCGCGAAGCCCACGCCGTCCGAGCCGCCCGACTCGCTCTCGATCTGCGCGTTCACGCCGATCATCCTCCCGCGACGGTCGAGGAGCGGCCCGCCGGAGTTCCCGTGGTTGATCGCCGCGTCCGTCTGGATGGTGTCGGTGATCGTGAAGTTGTTCGGAGCCGTCATCTCGCGGTGGAGCGCGCTCACGATGCCGCTCGTCACGGTGCCCTCGAGGCCGAAGGGGCTCCCGAGCGCGAGCACGGCATCACCCACGTCGACGGTGTTCGAGTTGGCGAGGCGCAGTGGCACGAGCAGCGATCTCGGCGCGTTGACGCGCAGAACGGCGAGATCCGTGGACGGATCGGTCCCGACCACCTCGGCGTCGAACTCCGCACCGTTCCAGAAGCTCACGGAGATCGAAGACGCGCCGGCCACGACGTGCTGGTTGGTCACGATGTGGCCCTGCTCGTCGAAGACGAAGCCCGAGCCCTGAGCGCGCTGCGTTCCGCCGAAGCTCGCCCCGCTCGACGCCGAGATCTCCACGACCGCCTTCGACGTCCGGTCGTACACCTGCTCGACGGTCAACGAGTCCGAGGCCACCGGCTCGCTGCCTCCGACGGTCACCTGGCGGACGATCGTGGTCGCGCCGTCGTCGAGGACGGCAAAGGCCGCCGCACCGAGGCCGGCGCCGAGCGCGATCGCGGCGGCGAAGCCTGCGACGGCGAAGCGAGTGCGGGAGCGAGCTGTCACGGGGCGATCCTGGTCACTGTGTACCGCATGTGAGCAGGCCCGCGTAAGCCTTCGCTGTTAGACGGCTAAGAAGTCGCTAAGACCCTGGGCCGGAGAACGTCCCGACACGCACAATGCGGTGCGATGAAGATCCTCGTCGTCGACGACGAACGCGCCGTGCGCGAATCGCTGCGCCGTGCCCTCGAGCTCGAGGGATACCGGGTCGAGCTCGCCGAAGACGGGGAAGAGGCGCTCGAGCGGCTCGGGACTGCGCCCCCCGACGCGGCGATCCTCGACGTGCTGATGCCGGGCATCGACGGGCTGGAGGTATGTCGCCGACTCCGTGCGGACGGGAACGCCGTCCCGGTGCTTATGTTGACCGCACGAGCGGAGGTCGACAGCCGCGTGGCCGGTCTCGATGCCGGGGCGGACGACTACCTCCCGAAGCCGTTCGCGCTCGCCGAGCTCCTCGCGCGCCTGCGCGCGCTCCTTCGACGCGCCGGGAACGGCGACGACGCAGGCGACGTTCTCCGCTTCTCCGATCTCGAGCTCGACCTCGGCACACGCGAGGTGCGACGGGGCGTCCGCGCGATCGACTTGACTCGTACCGAGTTCGCTCTCCTCGAGCTGTTCCTGCGCAACCCTCGCCAGGTCCTGACGCGCTCGATCATCTTCGAGCGCGTGTGGGGCTACGACTTCGGGCCGACGTCGAACTCGCTCGACGTCTACATCGGCTACCTCCGCCGGAAGACCGAAGAGGGTGGCGCGCCGCGCCTGATCCACACGATCCGCGGCATCGGGTACGCGCTCCGCGAGGCGTGAGCGCATGACGTTCCGTACGCGCATCGCGATCTCCGCCGCTGCAGCCGTCGCGCTGACGGTCGTGCTCGCGTCGATCCTCGTGTACGTCGTCGCCCGCGAGCAGCTGCGCGCTCCGGTGGACGACGCGCTCGAGGCGCGTGCAGCGGAGATCTCGCTCCAGCCGCTCGGAGTCATCCAGACCCGCGATGGCGACAAGTTCCTCGCCCTCCGGCCGGAGTTCGGGGAGGCGGGTGGATACGTCCAGCTCGTGCGGTCGGACGGCAGCGTCCTCGTGCCGGGACGTCAGGACGTCGAGCTGCCGGTCGGGGAGGACGTCCTCGCCGTCGCCGGCAAGCACGGCGCGGCGTTTTGGAAGGACGTGAATGTCAACGGCCTGCACCTCCGCGTGTTCACGTTTGCGTACGGCCCCGACTCCGCGGTCCAGGTCGCGAGGCCGCTCACCGAGGTGGACCAGTCGCTCCACCGCATCGGCCTCTTCCTGGTGCTCATCGCCGTATCGGGAGTCTTCATCGCGGCCGCGCTCGGCCTCGTGGTCGCGCGCGCGGCTCTCACGCCCGTGAAGCGCCTCACCACGACCGTCGAGCGCGTCACCGAGACGCAGGACCTCTCGGAGCGGATCGAGGTGGACGGCAACGACGAGCTGAGCCGCCTGGCCGCGAGCTTCAACACCATGTTCGCGGCGCTCGACGAGTCGACGAGGGCGCAACGCCAACTCGTCGCCGACGCTTCGCACGAGCTGCGGACGCCGCTCACGAGCGTGCGTACGAACATCGAGGTGCTCGCGGGCGATCGGACGCTCCCACCCGGGGAGCGGGAGCGCCTCCTCTCCGACGTCGTCGAGCAGCTCGGAGAGATGACGACGCTCATCTCCGAGCTCATCGAGCTCGCGCGCGCCGAGCAGCACCCGAGCGCGCCCGAGGAGGTCCGGCTCGACCTGCTCGTCGCCGACGCGGTGGATCGCGCGCGGCGGAACCGTCCCGAGATCGCGTACTCCGCCGAGCTCGAGCCGACGACCGTGCGCGGCGTGCCCTCGACGATCGAGCGCGCGGTGGGCAACCTGCTCGACAACGCGGCGAAGTGGAGCCCTCCCGGTGCGGAGGTGGAGGTCGAGGTCCGCGACGGCCGCCTGGTCGTCCGCGACCACGGCCCAGGTATCGCGGACGAGGATCTGCCGTACGTCTTCGACCGCTTCTACCGCGCTCGCGCCGCGAGGGGAATGCCGGGCTCCGGGCTGGGGCTCGCGATCGTCCGCCAGGTGGCCGAGTCGCACGGGGGAGACGTAGTGGCGGAGCACGCCGAGGGCGGGGGAACGCGGATGACGTTCACGCTCGGCACCCCCGCGGAGGCTGCGGTCGCCGCTTCTTAGCGACCTCTTAGCCCTCGCTCACGTCGTTCTCAGTCGTCGCAGATTCGATCTGCGCGTGTTCTTCCTCGCGTACATGCTCGCGGAGCTGAGGCGGCGTAGCGGGCGGACGATCCTCACCGCCCTCGGCCTCGGCATCGGGGTCGGCCTCGTCGTGACCGTCAGTGCGCTCTCCACCGGGCTCGATCATGCCCAGGCCAAGATCCTCGAGCCGCTCACCGGCGTGGGCACCGACATGTCGGTCTCGCGTCCGATCGACTTCTCGCCGACAGAGGGCGGGGGCTTCCCGCAGCTCTCGGACGAGGAGCGCAACCAGCTCCAGGCCGAGAACGGCGGCGGGCGCTTCGGGCTCCAGAACCTCGGGAAGCCCGGAGAGAAGTTCTCACGCGACGACTTCGTCTCGACGTCACAGCTGTCGTTCCCCGCGACGGAGGTCGCGCGGATCGAAGCGATCGCGGGCGTCGCCTCCGCTGCCGGGGGTCTCACGCTCAATTCGATCCACATCGAGGGGACGGTTCCCGAGCAGACGCAGCAGCCGCGCACGTTCGGGCCCGGCACGCAGCCCGGCACCGGCGGGCCTCCCGACAACATCGACGCGACGAATCTCAGCGTCGCCGGGGTCGACGAGCGCGTGAAAGAGCTCGGCGCGATCACCCCCGGTCAGATCACATCCGGTCGCTACTTCCACGCCGGCGACGCGCGCGAGGCAATTCTCGACGAGAGCTACGCCAGCCGGCAGAACATCGACGTCGGCGACACGGTGCGGGTCGGCAGCAAGGCGTTTCGTGTCGTCGGCATCGCGAAGACGCCGCTCGGCGGACAATCCTCCGACGTCTACGTCAAGTTGCGGCAGCTGCAAGCGCTGTCGAACCGTAAGGGACGCGTGAACACCGTCTACGTGCGCGCCGAGAGCGCCGACGACGTCGCGGCGATCGCGGGCTCGATCGAGAAGACGCTCGACGGCGCGTCGGTCACGACCGCGGCGGACCTCGCGAGCCGCGTCTCCGGAACGCTGGTCGACGCGAAGAACCTCGCCGGCTCGCTCGGCCGGGCGCTCGAGGTCGTCGGACTGCTCTCGGCGTTCCTGATCGCCAGCCTCCTCAGCCTGTCCTCCGTCGCGAAGCGGGTGCGGGAGCTCGGCACGCTCAAGGCGCTCGGCTGGTCGCAACGTCTTGTCGTCCGCCAGGTGACCGGCGAGTCGCTCATCCAGGGCCTCCTCGGAGGAGCTGTCGGCGTCGTCCTCGGGATCGCGGGCGCCCTCGCGATCGGTGCCTTCGGCCCGACTCTCGAGGCCACGGTCGGGTCGGTCGCGCAGCAGGGCCCGCGGGTTTTCGGGCCCTTCGGTCAAGGCACCGTGCAGGCTCCGGCAACCGAGGTTGCACTCGAGGCTCCGATCAGCGTGCCCCTGGTGCTCGGCGCGGTCGCACTCGCGCTCCTCGGGGGGCTCGTCGCGGGCGCCGTCGGGAGCTTCCGCGCCTCCCGCCTCCGGCCTGCAGATGCACTCAGGCACATCGACTGACAGAGGAGGCCCGATCGCGATGATCCCGTCCGAGAAGACCGCCGCCTACGAGCTTCGCAACGTCTCGCGGACGTTCAGCCTGGGGGGCGTCCACGTCCACGCGGTCCGCGACGTCGAGCTCAGGCTCGACGCCGGCGGGTCGGCAGCAATCGTCGGGCCGAGCGGCTCGGGCAAGACGACGCTCCTCCAGCTGCTCGGCGCGCTCGACCGGCCCAGCAGCGGCGAGGTCCTGTTCGAAGGCAGGGACATCGGCCGCCTCGGCGACCGCGACCTCTCGAAGCTCCGGCTGACTGCGTTCGGGTTCGTGTTCCAGCAGTTCAATCTGATCCCGACGTTGACGGCGGCCCAGAACGTCGAGATTGCACTCGCGCCGACCCGGACGGGAGGTGCGGAACGACGCGAGTGCGTTCTCGGCCTCCTCGACTCGGTCGGGCTCGCCGCGAGGGCCGATCACGTGCCGAGCAAGCTCTCGGGCGGTGAACAGCAGCGTGTCGCGATCGCCCGCGCGCTGGCGAACGCCCCGCACGTGCTGCTCGCGGACGAGCCCACCGGGAACCTGGACTCGACGACGGGCGCCGAGATCATCGACCTGCTCCTCTCGCTGTCCGGCGACGAGCAACGACGGACCGTCGTCGTCGTGACGCACGACGCCGATGTGGCTGGGCGCGCACAGCGCGTGATCCGTATGCAGGACGGGAGGCTGGTGTCCGACGGTGGTATGCCGGCGCGTGATCTCGAAGCAGCTCGATCTTCTTAGCCTCTTCTCACCACGTTCTTAGGCACCGGTGTTGTGATGACCCGCATGACGCGTCGCAAGAAAGTCGTCGTCGCCGGAGCATCGGCGATCGCCCTGCTCGGCGCCGGCCTCGGCGCGGCGGGTGCCGTCGCGGCGTCGCGCATCCTCTCGCCGGACGACGAGACGAAGGCGATCATCGACGACGCTGCGACACAGCTCGGCGTGAAGCCCGAGGCGCTCTCGAATGCGTTGAGGCAGGCGCTCGAGAACCGCATCGACGATGCGGTCGCCGCAGGTCGGCTGACGAAGGAGCAGGGCGACGCGCTGAAGAAGCACATCGAGTCGGGTGACTATCCACTGCTCTTCGGCCCGGGTGTCCCCGGCGGCCCGTGGCTCGGTCACGGCTTCGGGCTCGGCCACGAGAGGCACGTCGACATTCTCGCCGCCGCTGCCTCGTATCTCGGTCTGAGCCAGGCGAAGCTCCGCGAGGCGCTCCAGGACAAGACGCTCGCGGAGATCGCGAAGGAGCAGGGCAAGTCCGCCTCGGGCCTCGTGCAGGCGCTCGTCACCGCCGAGGAGAAGCGGATCGACGAGGCCGTCGCCGAAGGCCGGCTCACGAAGAATCAGGCCACAGAGCTGAAGGCGAACCTCGAGCAGCGGACGCAGGCGCTCGTGAACGGCGAGCTGCGCGATCACGGCTTCGGGCGGCATCCCGGCTTCTGGCCCGGATCGGCGTCACCGCGGGGGCCACCAGCGTTCTTCGGACCGCCCGCTTAGCCTTCGACGCAGGGGTCAGGCATGTGCCTGCCCCCTGCGTCGTCGAAGGC
>JBKOYF010000139.1:0-8942 GCA_046725305.1 Actinomycetota bacterium
CCGTCCAGGTGATCCCGCACATCACGAACGAGATCAAGGCGAGGATCAGGCGCGCCGAGAAGGTGGCGCCCGCGGACGTCGTCATCTCGGAGATCGGCGGCACCGTCGGCGACATCGAGTCGCTCCCGTTCCTCGAGGCGATCAGGCAGTTCCGCCGCGAGGTCGGCACCGAGAACGTCGTCTACCTCCACGTCACGCTCGTCCCCTTCATCGAGGCGGCCGGGGAGTTGAAGACGAAACCGACGCAGCACTCCGTCAACGAGCTCCGGCGGATCGGCATCCACCCCGACGTCGTCGTCTGCCGCTCGACGGAGCCGCTCTCCGACGACATCCGCGACAAGATCGCGCTCTTCGCCGACGTCGACCGCCGCGCGGTGATCGGCTCGCCGGACGTTCCCGACGTCTACCTCATCCCGGAAGTCCTCCAGGCGGAGGGTCTCGACACGCTCGTGTGCGAGAAGCTCGGGCTCGACACACCGGTCGCGGACCTCGGCGAGTGGCGCGACCTCGTCGAGCGCACGCGGGAGCTCCGCGAGGACGTCGAGATCGCGCTCGTCGGCAAGTACGTAAAGCTCCACGACGCGTACCTCTCCGTGCACGAGGCGTTGAAGCACGCCGGCGTGCACGCGGGCTGCCGCGTCCACGTCCGCTGGGTCGACGCCGAGAACATGTCCTACGAGGAGGCCGTGCGTGAGCTCGAGCGGGTCGACGGCGTGCTCGTCCCGGGAGGTTTCGGCTCACGCGGCTGGGAGGGGAAGATCCTCGCGTGTCGGGTCGCACGCGAGCAGGAGATCCCGTACCTGGGGATCTGCCTCGGTATGCACGTGGCCGTCTCGGAGTTCGCACGCCACGTCGGCGACATGGAGGGCGCCAACTCGACGGAGATGGATCCGGAGACGCCCTACCCCGTGATCGACCTCCTCCCCGAGCAGAAGGAGATCGAGGATCTCGGCGGCACGATGCGCCTCGGTGCGCAGGCCGTCGAGCTCGAGGAGGGCACGCGGGCCCGGGACGTCTACGGCGAGCCCGTCGTTCACGAGCGCCACCGGCACCGCTACGAGGTGAACAACGAGCTTCGTCAGCGCCTCGTCGACGCGGGGCTCGTCGTCTCTGGGACGTTCCAGGACGGGCGGCTCGTCGAGGTCGTCGAGCTCCCCGAGCATCCGTGGTTCGTCGCGAGCCAGTTCCACCCGGAGTTCAAGTCGCGGCCGACGCGCCCCGCGCCGCTCTTCCGCGAATTCGTCGCCGCCGCCCTCGAGCGCTCGCGGTCGCGTAGCGGCGTGATCGCCGCGTCCGGCTAAGGGCAGCCAGCAGTTCCTTCGAGAACGCCGTGGGCTGGCGCCGGAATCGGGTCATTCGGGCCGAGGACGGGTCCCAGCCGATTGAGTGAGCGCAGCGACCGAAGTGCACGCAGCTCGACGCCGGGATCGGACCCTTGTCCCCGGTACACCCTTATCTGGACATGGTTCGTAAACATCACCGGCGCACCATCGAACGATCCGACCGGTGCTCCGCGCCCCTACGGTGCTGCCAGATCGGGTTTTCAGCGACCTGGTCCAGGTGGCTGCAGAGTCCGGAGATCTGGAGTTGCAACGGTGGCGCACAGCCTGAGTCGCCACTCGCGTCGCAGTCTCCATAGACGATGAGCGCGAAGGGTACGTTCTCGACGTCGATGTGGGTAAGCGGCCACGTCTCGAAGCGGGCGCCCGGCCAGTACAAGGGATACGCGTTGAACCTCCGTGCGGTCTCGAGATCACTGCTCGAGTCGTCAATCGCAGCGCATCCGCTCCCCGCGATGATTGCCGCTAGGCCGATGACCAACACCCGCACAGGCGCTTGATAGCAGCGGGCTCAGTGCGGCCGCGGGATGATTGCGGCCCCCTGCGGCGCAAGCGAGAGCCTGGCCGGAGGCGGCGTGCCGCCGCGCGAGCGCCGCACTTCCACGAGTCCGTCGCGGTCGCGCTCGGGCGTTCGCGCGGTGGCGACGTAGCCCACGTCATCCGAACGACGACTCGTATCGTCCGGCAAACCGTTATATGCTCGTGCGCAAGCGAAAGGCGGCGACTGTGGCGACTGAACTCGACACTGCCTCACGCGGACGCTTCCTGCGGGTGGGCGCGGCAGGCGCCGGCACGCTCGCGCTGGGGACGGTGCTGGCGGCAGGAGTGCCGCGGCTCAGCCTGTCGGGGACATCGCAGGCGCGCGACGTCGAGATCCTCAACTACGCGCTCGTCCTCGAGGAGCTGACGGCCGCCTTCTACCAGCAGGCGCTCGCTCGCGCCGGGCTCTCCGGAGAGCTCCGCGAGTTCGGACAGGTCGCCGCCGGCCACGAGCGCCAGCACGTCGGGCTCCTGCGTGATGCCCTCGGGCCGAACGCACGCAAGATGCCCCGGTTCGCGTTCGGAAAGGCCGTGTCCAACCCGCAGCGGTTCGCCGCGACCGCGATTGCGCTCGAGGAGCTGGCGGTTGCCGCGTACAACGGCCAGGCGGGGAACGTGTCCAAGCCGGTGCTGCAGGCGGCCGCGCGCATCGTCTCCGTCGACGCTCGCCACGCCGCCTGGATACGCGCGATCCAGGACAAACGGCCGGCCAGCCAGGCAACCGACGAGGCGAAGACGCGGCGGCAGGTTCTCCGGGAGGTCGACCGTACGGGATTCGTCAGGAGCTAGAGATTGGACCTCGACCTGAACCGGCTCGACCGCGACGGAGCGCTCCGCGAGGCCGCGGCCGGCCTGCCGCGGGAGACCCGGAAGGACTTCCTGCTCGGCACGCTCGCGGGCGGAGGGGCGGCACTCGCGGCCCTGGCGCTCGCCGAGCCGGGGGCGGCGGCCACGAAGACCGACGTCGAGATCCTCAACTACGCCCTCACCCTCGAGTACCTGCAGGCGGCCTTCTACACCGAGGCGGAGCGTCGGAACGCACTGCGCACCGACGTCGCCCGCCAGACGACCCGCGTCCTCGGGGCCGTCGAGCGGGCACACGTCGACGCGCTGCGCGACGTCCTCGGGAGTGCCGCGGTCGCGCGGCCGTACTTCGACTTCGGCGGGACGACCGAGGACGAGGACGCGTTCATTCGCACCGCGGTCGCATTCGAGGACCTCGGGACCGCCGCGTACAAAGGGCAGGCGTACCGGATCGACTCGCCCGCCCTGCTCGCCGCGGCGGTCTCGATCCACTCCGTCGAGGCGCGGCACGCCGCGTGGATCCGGTATCTGGCGGGAGCACCTCCCGCCTCCAGCGCGTTCGACGAGGGGAAGTCGATGCCGGAGGTCCGTCGCCTCGTCGCGTCGACCGGATTCATCGTGCAGCGACCCCGCACCCGGTCGGGGGCGGAGCCACGATTCACCGGCTGAACACCCGCGGCTCCCGTCTCGGCGGAGCGGTCGCTCTCGCCGTGGTCGTCGGTGCCGCGATCGCCGTCGTGGACCGTGGCGAGAACGTCCCGGCCGCCTCGGGCGCGAGCTCGCTCGCGGCCGAGATCCCCGTGCGGGATCCACTCATGCCCCCGGCGCGGCCTGGCCTCGACGTCCCGCGTCCTCGTTTGCTCGATGCGCTCCGCGACGGAGCGACGCTCTGGGCGCCGGTGCACCGATCGTTCGCGATCCGCGACGCGCCCTCGCGCCGTGCGAACGTGGTGGCACGCATTGCCGCCTCCACCCCCGAGCAGACCGCGAACATCGTCCTCGTCACAGGCCCCTCGCGGCGTGAGGGCCGCCTGTGGGTGCCGGTTCGGACCGTGGGGACGACCGGCTGGGCTCCGCGCGACGCGCTCGGAGGGTACGAGGCCGTCGACACCCGTCTCCTCGTCGACACGGCCGCGTTGACGGCCACGCTGCTTCGAGCCGACCGCGTGGTCTTCCGCGCGCGGGTCGGGATCGGCACTGCGGCTGCGCCCACGCCGACGGGAACGTTCTACGTCCGCAACGAGCTCACCCGGTACCGGAGCTCGTTCTACGGCCCGATCGCGTTCGGGACGAGCGCGCGGTCGACGCTCACCGACTGGCCCGCAGGAGGGTTCGTGGGGATCCACGGGACGAACCGGCCCGACCTCCTGCCCGGGCGCGTCTCCCATGGCTGCATCCGCATGCGGAACCGGGACATCCTCGAGCTTGCGCGCCTGATGCCGGTGGGGACGCCGGTGGAGATCACATGAGACGACTTTGCATCGCGGTCGTGGCGCTCGCCTTCGTCCTCGTTCTCCCCGCGACGGGCGCCGCGGAGGAACAGCCCGGTCCGCCCAGGGAGCTGTGGTCCGCGTACCCACTCGGGCCCAAGAGCCGAGTGGCTACTGCGAGGCCCTCGCGGCCGTTGATCCCACCCGTCGTGGCGGACAGGACTGCGACGGACACGCAGTCGGGCTGGCTGCTCGCGTTGGCGGTGGCGACCGCCGGAGTTATCGTGCTGCTCCTCGCGACGCGCGTCGTCGCGCCGGTCATGCCGACTGTGCGAATGCCGTCACGACCACGTGCGCGCCTGCGCACGCGGCCGCGCCCCCGTCGCACCGAGCAGCACACGCAGTACGCACCCCTGAGGGTCGCCCCCGAGCCGGCACCGCGAGAGTCCGTTCCGTACGTCACCCGACGTTCGGGGCTCGTTCGCTCGCGCTACGTGGTCATGGTCGAGGAGGAGGGTCGCACCCGCGAGCTCCGGCGCTCGAGGGCGTTCTGGCAGGTGGGGCGAGAGGCGTGGCAGCGACGGATCGCCGAGGACGCCTGGGACGGGCTCGCCAACGAGCTCCGAGCGGAAGGCTGGGAGGTCGACACGACGGGTCGCTACGAGTACTTCGTCCCGCTTCGACGGGCGATCGTCTCCACGCTCGAGCCGTACACGCGGTACGGGCGAAAGGGCGCCCCGGGGCGCTGATCGAGCACTCGACGCCCTCGTAGGATGGGGGCGTGCAGCAGGAGCTGACCTCGCCGTTCCTCGATCTGTTCCTCGAGCTGTGTTCGATCCCGAGCCCGTCGGGCAGCGAGCGCGCGGTCGCGGATCGCGCGGGCGCCTACCTCACCGAGCTCGGTCTCGAGTGGGACGAGGATGACGCGGCGTCCCGTCTCCAGGGCGACACGGGGAACATCTACTGCCGGATCCCCGCGTCGAACGGCACGCCGGGCACGCCGATCTTCCTGTGCGCCCATACGGACACGGTGCCACCCGAGGCCGCAATCGAGCCAGTCGTGGAGGAGGGTGTCGTCCGCAACGGCGCGGGGACGATCCTCGGGTCGGACAACAAGGCCGCCGTCGTCGCCATGCTCGAAGCAGTCCGCCGCGTCCTCGACGAGGGGCGCCCGCACGCCGGGATCGAGCTCCTGTTCACATCCCAAGAGGAGGTCTCGCTGCGTGGGGCCAGCGCCTTCGACCACACGCGGCTCACCGCGACGACGGGCTACGTGTACGACCAGGGCGCGCCGATCGGCGAGATCGTGCTCGGCTCCCCGCATGCGCGGCTCCTCGACTTCCGGTTCCACGGGCGAGCCGCCCACGCCGGGATGCATCCCGAGGACGGACGCTCGGCGATCGCCGCAGCGTCACGGGCGATCGCGGACTTCCGCCTCGGACGCGTCGACGAGGAGACGAGCGCGAACGTCGGCGTGATCTCCGGAGGGACCGCGCGGAACGTCGTGCCCGAGTGGTGCTCGTTCACGGCGGAGGTCCGCTCACAGGACGAGCGCAAGGCGGTCGAGCTCGCCCGCGAGATGCTCGAGTCCGCTGCGTTCGCGGCGAGCCTCGCTGACTGCGCAGTCGAGTCCGAGGTGCGGCCGAGCTTTCCGGGATACCGGTTTCGCGAGAGCGATCCGCCGGTCCGCCTCGCCGCGGAGGCGCTCGACCGGGCCGGCTACAGGCCGTCGTACGCGCTGAGCGGCGGGGGAGCCGACGCGAACGTGTTCAACGCCCGCGGCCTGCAGTGCGTGAACCTCGCGAACGGGATGATGGACATCCACACGCCGGACGAGCACATCGCCGTCGCCGATCTCGAAGGGATGGTCGAGGTCACTCTCGCGCTCGTCGAGGTTGCCCGAGGGACCGCTAGCTGATTTCCGCGACGAGGTCGAGCGTCGAGATCTCGCCCGACTCGAGGATCCGCCAGATCGATTTCATCGCGTCCTGATACGCGGGCGCGCTCTGGGCTGCCTGGATCTGGTCGGCGCTTCGCCAGCCGTCGCCGAGGCTGATGAACCGCTGTGCGTTTTCGTGGTCCCGGAAGAGTCGGAACGTGACGTCGGGATAGTCGAGGGAGAGGCTGTCCGCGCTTTCCTGCCAGCGTCGGGCGAAGTCGTCCTCACGGCCCTTCTTCACGATCCAAACGGCGGACGTGTACATGGCACCCCTCCTGGTCGACGCCCGGAGTCTGACCCACGCTGGGCTAGCGTGACGAGCCGATGGAGCGGAGACGCCTCGGCGGCGTGATCGGGCTCGGCACGTACCGGACGTTCGAGGGTGACGTCGCGCGAGCGCGGGCGGTGGTCGATGCGGCGCTCGCTGCGGGCATGACCGCCTTCGACTCGTCGCCGATGTACGGTGCCGCCGAGGCGTCGCTCGGCGCGGTGCTCGACGGACGACGAGACGGAGCGACCATCGCGACGAAGATCTGGGCCCCGGATGTCGAGGAAGGCCGCCGGCAGTACGTACAGCAGCGCGGCTACTTCGGACGTGTCGATGTCGAGCAGGTGCACAACCTCGTCGCATGGGAAGAACACCTCGGCTGGCTCGAAGAGGAGAGAGCGGCAGGCGCCGTCGAGCGTATCGGCGTGACGCACTGGAGCGCGGGTGCGTTCGGCGAGCTCGAGCAGGCCCTCCGAACGGGCCGCTTCGACGTCGTCCAGGTTCCGTTGAACCCGTGGGAGCGCGAGGTCGAGCACCGTCTTCTGCCTCTCGCCGAAGAGCTCGGGATCGGTGTCATCGTGATGAGGCCGTTCGGCGGAACCGGAGCCCCGCTGCTTCGGCGCGAGCCCGCGCGCGAGCAGCTCGAG
Organism: Actinomycetota bacterium; assembly: GCA_046725305.1. GTDB lineage: Bacteria > Actinomycetota > Thermoleophilia > Gaiellales > Gaiellaceae > GMQP-bins7. The sequence continues at coordinate 6,969 of JBKOYF010000139.1, forward strand.
TCGCTCCGCGAGCTCGGGATCGAGACCTGGGCACAGGCGCTCCTCAAGTGGGTGCTATCCGATCCCCGCGTCGATGTGGTCATCCCGGCGACCTCACGGCCGGAGCGCGTCACCGAGAACGCGGCCACGGGATCGCCGCCCTGGCTCGGCCCTGACGAGCGCGCCTACGTGGCGCGTCTGGCCAGCTCCTGACCCGATATCGTCCCGCGCGCATGCGGATCGGGGTCGCGAAGGAGATCAAGCAGCAGGAGTACCGGGTTGCCTTGACTCCCGCAGGCGCACGCGAGCTCGTGCAGCGCGGGCACGAGGTGGTCGTCGAGGCAGGCGCGGGCGTCGGGAGCGCATTCCCGGACGAGGCGTACGAGCGTGCCGGCGCGACAATCGGCTCCGTCGACGACGTCTGGTCGGCCTCCGACCTGCTCCTGAAGGTCAAGGAGCCGATCCCGCTCGAGTACCCGCGCCTGCGCGAGGGCCTCACGCTCTTCACGTACCTACACATCGCCGCCGACGAGCCGCTCACGCGAGCGCTCGTGGACTCGGGGGTCACGGCGATCGCCTACGAGACCGTCGAGACGGAGAGCGGCGCGCTTCCCCTCCTCGCTCCGATGAGCGAGATCGCCGGTCGCCTCGCGCCGCAGGCAGGCGCCGATCAGCTCGAGAAGCCGAAGGGCGGTCGGGGGATCCTCCTCGGGGGTGTCGCCGGCGTTGCGCCGGCACGCGTCCTCGTCATCGGGGGTGGCATGGTCGGGTACAACGCGGCGGTCATCGCGCTCGGCATGGGCGCGCAGGTCACGCTCCTCGAGCGCTCGGTGGACCGCATGCGCTTCCTCGAGCAGATCCTGAGCGGTCGTGTCCAGCTCCTCACATCCTCGGCGCTCCAGCTCGAGGAGTCGATCAAGGACGCCGACCTCACCATCGGGGCGGTCCTCATCCCCGGTGCGCGGGCGCCGAAGCTCATCACGCGCGAGATGCTGACGACGATGAAGGAGGGCTCCGTCTTCGTGGACGTCGCGATCGATCAGGGCGGCTGCGCGGAGAGCTCGAGGCCGACGACCCACGACGACCCCGTGTACACGGTCGAGGGCGTCGTCCACTACTGCGTCGCGAACATGCCCGGCGCGGTACCGATCACCTCGACCCGTGCGCTCACGAACGTGACGCTGCCGTACGTCGAGCAGCTCGCCGACGACGGCGCGGTCGCAGCCGTGACGGCGAATCCCGAGCTCGCTCGTGGCGTGAACGCGATCGCGGGCAAGCTCACGTACGAGGCGGTCGCCGAGGCGCACGGCATGGAGTACACGGCGCTCGACGACGCGCTCGCCGCCGGCGTCACCTGAGCGCCGAACTCTGGGTTTCCCGGACGCCAAACCGGTGCTCACACTGAGGATTCCTTGAAAGGCCCGGGAATACGATCAGCGCGTGAATAAGGATCGCTCGCTCGACGAACGACTGGAAGGCGTCGAGACGCTGCTCGGCGAGCTCGTGGAACGCGTCGCACGGCTCGAACGGCACGCGCCGGCAGCACCTCCCTCGACCCCTGAGCCCGAGCCCCCGCCTGCACCGGCGCCGCCGCAGCCTCCGCCCGCCGCCGTGACCGTGACGGAGCCGCAGCGGAAGGTCCTGCGCCCCGGCGAGACCTTCGAGGATCTGCTCGGCGGCCGCATCCTCGCGGTCGTCGGCGGCCTCGCGATCCTCCTCGGCGTCGTCTTCTTCCTCGTGATCGCGGTCGACCGCGGCTGGATCGGCGTCGAGGCGCGCGTCGCTCTCGCGTTCCTCGGCTCGATCGTGCTGCTGGCGGCGGGAGTTTTCCTCTACGAGCGCCGCGGCCAGACGGACGCCGCCGTCGCCGCGGTCGCGACCGCCCTCGCGGCGCTGTTCGCGTCGCTGGCGTACGCCACCGCCGCGAAGGACGTCGTCTCGGCGGACGCGGGGCTGCTCGTCGCCGGCGTCGTCGGCACGGCCGGAGCTGCAATC
>JBKOYF010000040.1:0-16283 GCA_046725305.1 Actinomycetota bacterium
CGCGGCTTCGTCCATGTCGAGATCGAGACGGTCGGCCGCGCAGCGCACGGCTCGCGGCCGCATCTCGGCATCGACGCGATCGTGAAGATGGGGCGCGTTCTCGTCGGCATCGAAGAGCTCGACCGACGGCTGCGTGCGCACCCCACGCACCCGTACGTCGGGAGCGGCAGCGTGCACGCGTCGCTAATCGAGGGCGGGCAGGAGTTCTCGAGCTATCCGGCGCGGTGCGTGGTGCAGGCCGAGCGCCGCACGATCCCGGGCGAGACCGTCGCTCTGGTCGAGGGCGAGCTCGCCGAGATCGTCGCCGCGGCAGGGGACCGCGATCCGGACTTCTCCGCGCACGTGCGTGTGCTCGCGTCGAGACAGCCGTTCGAGGTCGACGAGGGCGACGAGGTCGTGCGTGCCGTCAGCTCCTGCGCGGCGAGTGTCCTCGGCTCAGAACCCGCGCTCGTGGGCGTCTCGTTCTGGGCCGACTCGGCCCTCCTGGCCGAGTCCGGCATCCCGACCGTCCTGTTCGGTCCGCGCGGCGAGGGAGCGCACGCTGAGGTCGAGTGGGTTGAGGTCGCGTCGCTCGAGCAGTGCGCCGAGATCTACACCGCGGTTGCGCGGGAGCTCTGCGCCTAGCCGGCGAGGAACGCAGCGATCGCGGAGATCGTCTCCGTCGGCGCGTCCCACAGTACCGAGTGGCCGCCGGGCACGACGACGACCTCGAGGAGGTCCCCGAGCGCGGCGCGGTGCGCATCGAGCAGGTGGTCGTACGGGAGGTACGACTGCTCGCCGACGAGAAGCAGCGTCGGCACGCGAACGTCCTCGAAGCGAGGCGGCTTCGACGCCATCTCCCCATAGCCCGCGACGACCGCCGACTGGCAGTAGCGGTAGCGCATGCGGCCGTCGTCGCCCACGTCGACGTGCTGCGCAAGATCCTCCACGACGAGCTCGCGTGAGGCTCGGTGGAGCTGACTCTCGTCGAAGCGGCGCTCGATGAGCTCGTCGAAGGAGACGTAGGACTTTTCGATGCGTGCGTTCTCGGCGGCGGCGAGCGCGACGTGGCCGGGCAGGAGGATCGCCGGGTCGAGCAGGACGAGCTTCGGGACGAGCTTCGGCGCGCGCGCAGCCAGCTCGAACGCGAGCCGCCCGCCGAACGAATGGCCGACGAGGGACGCCGCGCGCGTGCCGACGGTCGCGACGATCGCGTCGAGGTGTGCCTCGACGTCCCACGGCGGCTCCCACGGCGAGTGGCCGTGCCCGAGGAGGTCGGGAGCGAGGACGTGGTAGCCCATGAGGTCCGCTGCGAGCTGCGCGAAGTGGCCCCCGTGGTTGCGGACGCCGTGCAGACACACGACGCGAGGCGAGTCGGGCTCGCCCCATTCGTGGAGGGCGAGGGTCACTCGGTCGACGCGAGGACGTCGAGCGTGTCGGGCACCATCTCGGTGCGCCGCTCGTCGCGCTCCTTCACGAGCGACCAGATCACCGTGCCGTCGTGGTCGATGAGGAACGTGCCGCGGTGCGGCGACCCGTTCGCCTCGTTGAAGACGCCGTAGGCCTTGGCGGCCGCGCCGTGCGGCCAGAAGTCGGACGCGAACGTGTACTCCGCACCGAGCTGCTCTCTCCACGCCTGTCGCGCCGGCGACGGGTCGCACGAGACGAAGACGATCTCGGTGCCCGCATCGCGAAACGCGCCGAGGTTCTCCTGCAGATCGCGGGCCTCGTCCTCGCAGACCGGCGTGAACGCGAACGGGTGGAACACGAGGAGGACGTTCGAGCGCCCGCGGAAGTCGGAGAGACGCACGCGCTCGTCATGCTCGACCTCGAGGTCGAACTCGGGCGCGCTGTCACCTGTTCTCACCGCCATCCGCCTGCTCCTCTCCGGATCCGGACGGCCGATAGTACCGTCGTCCGCGCAGCTCCTCCGGGAGGTACGAGACGTCGAAGCCGGCGGACTCGTCGTGCGGGTAGAGGTACCCCTCGCCGTGGCCGCGCGCCTTCGCCGCACCCTTGTGGCCGGTCGAGCGGAGCATCGCCGGCGGGCGCGCGTTCCCGTGCTCGCGGACGTCCGAGCGGGCCTCCCAGATGGCGACGGCGGACGCGTTCGACTTTGGTGCGCGCGCGAGGTAGATCGCCGCCTGCGCGAGGTTGAGCTGGGCTTCCGGGAGACCCACGTGCTCGAGCGCCTGCGCGGCCGCGACGGCGACGACGAGCGCGTTCGGGTCGGCGTTCCCGACGTCCTCGGACGCGAGGATGACCATCCGGCGGGCGATGAACCGCGGGTCCTCTCCCGCCTCGAGCATTGCTGCGAGGTAGTAGACGGACGCGTCGGTGTCCCCGCCGCGCATCGACTTGATGAACGCCGACGCGAAGTCGTAGTGCTGGTCGCCCTTGCGGTCGTAGAGGAGCGGCCGCTTCCGCGAGGCGTCGAGAACGAGCTCCTCGGAGAGAGGGACGCCCTCGGCGGCAGCGGTCGCCTGGGCGAGCTCGAGGATCTGCAGCGCTGCACGCGCATCGCCGCCGGCGCGCTTCGCGACGAGCGCGAGCACCTCCGGCGAGGCCTCCGCGTCGAGCTCCTCCGCTCCCCGGGCGAGGATCACGCCGAGCTCGTCCTCGGACAGCGCGGTGAGCTCGATGACGGTGCAGCGGGAGAGCAGGGCGGAGTTCACCTCGAAGTAGGGGTTCTCCGTCGTCGCGCCGATCAGCGTGACGAGGCCGTCCTCGACCGCGTGCAGGACCGAGTCCTGCTGCGCCTTGTTGAAGCGGTGGATCTCGTCGATGAAGAGCATCGTCCTCGCGCCGTTTCCACCGAGGCGGTCGCGGGCCCGCGCGATGACGGCACGCACGTCGTCGACACGAGCGGACACCGCCGAGATCTCCTCGAAGACGGCGCCCGTGCGCTCCGCGACGATCCGTGCGATCGTCGTCTTCCCGGTGCCCGGCGGGCCGAACAGGATCATCGACGGTGGGCGGTCCTGCTCGATCGCGAGGCGAAGCGCCGATCCCGCCCCGAGGACGTGCTGCTGCCCGACGAGCTCGTCGAGCGTGCTCGGCCGGAGCCGGACAGCGAGCGGCGCGTTCTCCGCCTGCCGCTCCCGTGCGGCCTCGCTGAAGAGGTCGGCCACGCGCGAAGTATGCTCAGGCCATGTCCGAGGCCGAGGACTTTTCCCAGCCGATCCTGCCGGGAGAGGCCGGTTCGGACTACGAGCGCTACCTCAACACGGAGCAGCTGCTCGCGCTGCAGAAGACCCCCGCCGAGTGGGTCCACCGCGACGAGCTGCTCTTCCAGGTCACCCACCAGACGTCCGAGCTCTGGCTCAAGCTCGCCTGGAACGACGCCGAGGAGGCTGTGCGGCTGATCGAGGAGGGCGACCTGCGGGCCGCCCTTCGTCTTCTCCGGCGCTCGATCCTCTGCGTTCGGTTCCTCATCCCGCAGCTCGAGATGCTCGAGCACATGTCGCCGTGGGAGTACCAGGAGATCCGCCAGGTGCTCGGCCACGGTTCCGGGTTCGACTCGCCGGGGTGGAACGAGCTCCGCCGCGTCTTCCCGCGGCTCGGGCAGGCGTTCCACAACGCTCGCCGCGAGACCGGGCTGACCCTGGCCGAGCTCTACGTGAGCGGCCGTGACCACGAGCAGCTCTACCAGCTCGCCGAGGCACTCCTCGAGCTCGACGAGCAGGCACAGCTCTGGCGCATGCGTCACTACCAGGTGGTCGCCCGCGTGATCGGAGACAGCGTCGTCGGGACGCAGGGAACGCCGGTCGAGCTCCTCGGGCGGCTCGTGACGAAGACGTCGTTTCCCGAGCTCTGGGACGTCCGCAACGAGCTCACGGCACTGTCGAAGGCGTCGGCGGAGTGACCCTCCGGGAGGAGGCGACAGCGCTCCTGCAGGCGCTGATTCGTGCCGAGACGGTGAATCCGCCGGGGAACGAGATCCGCGCGGCGGAGGTGCTGCGTGCGTACTTCGCGGAGAACGGCATCGAGACGGAGCACTACGCGCGCGAGCCGGACCGGCCGAACGTCGTGGCGCGCCTTCGCGGCGGGGACGGGCCCGTGCTCGCACTCCTCTCGCACACGGATACCGTGCTCGCCGATTCCGCGGAGTGGGACCGCGATCCGTGGTCGGGCGAGCTCGTCGACGACGAGATCTGGGGTCGCGGCGCCCTCGACATGAAGGGCCAGGTCGCGGCATCCGCGGTCGCGTTCGCCTCGCTCGCCCGTGAGGGCTTCTCTCCGGACGGCGAGCTCGTCTTCCTGTCCGTCGCGGACGAGGAGGTGGGCGACGGCTGGGGTCTCCGCTGGCTTGTCGAGGCCCACCCGGACGCCGCGCGCTGCGACTTCGCGATCAACGAGGGGGGCGGTGACCGCCTCGTGGTCGGGGGGACGCCGTTCTATGGCTGCGCGACCGCCGAGAAGATGTCCTCGCCGTTCGTCCTGCGCGTGAGGGGGCGGAGCGGGCATGCCTCGATGCCCGGGATCGCGGACAACGCCCTCGTCAAGGCGGCGCGGTACATCCAGGCGCTCGGCGACTACGAGCCCGAGCCGACTCTCATCCCCGAGGCGCACGCTCTCGTCGAGGGCGTGCTCGGCGAGGTGCCGCCGCTCGACGAGGTGCTCGAGCGTACGGCCGCGGTCCATCCGCTGCTGGCGGCCATCGTCCAGCCGCTCCTGGCCCTCACGTTCTCGCCGACGATGATCGACGCGTCCCACCAGCGCAACGTCGTTCCCGGGCTGTGCGAAGTGACCGTGGACTGCCGGCTGCTCCCCGGCCAGACGCCCGCCGACGCCGAGCGCATTGCGCGTGCGGCGATCGGCGACGGCGACTACGAGATCGAGTTCCTCGAGGGGACGGGAGGCACTCGCTCCGAGCTTCGAACGCCGCTCTGGGACGCGCTCGAATCCTTCACGTCGACGATCGAGCCCGGCGCCCGGCTCGTGCCGTTCGCGTGCCCCGGGTTCACCGACAGCCACTTCCTTCGCCAGGCGTACGGCACGACCGCCTACGGGTTCTTCCCCATCAAGGACATGGACACCGAGCTCGCGACCAAGCTCGTCCACTCGGCGAACGAGCGCATCGCGGCGGGCGACCTCGAGCTCGGGACGAACATGCTCCGCTCCGCGGCGGTGTCCATCCTCTCGTCGTGAGCGACGACGCCGACGCCCTGGTCGTCTTCGGGATCACGGGCGACCTCGCCCGCCGGAGCACGCTGCCTGCGCTCTACGACCTCACACAGCAGGGCCTGCTCGCGTGTCCGGTGATCGGGGTCGGCCGGAGAGAGCTCTCCAGGGAGGAGCTCGTCGGGCACGCAACCGAGGCGATCACCGCCGCGAAGAAGAAGAACCTCGACGAGAAGGTGCTGCACGAGCTCCTGTCGTGCATGAGCTACGTCGGTGGAGACGCAGAGGAGGGATCGCTTTACGAGCGATTGCGCGAGGCGCTCGAGGGCAGGACGACACCGGCCTTCTACCTCGCGACACCGCCCTCGATGTTTCGCGAGGTCGCCGAGGAACTCGCCGAGGCGGGCCTGGCGAGCGACGGCGCACGGCTCATCGTGGAGAAGCCCTTCGGGACGGACCTCCATTCCGCCCGCGAGCTGAACCAGCGCCTGACCGCGATCTTCCCGGAGGAGCGTCTATTCCGGATCGATCACTTCCTCGGCAAGGAGCCGGTGCAGGACATCATGTACCTCCGCTTCGCGAACGCCCTCTTCGAGCCGATCTGGAACCGCGAGCACGTCGAGTCCATCCAGATCACGATGGCCGAGGACTTCGGGGTGGAGGATCGCGGTGCTTTCTACGACCCGGTGGGGGCGGTGCGTGACGTCGTGCAGAACCACCTCCTGCAGGTCCTGGCTCTCGTTGCGATGGAGCCTCCATCCGGGGATGCGGACGCCGTGCCACGCCGTCGCGCGGATGTCTTTCGCGCGATGCCGGCGGCCGATCCCTCGTGTGCGGTGCGCGGTCAGTACGTCGGCTACAGGGAGATCGAGGGCGTTCGTCCGGACTCGGACACCGAGACGTTTGTCGCCCTGCGCTTCGAGATCGAGAGCTGGCGCTGGGCGGGTGTCCCGATCCTCGTTCGCGCGGGGAAGGCACTCGCGAGGACGGCGACGGAGATCGTGGTTCGCCTCCAGCGTGTGCCGCAGCTCCACTGGGGCGCGCACCGGATCGAGTTCCCCGGCCACGACGACGTCGTCCTTCGGATCGGGCGCCAGCCGGGTGTGTCGATCTTCGTTCGCGCGAAGACGCCCGGCAAGGAGGTCTCGCAGCCCGTCTCGCTCGACCTCGACTTCGCCGAGGAGCTCGGGGTGCCGCCCGGCCCGTACGAGCGCCTTCTCGCCGACGCGCTCCGTGGAGACAGCACGCTCTTCCCGCGGTGGGAGGTGATCGAGCAGACCTGGCGGATCGTGCAGCCGCTCCTCGATGCGCCGACCCCGATCCTGTCCTACGAACGCGGGTCGTGGGGCCCCGCATCGGCCGATGCGCTCGCCGAGGACCACGGTGGCTGGCGAGAGCCACAGGCGCAGCACTAGTGGTCGCGTGAACGACATGGGGTGGGCCGAGTGGGCGGACGCCGTCGAGGTCGAGCCGTCGATCTACGCGGCCGACTTCTCGCGGCTCGGCGAGCAGCTCGAGGCCCTGCACGCGGCCGGAGGGAGCGTCTTCCACTTCGACGTCGGCGACGGGCACTTCATCCCCGAGATCACGATCGGGCCGATCGTGCTCGCGTCGATCTCTCCCCTCGTACGCGGTTGGGGGGCGCGGCTCGACTGCCACCTCATGGTGGCGGAGCCCGAGCGCCACTTCGACGCCATCGCCGAGGCGGGCGGCGACAGCGTGACCTTCCACACCGAGGTCTGCGACGATCCTGCGCGAGCGATCGCACACGCGCGCTCGCTCGGGCTCGGCGTCGGCGTCGCCTGCAATCCCGAGACGCCCGTGGACGAGGCAGTCGCGGCAGCCGAGGCGGCGGACCTCGTCCTCTGCATGTCAATCCACCCGGGCTACTCCGGACAGGCGTTCATGCCGGAGTCGCTCGAGCGCATCGCGCGCCTGCGGTCGCTCCTCCCCGCCGGTGTCCGCGTACAGGTCGACGGCGGAATCAACGGCGAGACGATTCGCGGAGCCCGCGAGGCGGGCGCGGACCTCCTCGTCGCCGGAAGCGCCGTGTTCTGGAGCGACGATCCGGCGGCGTCGTACCGCGAGCTCACCGCCGCGCTAGAGCCGTCACATGCCTGACGACCTCCTCGAGCTGCGCGAACCGGAGGCAGCGTTCCGCCGGATCGAGGAGTGGCTCTCCGAGCACGGGTTCTTCCGACCGGGCGGGGAAGAGCTCGTCGCAGATCTCTACCTCGGCTACGGCTCGTCGCAGTCGATCCGCCGCACGACGTCCCCACCACCGCCCGAGCCCTGCCCCGCGCTCCCGCTCGCCGCATGTCGCGTGAGGCCGCCCGGACCACGTGTGGAGACGTACAACGCCCAGCACTGCCAGGTCGGGCGCTGGAGGCAGACGTGGCGTGGCGACCAGTACCGCGCCGCGATCGAGGACGTGCGGGCCGCTATCGCGCGCGGCGACGTCTATCAGGTGAATCTCGTCCAGCATCTGTCGGCGCCGTTCGCCGGCGACCCCGGCTCGCTGGCAGCCATCTTGGCTCCACTCCGCGCGCGCTACCCGTCTCCCTTCTGCACGCCGGCGTGGACTGTCGTTTCCGCCTCGCCCGAGCTCTTCCTGGCTCGTGAGGCCGACCGCCTCCGGACGATGCCGATCAAGGGGACTCGTCCTCTCGGGGCGCGAGAGGAGCTTCGCGCGTCGGAGAAGGACCGCGCCGAGCACGTGATGATCGTCGACCTCGAGCGAAACGACCTCTCACGCGTCTGCCTGCCGGGGACGGTGCGCTGGCCGGAGCTCATGGCGACCCGCGAGCTCGCGGGCGTCGAGCACATGGTCTCGACTGTCGAGGGCCGGCTCCGGGACGGAGTCGGGCTGGCGGACATCCTCGAGGCGACCTTTCCCGGCGGCTCGGTGACGGGCGCGCCCAAGATCGCTGCCGTGGATCTGATCGCGCAACTCGAGCCGGTCGGCCGAGGCGCGTCGATGGGCGCGCTCGGGACCGTGCGCGGCACCGGCGACTTCGACCTCACGCTGACCATTCGGACGTTCGCCGTCGCCGAGGGGCGCATCCACCTCTGGGTTGGCGGAGGCATCGTCTGGGATTCCGACCCGGAGAGCGAGGTCGAGGAGTCGTGGACGAAGGCGACCCCGTTGCTCGACGCGATCGCGGCGCAGGTCTTCGAAGCGGTCACGCCGTGACGGTCCTCGCCCTCGCCGTGACCGGCCGCGGGCTCGTCGACCCGACAGAGCCGGTCATTCGCGCCGACGACGAGGGCCTCCTGCGCGGTCGGGCGGCCTTCGAGACCCTCCGTGTGTACGGAGGGCGGCCGTTCGGGCTGGAAGCGCACCTCGACCGCCTCACGGCTTCGGCCGCCTCGATCGGGCTCCCTGCCGTCGAGCGACGACGCCTGCAGGTCCTCGTCGGCCTCGTGCTCCCGAAGGCGGCCCGCGGCGACGCGTCGCTTCGCCTCGTGTGGACCGCAGGCCCGACGGGCGGCATCCCGTCGGCGCTCGCGCTCTTGAGCAGCGTCCCGGAGTGGATCGAGTCGACGCGCGAGCGCGGTGCGACGGCCGTGTCGCTCCTCGGCGTCCGGGCCGCCGAGCCGTGGCTCCTGCCGGGCGTCAAGTCCACGAGCTACGCCGTGAACATGGCCGCCGAGGCGGAGGCACGACGTCGTGGCGTGGACGAGGCCCTCTTCGTCGACGCCGACGGCGTCGTCCTGGAGGGGACGGTGACGAACGTCTGGTGGCGTCTCGGTGACACGCTCCACACTCCGTCGCTCGACCTCGGGATCCTCGCGGGCGTCACGCGGGCGACGATCCTGGAGCTGGCGCCCGAGTGCGGCTACCGCGTGGAAGAGGCCTCGTACCCGCTCGAGCGCCTGCTCGCGGCCGACGAGGCGTTCACGTCCTCGTCCGTACGGGAGGTGATGCCGCTCGTGGAGATCGACGGGCGCACGCTCGGCCGGGGCCCGGCCGCGGACGAGCTCCAGGCGGCGCTGCGCGCACTCGCAACATCTACAGTCTGACGGTGGACGAGACACCTGTCCGGCTCGGCGGCATGGCGCTCCAGAACGGGGTGCTCGTGCATGGGCCGACGTCGTGGGGCTGCGCCGTACGCGACGAGGACGGCGTCCTCCACGTCGCTTCCGGCCGAAAGCCGCACCTGGCGCCGGCGGCGCGGCAGCGGATGCCGATCCTACGAGGCCCGCTGGCTCTCGCAGAGGCGTTCGCCCTTCTCCCGACGGTTCGCCGGGCGCTTCCGCAGGCGCGGTTCCCGTTTGAGCGACCGAGCGTCCTCGGAGCGATTCTCGGCACGGCCGTCGCCGCCCGGGTGCTGCGGCGATCGCGGCTGTCCCCCGGTACCAGGGAGCTCGCGGCAGCCGGCGTCGCCTTCCTGCCTGCGGCCCTGGCGCTGCGAGGGCCGAACCTCGCCGCCTATCACGGTGCCGAGCACATCTCGATCGGGACCTACGAGAACGGCGGCGTCTCGGCTCCGAAGGAGCACGCGCGGTGCGGCTCGCAGCTCATCGCCCCTCTCGTTGCGTCGTCCCTGGCGGCCAACATCGTCGCGGCGAAGGCGCCGGCGGGAATGCGCGGCTTCGCGCGGCTCGCCGGGACCGCGGGCGCCGTCGGCGGCTCCGTGGAAGTGTTCTCGTGGGTCGCTCGCAACCCTACGCACCCCGTTGCGCGCGCTCTCGCGCGGCCCGGGTTCGAGCTGCAGCGCCGCCTCTCGACCGCGGAGCCGTCAGACGACCAGCTGGACGTGGCCAACGCCGCGCGCGACGCGTGCCTCGCGCTCGAGCATGACCGCGAGCCCGCGTAAGCGGCTCGACCCTCAGGTCTTCGACCTCCCCGTCGAGAAGATCCGGGACGGCTACTACACCGACGCGTACTTCAACCACGCTCGGTCCGCGCTGCTCGCGAATGGCCGTAACCCGCGCGTTCTCATGCAGGTCTTCCAGAAGAAGCACGCGATCCTCGGCGGCATGGACGAGGCGATCGCGATCCTCCGGCTCTGCTCGGATCGCTGGAACGACCTCGAGGTGCGGGCGCTTCACGACGGGGACTCGATCGAGCCGTGGGAGACCGTACTGACGATCGAGGGCGACTACACGTCGTTCGCGCACCTGGAGACCGTGTACCTCGGCGTCCTCGCCAGGAGGACGCTCGTTTCGACGAACGTGCGGCGAGTCGTCGAGGCGGCAGGAGGGAAGGAGATCCTCTACTTCCCCGCCCGCCACGACCACCACCGGGTGCAGACGGGCGACGGCTACGCAGCGCATGTCGCCGGCGCCATCGGTGTCTCGACGGACGCGCAGGCGTCGTGGTGGGGAGGGCGCGGCATCGGAACGGTCCCGCACGGGCTCATCGCCGCTTGCGGTGGAGACACCTTGGTTGCCGCTCGCATGTTCGCCGACTGGGCCTCTGCCGGGATGAACATCGTCGTCCTTGTCGACTTCGAGAACGACTCGGTGGCAACGTCCCTGGAGGTGGCCAATGCGCTAGGTACTCGTCTCTGGGGCGTTCGTCTCGACACCTCAGGTGATCTCGTCGATCGCTCGCTGTGGGACGAGATGGGCGACTTCGACCCGCGCGGCGTGAATGAGCAACTGGTCCGAAAGGTGCGAGCCGCCCTCGACAGCGAGGGCTTCGACTGGGTGAAGATCGTCGTGTCCGGTGGCCTCACGGCGGAGAAGATCCGCGCCTTCGAGGAGCGAGGCGTTCCGGTGGATGCCTATGGCGTCGGCTCGTCGCTCATCCGCGGCGAGAACGATTTCACGGCGGACGTCGTGATGAGCGAGGGCAGGCCGTGCGCGAAAGTCGGCCGCCGGCTACGACCGAACGTGCGTCTCGAGCTCGTCAGCTAGACGCAGATCGGCAGCGCGCACCACCCGTGCGCCACGGGCGGCGAACTCCCCGAACGCGCGGTTGGCGTCGTCCGTATAGTCGACGGCGCCGGGGACGACGACGGGTGAGGTGCAGTCCTCGAGGAGATAGAGCTTCGGTGCGATCTCCGGAACGTCCTCGAGGAGGTCGGCGATCGTCCACGCGACGCAGTGGCTCTTGGCCTGACCCGCGACGAGCACGGCGTCGAAGGTCCGGAGGTGCTCAACCAGCGCGCTGTTGCGCTCGCCGAGCGGCTCCCCACGGCTTCCGCGCAGCACCTCCGGGCCGAGGACGGAGTAGTGCTCCGTCAGCGGCGCGAAGCCCTTGATCTCGAAGCGCGTCGGGGCTCGGCGGGCGATCGCGTGGAAGAAGAACGCCTCCTCGAGCGCGCTCACGAGCGCGTGTCCGACGCCGCCGAGCATGGCGTGGAAAGGCCAGATCGTGAGGTCGTACTTGCCACCAGCCGCGAGCGCCGCGACATAGCTGCGGAGGTGCTCCTCGGCGCGGTCCGCATCGAGGCCCAGTGCTTCGGCCGCTTCGAGATCGACGCTCCAGCGGCCGGCGGACACGTCGTCCTCGGTGACGAGCGTGTACGGATCCGGATGCCGACCCTCGGGATCGACGAGGAACGGGGCGTGGAAGATCTGGAACGCCTGGTGCGTGTCGAGGGTGACGACGATCTCGGTGATCGCGTCGAGACTCCGGTATACGAACGAGCACAGCCGTCGGCTGTCGTCCACCGCGCCGGTTCCGGAGCGACCGCCGACGAAGAGCTCGAAGCCGGGCGTGCAGAACGTGTTCTGGACGTCCACGGCGAGGAGGCAGACGCGCCGCTCGTCTCGGACGGCGGGCTCGACCCCGTGCTCGGCCGCCCACGCCGTCGCGTCGCGGAAGCGAGTCTCGTAATCGACGCGCCAGACCTCGCCGATACGCTCGAGATCGACGTGGGCCGGAAACGGGAGCGCGTGTCCCATTCCTCACAAGGCTACGCCAGGTTCCAGCTTCAGCCGGTCCACGCGGGTGCCGATACGGATTGAGGTGGATCTCGAGAACACGCTCTTGACGTGGCTCCCGATCGTGTTCTTCGGGATCGTCATCCTCCTCCTCCTCTACACGCTGCGCTTCATGCCGCGCGCGAAGCCCGCACCCGTCGTGCGTGGCTCCCAGGTCGAGGTGTCCTGGTCGGACGTCGCCGGACTGGACGAGGCCAAGGAGGAACTGGCCGAGGTCGTCGAGTTCCTCCGCGACCGCAAGCGGTTCGAGCGGCTCGGCGCGAGGGTCCCGCGGGGAATCCTTCTCCACGGTCCTCCGGGTACGGGCAAGACACTGCTCGCGAAGGCGGTCGCGAGCGCCTCCGGCGCGAACTTCTACTCGCAGAGTGCGTCGTCCTTCGTGGAGATGTTCGCCGGCCTCGGCGCGGCACGGATCCGCAAGCTCTTCGAGGAAGCACGGAAGCACGCCCCCGCGATCATCTTCATCGACGAGCTCGACGCCGTGGGCACCGCGCGCATCGGAGGCGGCTTTCACCGAGAGCACGACCAGACGCTGAACCAGCTCCTCGTCGAGCTCGACGGCTTCAACGCGCGCGACGAGGTCGTCGTCATGGCCGCGTCGAACCGGCTGCAGGACCTGGATCCCGCGCTGCTGCGGCCGGGTCGCTTCGACCGGCAGGTCCTCGTGTCGGCCCCGGACGTCGCGGGTCGGGAGGCGATCCTCGGCGTCCACACGCGGGACAAGCCACTGGCCTCCGACGTCGACCTGGGCGTGATCGCGCGGCAGACGGCAGGCCTGACGGGCGCGGACCTCGCGAACCTCTGCAACGAGGCGGCGATCTTCGCGGGCCGCTCGAACACGCAGGTCATCCGCCAGGCCGACTTCGACGCGGCGATGGATCGAATCGTCGCCGGCCTGCAGCAGCGCCGGGTCGTCTCCGAGAAGGAGAAGCGCATCCTCGCCTACCACGAGGGCGGGCATGCGGTCATGTCGCACCTCGTCGGCGAGCTCTTCCCCGCGCAGAAGGCGACCATCGTCTCGCGTGGCCAGGCGCTCGGCTACACGCTGAACACGCCGACGGAAGATCGGTACATGCATACGCGCGAGGAGTTCCTCGATCTCATGATGGTCTTCCTCGCCGGCCGTGCGGCAGAGGAGATCGTGTTCGGCCGGATCACGAACGGCGCCGCGAACGACCTCGAGCGCGTCACCGAGATCGCCCGCTCGATGGTGTTCGAGTTCGGGATGTCCGAGGTCGCGCCGTCCCGCACGATGCGTGCGGACAACTACGCGCTGTCCGAGGAGACGAAGCGGCTGCGGGACTCCGAGCAGGCACGCCTCACCGATCACGCGTACGAGGAGGCGAAGCGCCTCCTCCTGAAGCACCGCGCCGTGCTCGATCGCGTCGCCCAGGCCCTCCTCGAGAAGGAGACACTCGATCGAGCAGAGCTGGAGTCGCTGCTCGCCGACATCCCTCCCGAGTCGCGCTCGTCCGAGACGATCGGGACCATCCGCGCGCTGCCGCTTCGGGACTGAGAACCGCGCGGATAGCATCGCCCGCGTGCGGATGCGCGGCATCCACCATCTCGGTCTCGCGGTCACGGACCTCGACGAGGCGATCGAGACCTACGAGCGGCTCTTCGGCGCACGGCTCGAGCATCGCGAGCCGCTCGTCGACCAGGGGGTCGAAGCGGCTTCGCTGCTCGTCGGGGACGGTCGCGTCGAGCTGGTGACTCCCATGGGCGAGGAGACGCCCGTCGGTCGCTTCCTCGCGCGACGAGGCCCCGGCATGCACCACGTCGGGTTCGAGGCCGAGGACCTCCTCACCGCGCTCGAGGAGCTGGAGTCGGCGGGCGCGCAGCTGATCGACCGGGTACCGCGCCGCGGGCTGTTCGGGCTCGAGGTGGCGTTCGTCCACCCGGATTCCGTCCACGGCGTTCTCACGGAGGTGGTTGCGAGTGGCTGACGACTTCGTACGGGTCGAGATCGGGTTCGCGGGTGGACAGATCCTCAGCTGGCTCGTCGACCCCGAAAGCGCGGAGGCGCTCGACCGGAAGCTCGGTGCCGGCGGGTCGGGAACCCTGACGCTCGAGGCGCAGGAGGGAACGATCACGGTGGTACTCGATCGCGTGGTGTACGCGAAGCGCTACGCGCGCGAGTCCCGCGTCGGCTTCGCCGGCTGATAAGTGGTCGCTCCCGGACGTACGCACCGTCTTCGCGCGGCTGCAAAGCTGCGCCCGGCGTCGTCCTCAGTCGGCCATGTACCTCTTCGGTACACGGCCTCCCTGCGTCCTAGCCGGGCTTGCCTTTCGCCGGCGAACCCGGCCCGTACGTCCCGGAGAGACCACTAGCCTTGGCTCTTCGGGTCGGCATCGTCGGCCTCCCCAACTCCGGGAAGACGACGCTCTTCAACGCGCTCACGCACGTCGGGGCGCAGGTGACCGCCTACGCGGACGTGACCCAGAAGCCCAATCTCGGGATGGCGGTCATCGCCGACGACCGCCTCGCTCGCCTCGCGGCGGTCGTCGGGTCGAAGAAGGTCACCCCCGCGGCCATCCGCGTCGTCGACGTGCCCGGGAGGGCCGAGATCCCGGGCGAGCTCCGGCAGGCCGATGCGCTGCTCGCCGTCCTCGACGGATTCTCCGACGGCGCGGACCCTGCTGCAGACCTCGAGACGCTGCGCCTCGAGCTCGTCGTGGCCGATCGCGACCACGTCGAGCGACGCCTCGAGCGCGTGCAGAAGGAGGCGAAGTCGGGAGACCGGGCGAAGCGGGCCGAGGTCGATCTCACGGAGGGCCTCCTCGCGCACCTCGACGACGGCAAGCCCCTGTCGCAGTGGGCCGGCGACCTGCCCTCCGAGCTCGAGCCGCTCACGACGAAGCCGCTCGTCCCCATCGAGAACGGCCCGCGCGGCATCGACGCCGCGCTCGAGATGGAGCTCTCCGAGCTCTCCGACGCGGACGCAGCCGAGTTCCGGTCCGGCCCGTCAGCCCTCGACGACGTCGTCCTCCGGCTCAAGGACGCGCTCGGCCTGATCACGTTCTTCACGGTCGGCGACACCGAGGCGCGCTCGTGGACGCTTCGGCAGGGCCAGACAGCTCTCGACGCGGCGGAATCGATCCACTCCGACATCGCACGCGGCTTCATCCGGTGCGAGGTGATCCGCTGGGACGACCTGCTCGAGTGCGGCTCGCACGCGGAGGCTGCACGGCGTGGACTGCAGCGCCTCGAGGGGAAGGGCTATGCCGTGGGGGACGGAGACGTCCTAAACATCCGCTTCAACGTGTGACGGCGGATCGTCCTTGACGACGCGGCTCTCGGCGAGGGTGGCGCACCACAGCGTGGCGACGACGACGAGAACGGCGCCGAGCGGGCGGAGCAGGCTGTCGTCGCCGAACGAGGAGATCGGGACCGGCGACGCTGCCGGGACGACGTCCGCCTCGCCCGCCGACACGATGAGGCGGTCGCGATGACGCCGCCGAGGAGCGACGCGCCGAGCGCGCGAGGTAGAGGCCGCGCGCGAGGGTGTCGCGACGACCAGCGGCAGCCCGATGACGAGGCCCGTTCCGCCACCTCTCCTAGCCCGCCGCGACGAAGGCGGCGCCGGCGAGCGCGATGGCGCCGCCCGCCCGCTTCGTCGGGCTCAGCCTCTCGCCGAGGACGACCCAGGCGAGGAGCACCGTCACCACCGGGTAGAGCGCTCCCAGCACGGCGACGATCCCCGCCGCACCGTGCGTCGTCGCCGCCGCGACGAGGACGTTCGCGCCGGTGTCGAAGACTGCGACGCCGGCGAGCATCGGCAGTGTGCGCCGCGGTGGCCGCAGAGACGATCTCGTGACGAGCGCGGCGACGACCGCGATCGAGAACGAGGACGCGCGTGCGGCGACGACGGCCCACGCGGCGCTCTCGTCGGCGCCCGCGTCCAGCCCGACGACGAACGCTCCGAAGCCGAGCGCCGCGACCATGGCGAGTACGGCCCCGGTGGCCATGCTTCCCCGGCCTGCGGACGGCTCACGCGAGAGCGTGACGATCCCGGCGAGGACGAGCCCGATGCCCAGCCACGGGACGGCCGCTGGCACGACTCCCTTCGACGCGTCGACGGCGAGCGGGACGATCGGCGACGCAGCGGAGATCGGGGCCACGATGCCCATCGCGCCGACGGCCAGGCCGCGGTAGAGCGCGGCCAGCCCGACGAGCCCGGCGACGCCGGCCGCCGCGGCGGGCAGCAGCTCGACGACGCCCGGAAAGGCCTCTCCGGTGACGACCACCCAGCCGAGCACACCCGCGAGCCCGACGGCTTGCG
>JBKOYF010000111.1:0-3680 GCA_046725305.1 Actinomycetota bacterium
CTGGTAGGTCAGGAGGTCGGGCGTCGGGTCGCCGTCGTGGATCGCCTGGAAGACCTGACGGGTCGCCTCGGCCTCGCCTTGGGCGCGGAGGATCGCAGCCTCCCTGTCGCCCTCCGCCGAGAGGATCAGCGCCTGCTTTTCGCCCTCGGCGGCTCGAGGTCCTCCACGCGCGCGACTCCACGCGGTTCAGCCGCCGACGGCGACGGACGTCACGCCCGCGTCAGCGAGCGCCGCCTGCGCCGCTGCGAGCCGCGCGAGCGGGACGCGGTACGGCGAGCAGGAGACATAGTCGAGCCCGATCTCGTGGCAGAACGCGACGGAGCGCGGCTCGCCGCCGTGCTCGCCGCAGATCCCCAGCTTGAGATCCGGCTTTGCGCCCCGCCCGCGCTCGACCGCGATCCGCATCAGCTCGCCGACGCCGTCGACGTCGAGCACCTCGAACGGGTTCCGCTGGAGGACGCCGTGCTCGAGGTAGTGCGTGAGGAACTTGCCCTCCGCGTCGTCGCGCGAGAAGCCGAGCGTCGTCTGAGTGAGGTCGTTCGTGCCGAACGAGCAGAAGTCGGCGCTCTCGGCGATCTCGTCGGCGCGCAGGCAGGCGCGCGGCAGCTCGATCATCGTCCCGCACCGGTAGGCGACCTCGGCCTCCTCGGCGGCGACACGGTCGGTCAGCTCGCGGAGGCGCCGCAGCTCCTCGGCGAAGCCGACGAGCGGGTGCATGATCTCGACGAGCGGGGCCTCGCCGGTGCGGTCGGCGACCGCACGGGCGGCACGAACGATCGCCCGCACCTGCATCTCGTAGATCTCGGGGTACTGCAGCCCCAGGCGGCAGCCGCGGGTCCCCAGCATCGGGTTCGCCTCGCGGAGCTGCTCGATCCGCCTCCGCATCATCTCGGAGGTCGCGTCCTCGATCGCCGGAAGGAACTCGTGGAGCGGCGGGTCGAGCAGGCGGATCGTGACCGGGTGACCCGCCATCGCCTCGAAGATCCCCTCGAAGTCGGACTGCTGCACCGGGAGCAGCCGGTCGAGCACCACGCGGCGCGCGCGCTCGTCGGCCGCGAGGATCATCTCCTGCACGACCGGCAGCCGGTCCGGTGCCATGAACATATGCTCGGTGCGGCAGAGGCCGATGCCCTCCGCGCCGAACTCGCGTGCCCTGGCGGCGTCCTCCGGGGTGTCGGCGTTCGCCCGGACGCGCAGCCGACGCATGTCGTCGGCCCAGCCGAGAATCGTCCCGAAGTTCTCGTCGATCGCCGGAGGCACGAGCGGCACGGCGCCGACGATCACGCGACCGGTGCCGCCATCGATTGTGAGCTGGTCGCCCTCGCGGAGCTCGACATCGCCGAGCCGCACCGTGCGCTCGACGAGGTCGATCGAGAGCGTGTCGCAGCCGGCCACGCACGGCTTGCCCATCCCGCGCGCCACCACCGCCGCGTGGGACGTCATGCCGCCGTGGGCGGTCAGGACGCCGCATGCGTGGATCAGGCCGTGGATGTCGTCCGGCGTCGTCTCCCAGCGGACGAGCAGCACGTCCTCGCCGGCACGCCCGCGCTCTTCGGCGAGGTCCGCGTCGAGCACGATCGCGCCGGACGCCGCACCCGGCGAGGCGTTGAGTCCCGTCGCGACGACGTCGACGTCGGCTGTCGGGTCGATCATCGGGTGCAGGAGCTGGTCGAGCTGACCGGGGTCGATGCGCGCCACCGCTTCCTCGCGTGAGATGAGGTCCTCGGCGTTCATCTCGACTGCGATGCGCAACGCGGCTTGCGCCGTGCGCTTCCCCGTCCGCGTCTGGAGCAGGAACAGCTCGCCGTCCTCGACGGTGAACTCGATGTCCTGCATCTCTCGGTAGTGCTCCTCGAGTCGCTCGAGCGTGTCGGTGAGCCGCGCGTACGCGTCGGGCAGCAGCTCCCGCATGCGCTCGATCGGCTCCGGCGTGCGGATCCCCGCGACGACGTCCTCTCCCTGCGCGTTGACGAGGAACTCGCCGAAGAGGCGGCGCTCGCCGGTCGACGGGTCGCGCGTGAAGCAGACGCCCGTCCCGGACGTGTCCCCCTTGTTGCCGAACACCATCTGCACCACGTTCACGGCAGTGCCGAGGTCGTCGGGGATGTCGTAGGTGCGGCGGTAGACCTTTGCCCGCGGCGACTCCCACGAGGCGAACACGGCCCGCGTCGCGCGGTGGAGCTGCTCGCGCGCATCCTGCGGGAAGGGCGCGCCGACCTCGCGCTCGTACTGCTCCTGGTACGTCGCGATCAGCTCGCGGAGGTCGTGGGCGGTCAGGTCGACGTCCTGCTCGACGCCGCGGCGCTCCTTGAGCGCCTGGAGCTCGCCCTCGAACACGTGCGCGTCGATCCCGTCGACCACCTCGCCGTACATCTGGATCAGTCGCCTGTACGAGTCGAACGCGAAACGGGGATTGCCCGTCGCGGCGGCCAGGCCCTCGACCGCGACGTCGTTCAGGCCGAGGTTCAGGATCGTGTCCATCATCCCGGGCATTGAGATCGCGGCCCCCGAGCGGACCGAGACGAGCAGGGGGTCTGCTGGGTCTCCGAACCGCTTCCCGGCGCGCTCCTGGAGCCTCGCGACGTGCTCGTCTACCTCGAGCCAGAGCTCCTGTGGGACCTCGCCCGTGCGCATCGTCACGCGGCACGCCTCGGTGGTGACGGTGAAGCCGGCCGGCACCGGGACGCCGAGCCCGGTCATCTCGGCCAGGCCGACGCCCTTGCCGCCGAGCAGCTCGCGGCCGCCGGGGGCTTCCTCGTCGAACCCGTAGACCAGCGCCACGGCAGGATCCTACGTACATGCCCGACCACGCTCTGCTGTGAAGCGCGTCGCGATCGTCGGCACGGCGACCGGCAGCGGGAAGACGTCATTCGGCCGTGCACTCGCACGGGCCCTCGACGTGCCCTTCGTGGAGCTCGATGCGATCCACTGGCAAGCCGGCTGGAGGGAGCTCGACGCCGTGGAGCTCCGCCGTCGGGTCGACCCGATCGTCGCCGGCGACGCGTGGGTGATAGATAGCGCCTACCGCGGTAAGCTCGGCGATCTCGTCCTCGAGCACGCGGACACGATCGTCTGGATCGACCTTCCGCGCAGGGTCTGGTTGCCGCGACTAGTACGCCGGACGGTCCTCCGCGTGGTGCGTCGGGAGGAGCTGTGGAACGGCAACCGCGAGTCGCTACGGAATGTCTTCTTCAGCCGCGAGTCGCTCGTCGCGTATGCGCTCCGCACGGAACCACGCCGCCGCCACCGCTACCCCCGCGAGCTCGCCCGGTTCCGGGTCGCGCGCCTGCGCTCCCAGTCCGAGGTGGACGCGTTCCTACGGTCAGCCGTGCGAGGTGCCGAACCGGGCTTGTGACACTGTGTCACAAGCTGAGCGCGCTCAGCGTTCGGAGTCGGCTCGAGGTCCCACGCGCGACCGCAGCTCTGCGACCCAGGCGGCGACGCGCAGGCCGAGCCAGATCGGCGTCAGCACGACGTAGAAGACGACCATCGCAGCGGCGAGCAGCGACCACCACAAGACCCAGAACCGGATCGGGACCCACCCCTTCTCGGCGAGGTCGCGCCGGATCCCCTTCGCAAGCGGCCCGTACTTGGCGTTCGGCCCGTTCAAGAGCCAACCTTGGTTGGCTCATGAACGGGGAGGGGTGTGGGGAACCCACGCGCCTTGCGCCCAAGGAGGG
>JBKOYF010000006.1:0-7712 GCA_046725305.1 Actinomycetota bacterium
CTTCTATGCCTCCGTCGAGGCGTTGCGCCGAGGCGAGGAGCCGCCTGAGGACGGGTACCGGGGCGCGTACATGGACGAGCTCGCCGCGCTGCCGGGGGATCCGATCCCGCCGATGCTGGCGCGGATCGAGGACTCGCTCGAGCGCTTCCGGATCCCCTTCGACACATGGACGAGGGAGACGGAGGTCGAGGCGGAGATCCCCGAGGCGACCGCGCTGCTCGACAGCTACGAGGAGGACGGCGCGCTCTGGGCTCGCACGAGCGCGCACGGCGACGACAAGGACCGCGTTCTCGTCCGCTCCGACGGCAACCCGACCTACTTCGCGAAGGACGCGGCGTACATGCGGCGGAAGTACGCCCGTGGCTTCGACCGGCTCGTGTACATCCTCGGCGCCGACCACCACGGCTACGTCGCGAGGCTGCAGGCGCTCGCGGAGATGCTCGGACATCCGCGCGACTCGCTCGAGGTGCTCATCTACCAGCTCGTGCACCTCGTGGAGGGCGGGGCGGCGAAGAAGATGTCGAAGCGACGCGGAGACGTCGTCTTCCTCGACGAGCTGCTCGACGCGATCGGCGTCGACGCCGCGCGCTGGTACCTCGTGTCACGCGGGCCCGACCAGACGATCGAGCTCGACGTCGACCTCGCCGCCGAGCGCTCCCAGAAGAACCCCGTGTACTACGTGCAGTACGCGCACGCGCGCATCGCCGGGATCCTCCGGAACGCGGGGGATACCGTGCGGGAGCCGACGCTCGAGGCGCCGCTAGCACGGGAGGAGCGCGAGCTCGTGAAGCGCCTCCTCGAGTTTCCTGCGGTGGCCGCTCAGTCCACCGAGCGCAGGGCGCCGCACGCAGTCCCGATCTATGCGATCCGGGTGGCGGACGACTTCCACCGCTTCTACCACGAGCATCGCGTCCTCGAGTCCGAGCAGGAGTCCTTCCGGCTGGGGCTCGTCTCGGCGACGCAGCAGGTCATCGCGCGGTGCCTCGATCTCGTCGGGGTTTCCGCGCCAGAAGCGATGTAGGATCGAGGGCGGTGAGCGAGGTACCCGACAGGAACCTTGCGCTCGAGCTCGTTCGCGTCACCGAGTCGGCAGCCACCTTCGCAGCGCGCTGGATCGGGCGCGGGGACAAGATTTCGGCGGATCAGGCCGCGGTCGACGCGATGCGCCTCATGCTCGACACCGTCACGATGCGCGGGTTCGTCGTGATCGGCGAGGGCGAGAAGGACGAGGCCCCGATGCTGTTCAACGGCGAGCAGGTGGGTGACGGCACAGGCCCCGAGGTCGACGTCGCCGTCGACCCGCTCGAAGGGACGCGTCTGACGGCGCTCGGGATGCCGAACGCGATCTCCGTCATCGCCGTCTCCGAGCGCGGGACGATGTTCTTCCCAGGTGCGGCGCTGTACATGGACAAGATCGCAGTCGGGCCGGAGGCGGCGGACGCCATCGACATCGACGCGAGCCCCACCGAGAACCTCCAGGCCGTCGCCGACGCGAAGGGCGTGGACGTCAACGACCTGACGGTCGTCGTGCTCGAGCGCGACCGGCACGACGAGCTCATCGCCGAGCTCCGCGAGGCCGGAGCGCGCGTGAACCTCATCCGCGACGGCGATGTCGCCCCGGCGATCGCCGCCGCTCAGGCCGGTACCGGCGTCGACATGCTGATGGGCATCGGCGGGACGCCCGAGGGCGTGATCTCCGCCGCGGCGATCAAGTGCCTCGGCGGCGCCATGCAGGGGAAGCTGTGGCCGCGGAACGACGACGAGCGCCAGCGGCTCCTCGACGACGGGTTCGACATCGGCCGCGTCCTCACCGCCGACGACCTCGTGCAGGGTGAGGACGTGTTCGTCGCCGCCACGGGCGTGACGAGTGGAGCCCTCCTGCGCGGCGTCCGGGTCGTCGGCGACCGCGTGGAGACGGAGTCGATCGTCATGCGCTCGCGATCGGGCACGTTCCGGCGCATCGTCGCATCGCATCCACTGACGAAGATCCAGAGCTTGATGAAAGGAGCCCGCTGATGGGAGTGCACGAGCTGAACGAGACGGCCCGGTCGATCGTCGCCGAGCACAAGGGCATCCTCGCCGCGGACGAGTCGACGGGGACGATCACGAAGCGCTTCGACTCGATCGGGCTCGAGTCGACCGAGGAGAACAGGCGTGCGTACCGCCAGCTCCTCTTCACCGCACCGGGCATGGAGGACGCGGTCGGGGGCGTCATCCTGTACGACGAGACGATTCGCCAGTCGTCCGACGACGGGACGCCGTTCGCCGAGCTGTTGACCGCGAAGGGCGTCATTCCGGGCATCAAGGTCGACACGGGCGCCCACGACCTCGCCGGCTTCCCGGACGAGAAGGTCACGGAGGGGCTCGACGGGCTTCGCGCGCGGCTCGAGGAGTACCGCGGCTTCGGTGCGCGCTTCGCGAAGTGGCGTGCGGTCATCACCATCGGCGACGGTATCCCCTCGGTCGCGTGCATCCGGGCGAACGCGCACGCACTCGCGCGGTACGCCGCGCTCTGCCAGGAAGCCGGGATCGTCCCGATCGTCGAGCCCGAGGTGCTCATGGACGCCGACAACACCATCGAGCGCTGCTACGACGTCACGTCGCGCACGCTCAAGTGGACGTTCCACGAGCTCATCGTGCAGGGGGTCGACCTCCGGGGGGCGCTCCTCAAGCCGAACATGGTGATCTCGGGCAAGGGCTGCCCCGAGCAGGCACCCGCCGCGCGCATCGCGGAGCTCACCAGCCAGTGCTTCATGACGCACGTGCCGGCTGCGGTCCCGGGGATCGTCTTCCTCTCCGGCGGCCAGTCCGAGGTCGAGGCGACGGAGAACCTGAACGCGATCAACCAGGTCGGCGGGCCGTGGCCGCTCTCGTTCTCGTACGGGCGAGCGCTCCAGGCCTCGGCGCTGAAGGCGTGGGGCGGCGACGCCGCCAACACTGAGGCGGCGCAGGCGGCGTTCGTCCACCGCGCTGGGATGAACGCGCTCGCGGTCGCGGGAGAGTGGAACGCCGAGCTGGAGCAGCCGGTCGCCGCCTGACGATCTCGATCCGCTCGAGGAGCACCTCCTCGACGCGCTCCGAGCGCTGCAGCCAAGCGCCTCGCTGCGCTCGGCGCCGCCCGAGGCCGAGGAGCTCTGGCGCGCGCAGGTGGACAGCCGGCAAGCCGACTACGCGGCACGCTGGCTCCAGCAGCACGGCCGGAGCTTCTACACGATCGGCTCGGCGGGTCACGAGTCGAACGCCGCGGTCGCGCTCGCGCTTCGCGTCGACGACCCGGCGCTACTGCACTACCGTTCGGGCGCGTTCTACCTCGCCCGGGCCGCGCAGGCCGGCATCGAGGGACTGCGGGACGTCCTGCTCGGCGTCGTGGCCGCAGCGGAAGAGCCGATCGCGGGTGGGCGGCACAAGGTCTTCGGGCGGAAGGAGCTCGCGGTCCTCCCGATCACGTCCACGATCGCATCCCACCTGCCGCGGGCCGTCGGCATGGCCCTCGCGATCGATCGCGCGGCTCGGCTCGGCGTCGAGAGCCCGTGGAAGCGCGACGCGCTCGTCCTCTGCTCGTTCGGAGACGCTTCCGTCAATCACGCGACCGCACAGGCTGCATTGAACACGAGCGCCCAGATCGCCTTCCAGAGGCTCCCGCTGCCGCTCCTCTTCGTGTGCGAGGACAACGGGCTCGGCATCAGCGTGCCGTCGCCGGCGGGCTGGGTGGAGTCGGCGCTGCGCGCGCGGCCCAAGTTGCGCTACGAGGTCGCCCACGGGAGCGACCCGTCCGAGGTGCTGGGGGTCGCGGGCGAGCTCGCGGCCTGGGTGCGGGAACGACGCCGGCCCGCGGTCCTCCACCTCCTGACGGTGCGCTACCTGAGCCACGCAGGGGCCGACGCCGAGATGGCCTACCGCCTGCCGCGGGCGATCCGTGACGACTACGAGCGCGATCCGATCCTCGGGACCGCGCGCTGGCTCGTCGCCGCGGGCCGAGCGGGCGGTGAGGAGCTCGCGAGCGACTACCTCCTCGCCCGCGAGGAGACGCAGGCGCTCGCACTCGAGGTCTCGGAACTCCCGCAGATGACGACCGCCGAGGAGGTCGTGGCCCCGCTCGCCCCGCGCTCACCGGTCGTGGTCGAAGAGAGCGCACGCAGCGTTCGTCTTGCGGCGTCCGCCGGGGAGCCGCTCACGCTGGCGCAGGCCATCAACGCGGGCCTCGCGGCGGTGCTCGAGCGACACCCGTCGGCGCTCCTCTTCGGGGAGGACGTCGCCGTGAAGGGAGGCGTCTACGGCGTCACGCGAGGTCTGCACGCGCGCTTCGGCGCGGGCCGCGTGTTCGACACGCTGCTCGACGAGACGTCGATCTTCGGGCTCGCGCTCGGCGCCGCGGTGAGCGGCTTCCTTCCGCTTCCCGAGATCCAGTACCTCGCCTACCTGCACAACGCCGAGGACCAGCTGCGCGGCGAGGCGGCCACGCTGCAGTTCTTCTCGCAGCGCGCGTATCGGAACGGGACGGTGATTCGGATCCCGGGCTACGGGTACCAGCGCGGGTTCGGCGGGCACTTCCACAACGACGACGCCGTCGGGGTCCTCCGCGACATCCCGGGCCTCGTCGTCGCGTCGCCCGCGAGGCCCGACGACGCAGCTGCGATGCTCGTCACCTGTGCTGAGGCGGCGCTCGTCGACGGCTCCGTGTGCGTCTTCCTCGAGCCGATCGCGCTGTACCACACCCGCGACCTGCACGAGGACGGCGATGACGGCTGGGTCGCGGCGCTGACCGACGAGCACGTTCCGATCGGTGCCGCACGCACCCACCTCGACGGCGAGGACCTGACGCTCATCACGTGGGCGAACGGGCTCCACCTGTCCCTCCGGGTCGCGCGCCGACTCCAGCAGCGGGGCGTGCGCACCCGTGTGCTCGACCTGCGCTGGCTCGCTCCGCTGCCCGTCGAGGACATCCTCCGCGAGTCGAAGGCGACCGGCGCGGTCCTCGTCGTCGACGAGACGCGGCGCAGCGGCGGCGTCTCGGAGGGCATCCTCGCCGAGCTCGTGGACTCCGGCTTCGACGGTCGGCTCGCGCGCGTGACGAGCAAGGACTCGTTCGTCCCGCTCGGGGATGCAGCGCGGCTCGTCCTCGTCTCCGAGGACGAGATCGAGGCGGCCGCTCTCGAGCTCGTCCGCTAGTACGAGGTCTTGTACCGCGCCCGAGCGGAGCGCGCGCCGTAGCTCGCGATGTCGAGCGCGACTCCGAGCGCGACGAGCACCCACCCTGCTCCGCTAACGCCGTCGAGCGGCCCCCAGGCGATGACGTAGAACAGCGTCGTCCAGGGGAGGAAGATCAGCCCCAGGAGCGGCCAAACCCAGGTGCTGAACGCGGCGTCGACCTTGGAGCCGAAGATCCACCACACGGCGAGGGCGATGCGCGGGCCGAGGCCCCAGGCGAAGAGAAGGAGGCAGCACACGGGATGTCAACCCTCTCGCACTTCGAGGTGGCGCGTCAAGTCGTCTCGGCTTCGTCGTCTCGGTGCCGGTGGCGCCTGAGGCTCTCCTTGCGCTCCTCCTTCATGTCGGAGGCTCTGACTTTCGCATCGGAGTACGAGGACCGCACGAGCGCCGAGCCGCTCCTCCAGCCGAACACCGTGCAGACGAGGATGATCGCGAAGCCCATGTTGAAGGCCGTCGTGACCAGCTGCTGACCGGTCGAATACGCGGTCGCCGTCTGAGTGCTCGTGTAGCTCTCGAGCGCAAACGAGTTGAACGCCTGATTGACGCCGATCCCACCCGGAGTGAAGGAGACGAGGTTCGCGAGCTGGTTGGAGCCGAGCACGCTCATGATCGAGCCGAACGTGACGGGAATCCCGTAGGCGGCGAGGAAGACCGCTACTACGCCGACCTTCGCCGCGTAGCCTCCCATCTGCGGCAGCAGCACCCACTTCCCGTACGCGGGCAGGTCGCCGAGGATCGCGGCACCGTCCTTCGCCCTCTCCCACATCTTCTTGACCCAGTTCCAGAAGATCCGCATAAGGACGACGAGGAGGAAGATCGCACCGCCGGTGATCGACAGCGTGAGTACCGGGTGGTTGGAGATCGCGTCGCGCTCGTCCCCGAACTGGAAGTCGAACGAGCCTGCGACGGCGGAGAACAGGTAGACGTAGATGAGCGTCCCGATCACGAGGTAGAAGATCTTCTGGACCGCGTACCCGCCGAGGATGCCCGGGAAAGTCGAGCCGCTGACGACGGCGACGAACATGAGGAGCGTCACGAACGTTCCGAGGTTGCCCGGAACGACGTTGTTGAGGGCCACGCCCGTCGCGTAGCACGTGAGCACGGTGACGAAGTTCACGCCGCCCGGGTAGGCGTAGCGCAGGATCCCGTACCAGCCCAGCGCCGTGAGCACGGTCTGCGCCCCTTGGAAGATGCAGCCGAGGATGACGTAGCCGACGGAGATGTCGGTGACCGCGTCCCACAGCTGCTCGAACCAGCCCCAGACGTCGATCCCCGCGAGCCGGAGCGCGACGAGGACGACGAGGATCCCGACGAGCCACGCGGCGATTCGAAGGATCCCCTTGCGGCGCGGATCCGTCGCGACCGGCGGCTGCGCGAGTGCGACGTCGGACATCGGGCGAGCCTAGCGCGCCTCCCTCACGAACTGGGACCCGGCGTGCGCCGGGCCCCAATGTCGAGGCGGGCTAGCCCGCTGCGAGCGCCTTCTGCTTGATCGCGTCGAACTCGGCCTGCGTGATCGCGCCGGAGTCGAGGAGGCCCTTCGCCTTTTCGATCTCCGCCGCTGCGCCGCCGGCGACCGACTTGATATAGGCGTCCGTTGCTTGCTGTTGCTCCTGCATCTTTTGAATGTTGCGGTCGGCCATCCCGTCGTGGTTCGCGATCAGGTAGACGAGGACACCGAGGTAGGGCAAGAGGATCACGAAGATGATCCACAGGGCCTTCGAGCCGCCGCCGATGTCCTTCCGGCGGAAGATGTCGGCGAAGACGGTGATGAGGATCCAGATCCAGATGATGAACAGGAAGAAGATGAACATCGTCCATAGGACGTCGAGGAACGGATAGTCGGCGGCGAGCACTGAACCTCCCTTTCGTTGGTCGTTGGGCGCGGATCAGATCCCGAGGATCTGCTTCTTCTTCGCTTCGAACTCCTCCTCGGTGAGGATCCCCTGTGCCTTCAGCTGCGCGAGCTGCTCGAGCTCGGCGGTGTAGTCCGGCTGCGCAGGACCGGCCTGGGCGGCGGCTGCCTGCTGTGCCGCCATCTGCTGGTCGTATGCCTCCTGGTCCTGGGCGGCGTACTTCTGATCCTGGCGATGTCGGACCGCCCCCGCTGTCCCTGCGACGACCGCGGTTGTCGCGGCCGCGCGAACCAGACCTCCTCTGCGACGGAACATGTCAACCCTCCTGTGTGGTGTTGGCGGCGGACAGCAGGGCCTCGCGCGCCTCCATGACGACATCGTGTGGGATGCGACCGATGGCGACGAGCTCGCCGCCTGCGCCTCGCATGGCGGACGCGAGCTCGGCTGCCCAGATGTCCTCCCAGAGGAGCATCGCTGCCGACGAGCCCGGCTCGAGGTCTTCTGCAGCGTCCATCAGGTCCTCCTCGCCGAGAAGCCCGGTCGCTTCGAGGCCGAGCGCCTCGAGTCCGCGCCGGACCTCCTCGTCGATGTCGCTGAGCTCGAACGCTGCGATGGAGCCGTCCGCATCCTTGCTCACGAACGCCA
>JBKOYF010000013.1:0-26236 GCA_046725305.1 Actinomycetota bacterium
CGAAGCGATCGCGAACGAGCTCACGCTGCGACGGGCGCTCGGCTCCCTCCTCGAGCGCCTGCTCGCGCGTCCAGAACGGGCCGGGCGGCCGTTTCGAAAACTCGCGCTGGTCGCCCGGCTCGTCGACGGCGGCTCGTGGCGGCGGGTGACGACGCTGCGCGACGCGACGGCGGAGGTCGGCCGGCTGAGAGCCGCACTCGGATCGAAGCTGCAGGAGCTGCCCGCGCCGATCGTCGAGCTCCGTGTCGAGGCGGTCGAGCTCGCCGAGCACACGGGGCAGCAGCTCGCGCTCGTCGAGCCGGCCGGGGAGGAGACGGTCGTGCGTCTGCGCGAAGGGTTGCGCCAGGTGCGTGCGAGCACGGGGACGGGGTCGGTGTGCGCAGTGGTGGAGGTTGCGCCGTGGTCGCGGGTTCCGGAAGCGCGAGCGCTGGTCGTTCCGCGGGACGACTAGCGGGTCGTCTGAACGCCCCCCGTCCGGCGCTCGTCGAGACGGGGCCGGGTGGGACACCGCACGTCGTGAACCGCGAGCAGGTGTCGCTCGTGCGCGAGGAGTGGCGCGTCGTCGATCGCTGGTGGACGGACGAGCCCGTCGACCGCCACTACTTCGAGGTCGTCCTCGAGGGCGGTCGGAACGTCTGCGTCTATCGCGACGCGGAGAAGCTCTGTTGGTTCACTCAGCAGGCCTGAGGGAATGGTCCTGGTTGACCGCCTCGTAGGACAGAGCCTCCCACTCGGAGGCGTGGGTGGGAGGAACCACGATCCACTGCCGAAACGGCTCGCCCCGTCCGGAGGGGTCGAACAGATGCGCTCCGGGGATCGCGAGCGCACGGGCGTGCGCGTCGGGGTCGGTGAGCTTGAAGACCATGGCGCCCTCGGACCGCGTGAAGCCGGCGATCACGCGGCCGGAGCGTTTCAGGCAGGGCATTCCGAACACCTTCGAGCGCCGGACGTTCGGGTGCCACGCGGTCAGGGCGTCGCAGATGTCATCGAAGCGGATCCGTGGGTCGTCGGCGTGCTCGCCCACTCAGACGGCCTGGTCGACGAGCCGCAACCACTCGTCGGACAGCGCCTCCGGGACGAGCACCCACTCGCGCATGGGCCGACCCATGCCGGGATCGAAGAGCTCGACGCCCGACAGGGCGAGCGCCTGCTCGCGTGCGGAGTCGTCGGTGAGCTTGACGGTGAGCCCTCCGTCCTTCCAGTGGCCGGCGACGACCTTGCCGTTCTCCCGCTTGAGACACGGCATCCCGAACATCTTCGACTCCTGGAGCGGATACCGCGAGGTGACGTCCGAGACGAGCTCCTCCCAGGTCATGCGGCCACGTTACTCCGGGAGTTGTGCGACGACAACGACCGCCGGATCGACTCCGCCGTCCTCCGGCGGCTCGTGCTGGTCGAAGTCGGGGTTCCGGCCGCGCATGTAGTCCGCGAAGCCGAGCGACGGCGCGTGGAAGTTGAAGCAGCGTGCGTTGGCGTCGCCGTCGTTGTCGAAGCCGTGGACGACACCTTGAGGAATGACGAGGAGCGTTCCTCCGGGGAGAGCGCGGGAGCCGTCGCGGAGATGGAACGTGAACTCTCCGTCGAGCATGAGGAACCCGTCCGCGTGCTCACGATGGACGTGGGGCTTTGCTCCGCGCTCACCCGGCCCGTAGTCGAACTCCGAGATGGTGAGCTCGTCGGTCTCGACGAGCACGGTGGCTCGCCGGTTCGGCCGATTCGGGATCGTCTCGCCCTCGCCGCCGCCCGCTTGCCGGACGACGACCTCGTGGCCGGGCCCAGCGCCCGGGACCCGGACGTGCAGGAACCTGGCCAGCTCATCTCCGGCTACGGCGAGCGTGTACGTCACCGTCGGCGGGACGAACACCCAAGTCTCCGGATCGACTCGATGCTCGACGTCTCCGAGCTCGAACGCGAGCTCGCCTTCGAGGACGTAGAACGCCTCGGCGTCCTGCGGTCGGTCGCTGAGCAGATGAATCATGTCGTTCGGGGCAGCTCGAACCTCGTCGGCCCTGAACTGCTCGAGATCAACGAGAGACGTACCCCCACGCATGGAGCGTCAGCCTAGTGCCCGGGTACGTCGAGCTGCACTGCCATTCGGCGTACTCGTTCCTCGACGGTGCATCACAGCCGGAGGAGCTCGCAGCGCGTGCGGCGGAGCTCGGGTACGAGACGCTCGCCCTCACGGACCACGACGGCGTCTACGGCTCCCTCGAGTTCGCCCACGCGGCGAAGGCGTTCGGCGTGCGGCCGATCACCGGGACAGAGCTGACGCTCGACGGCGGGACGCACGTGACGCTCCTCGTCCAGAATCGACGCGGGTACGCGAACCTCTGCCGCCTCCTCACGGCGGCGCATGCGAGAACGCGGCGACCAGGCCACGAGGACCGCGAGCCGTTGCCTCCTTCCGTTGCGCTCGAGACAGTCGCGAAGCTGAACGAGGGGCTCGTCTGTCTCTCGGGGTGTGCACGACGAGGTCTCGGGCTCCTCGATCCGAACGCGGCGGCGCGTCTCGCCGGGGCATTCGGCCGCGAGCGCTTCCACGTCGAGCTGCAGCGGCCGTTCGAGCGAGGGGATGCGCGACGGCTCGGCCTCCTCCGCGATCTCGCCGAGCACCTCGGCGTCGAGGCCGTCGCCACCGGCGACGTCCACGCGCACCATCCGCGCCGCACGCTCCTGCAGGACGTGCTCGTCGCGATCCGCTGCCGCACGTCGCTCGAGGGGTGCGAGCCCGAGCGGCGCGGCAATCGCGAGAGCTACCTGCGCTCGCCGGAGGAGATGCTCGAGCGCTTTTCCTTCGACCGCTCGATCGCCGAGCGGACGGTGGCAGTCGCCGAGCGACTCGAGTTCGACCTCACCGAGGAGCTCGGCTACGGCTATCCCGACTTCTCGGACGGAGACGAGCCGGCCATCCGGCAGCTCGCAGCGATCTGCGACGCAGCCGTCGTCGAGCGTTACGGCACGGGTCACAACGAGTTACGAGCGCAGGTGCGCGCTCGCCTGGAGGACGAGCTCGCGCTCATCGACGAGCTCGGGCTCGCGGGCTTCTTCCTCCTCCACCACGAGGTGCTCGAGCTCGCGCGGCAGTGCGCGCGCGAGGTGCGAGGGACGGACTCCCCGCGGAGCTTCCTGCCGCCCGGGCGCGGCCGCGGGAGCTCGGTCGGCTCGATCGTCTGCTACCTCACCGGGCTGTCGCACGTCGATCCGGTGTCGAACGAGCTCTCGCTCGGCCGCTTCCTGAACCGCGAGCTCGCGTCGGTGCCGGACATCGACCTCGACTTCCCGCGCGACATCCGCGAGAAGCTCATCGTCCGCGTCACCGAGCGCTACGGGCGCGAGCACGCGGCGCTTGTCGCGAGCTTCGCGACGTACCGCTCGCGCGGCGCGATCCGCGACGTCGGGAAGGCGCTCGGCCTCCCGTTCGCCGAGCTCGAGCGGCTCGCACGGCTCTCGGACGGCTGGAACGCGAAGCGCGTGGGGGAGGAGGTGGCGCGGCTCCCCGACGGCGAGCGGAAGCTCGAGTCGAAGCGCTGGCGCGCGTTCGCCTGGCTCACCGGCGAGATCGCGGGGCTTCCGCGCCATGTCTCGCAGCACCCGGGCGGGATGATCGTCTCGACGCGGCCTCTCGTCGAGATCGTCCCCGTGCAACCGGCGGCGATGGCCGGGCGTCAGCTCTGTCAGTGGGACAAGGACTCGTGCTCGGACGCAGGCTTCCTCAAGATCGATCTCCTCGGCCTGGGGATGCTCTCCGCGGTCGAGGACTGCGTCGAGCAGATCGCAGGAATGCACGACGAGGTGATCGACCTCTCCCGCATCCCCTTCGACGATCCCGCCGTCTACGACGACATCCAGCGCGCGGACACGATCGGTGCCTTCCAGATCGAGAGCCGCGCGCAGATGCAGAGCCTCCTGCGGACGAGGCCGCAGAACCTCGACGACATCACCGCCCAGGTCGCGCTCGTCAGGCCCGGCCCGATCCAGGGGAAGGCGGTGCACCCGTACATCGACGCGCGGCAGAAGCTGCGCGACGACCCCTCGTACGTCTTTCCGGTCGACCACGAGCTCCTCCGCGAGCCGCTGCGCTCAACGGTCGGCGTCGTCGTCTTCCAGGACCAGGTGCTGGAGGTCGCGATCGCGCTCGCGGGGTTCACGGTCGGGGAGGCCGAGGGTTTGCGACGGGCGATGAGCCGGAAGCGGAGCCACGACGCGCTCGAGGCGTACCGCGGGCGGTTCGTCGAGGGTGCCGCCGGCAAGGGCGTCGACGTGGAGACGGCGAACACGGTCTTCGACAAGCTCGTCGGCTTCTCCGGCTTCGGCTTCCCCAAGGCTCATGCCGCCGCGTTCGGGCTCCTCGCGTACCAGTCGACCTGGCTTCGGCACTACTACCCGGCGGAGTTTCTGTGTGCGCTTCTGAACGCCCAGCCGATGGGCTTCTACCCGCCGGCGGCCCTCGTGCGGGACGCTCAGCGCCACGGCGTGGAGATCCTCCCCGTCGACGTCAACCTGAGTCAGGCTCGCTGTGTCGTCGACTGGGGGATGGTGCGGGTCGGCCTGAGCTACGTCACGTCGATCGGGATGGACGAGGCCGGGGCCCTCGTCGCCGAGCGCGACGCGCACGGGCCGTTCGTCGACGTCGCCGACCTCGCGCGCCGGACGCAGCTCTCGTACGACGGCCTCGAGGCGCTCGTGAAGAGCGGCGCCTGCGACGGCTACGGTCGCCCGCTCCGCGAGCTGCTCTGGGAGCTCGGCCTCGTCTTCCGGGCGCAGTCGGTGCCCGGAACGGAGGGCGCGATGAAGCAGCTCCCGCTCGAGCTCGAGCCGACGACCGAGACCCCGGCGCTTCGCGAGCTCACGCG
The DNA here is from genome assembly GCA_046725305.1 of Actinomycetota bacterium. Lineage (GTDB taxonomy): Bacteria > Actinomycetota > Thermoleophilia > Gaiellales > Gaiellaceae > GMQP-bins7. Next base: position 4,854 of record JBKOYF010000013.1, read on the forward strand.
CTGGGAGCGCATGCTCGCCGACTACCGCCACACGAACATGTCTGTCGGGACCCATCCGCTCGCGCTCCTCCGCGCGCACCTCCCGGACGGGACGCTCTCGAGCGCGGAGCTGCACGCCGAGTGTCACGGACGGCAGGTCGCGATCGCGGGCATGACGATCGCGCGGCAGCGCCCGTCGACCGCCAACGGGATCGTCTTCATGCTCCTGGAGGACGAGCACGGCCAGGTCAACCTCATCGTTCCCTCGGCGGTGTACGAGGCACATCGAGCGACGGTTCGCGCTGAGCCGTTGATCCTCGCCCGCGGCCGCTTCGAGCGGGTGGGCGAGAACCGGAACGTGCTCGTGTCGTCGCTCGAGTCTCTGAGCCCGCTCGCCCGGCGGGTCGCTCACGATGACACGGTCTGGGAGTCGCTCCCGCGCCCCCATTCCTTCGGCCGTCGTTGAGTTGACTCGCCTGCGCTGGCACGTGACCCTTCATGCATGACCGACGTCCGCTTCGCTCGCAGCGGCGACATCGACGTTGCGTACCGCGTCGTCGGCGACGGCCCGCTTGATCTGGTCTATGTCCAGGGCTCGCTCACTCATCTCGAGGTCAACTGGGAGCTCCCGCAGTTCCGACGCTACTGCGAGGGGCTCGCCGAGTTCACGCGGCTGATCCTCTTCGACAAGCGCGGGATGGGGATGTCGGACCGCGTGCCCGGAGCGACGACGCTCGAGGAGCGCATGGACGACGTGCGCGCCGTGATGGACGCGGCCGGCAGCGAGCGGGCAGCGGTGATGGGGGAGTCGGAGGGCGGGCCGCTCGCGATGCTCTTCGCCGCCGCGCACCCAGAGCGCACGGTCGCGCTCGTCCTCCAGGGTGCGGAGGTTCGCGAGCGCACGGACGACGAGTGGCCGTACGGCGAGGGGACGGCCGAGGAGTTCGAGGAAGCGATGGCGACGCTTCCGGAGCGGTTCTCGACGGGCCTCGGGATCTACAACATCGCGCCCAGCATCGCCGGGCAGGAGTGGGCACGGGCCTGGCGAGCGAAGGTCGTGACGCACGCGGCGACACCGAACTCGGCCGAGGCGTTCATGCGCATGGCGTTCGACATCGACGTCCGGCACGTCGTGCCCGTGATCAGCGTGCCGACACTCGTCATCCACGCCGCCGGGGATCGGGTGTGTCACGTCGAGAACGCGAGGTATCTCGCGCGAACGATCGCGGGAGCGAGATACGTCGAGCTCCCGACCGACGATCACGTGCCGTGGTTCGATCCCGAGCCGACGGTCGCCGAGATCCGAGAGTTCTTGACAGGCACGCGGGAGGCACGGAGCCCGGCGCGCGTGCTGGCGACCGTGCTCTTCACGGATCTCGTCGGCTCCACGTCCAGAGCGGCCGAGCTCGGGGATCGTCGCTGGCGGGACCTCATCGAGCAGCATCACGCGGCCGTCAGGCGCGAGCTGAACCGGTTCGACGGCCGCGAGGTAGATACCGCCGGCGACGGCTTCTTCGCAATGTTCGACGGTCCGGCTCGTGCCATACGCTGCGCTCAGGCGATCATCCCGGCGGTGCGACCCCTGGATCTCGAGGTCCGAGCGGGTCTGCACACGGGCGAGGTCGAGCTCGCGGACGACAAGATCGCGGGAATCGCCGTCAACATCGGCGCGCGTGTGGCGGCCAAGGCGACCGCGGGCGAGATCCTCGTGTCCGGAACCGTGAAGGATCTCGTTGCCGGCTCCGGGCTCGAGTTCGAGGACCGTGGGACGGAGACGCTCAAGGGCGTCCCGGGTGAGTGGCGGATGTTCGCGGTGGTCGGTTAGCGACCCCTTCTGCGCGAGAGGGTGAAGGCCGTCTCGACGATGCCGATGTGGGTGAACGCCTGCGGGAAGTTGCCGACGAGCCTCCCACGCTCGGGGTCGTACTCCTCGGAGATGAGCCCGAGGTCGTTTCGCAGAGCAAGCAACCGCTCGTACAGCTCGAGCGCCTCGCGATGCCGTCCCTGCTGGTGGAGCACCGCGGCGAGCCAGAAGGAGCACGGGAGGAACGCCCCCTCGCCGGGAGGCAGCCCGTCCACGTCGGCGTTCTCCTCGTCCGCGCGGTAGCGCTCGACGAACCCGTTGCGCACGAGCTCCTTCTCGATGGCGCGGACCGTGCCGACCACGCGCTCGTCCGTGGCGGGCAGGAAGCCGACCAGCGGAATGAGCAGGCAGCTCGCGTCGAGGCGGTCCGAGCCGAAGAACTGGACGAAGGAACCGCGGTCGGCGTTGTAGCCTTCGCGGAGCACCTCGGCCCTGATCGCCTTCCGGGTGGCCTTCCAGCGGTCGAGCGGCCCTTCGCGCCCGAACCGCTGAATCGTCTTCACCGCGCGGTCGAAGGCGACCCAGGCCATGACCTTGGAGTGCGTGAAGTGCCGCCGCGGCCCTCGCACCTCCCAGATCCCCTCGTCGGGCTCGCGCCAGCCGGACTCGAGCCAGTCGAAGACCTTGCGCGTGAACCGCCAGGCGTCGTCCGACGCCGCGAGACCCACCCTGCGGGCCTGGAAGAGCGCGTCGACGACCTCGCCGTAGACGTCGAGCTGGAGCTGCTCGGAGGCGCCGTTCCCGATCCGCACCGGGCTCGACCCCTCGTAGCCCGAGAGCCACGGGAGCTCGAGCTCGGTGAGGCGCCGCTCGCCGGCGACGCCGTACATGATCTGAAGGTCCTCAGGCGAGCCCGCGATGGCGCGGAGGAGCCAGTCGCGCCATGCGCCTGCCTCCTCGGCGTAGCCCGCGCGGATGAGCGCGAGCAGCGTCAAGGTCGCGTCGCGCAGCCAGCAGTAGCGGTAGTCCCAGTTCCGCACGCCTCCGAGCCACTCCGGCAGCGACGTCGTCGGCGCCGCGACGATGCCGCCGGTCGGAGCGAAAGTCAGCGCTTTGAGGGTGAGCGCCGAGCGCAGCACGGCGTCGCGCCAGCGGCCGTCGTACGCGCACTGCCCTGCCCACCCTTCCCAGAAAGTGACCGTGGTCGAGAGCGCCTTCTCGGGGTCGATCGGCTCCGGAACGGGCTCGTTCGAGGGGAACCAGCGTAGGACGAAGGGGACGCGGTCGCCCTCCTCGACGGTGAACTCGGCGTGAGTTCTGAGATTGCGGCCCTCGTGCTCGACGGGCGTGTTGAGGAGGACGCCGTCGGGGCCGGCGACGGCGACGAGCGTCCCCTCGAGGTTGCGCACCCACGGCACGATCGATCCGTAGTCGAAGCGGATCGCGAGCTCCATGCGCATCTCGACGCGCCCGCGGACGCCCTCGACGATGCGGACGACGTCCGGGTTCGTCTCGCGGGGCGGCATGAAGTCGAGGAGACGGACGGCTCCGCCGTCCGTCTCGAGCGTCGTCTCGAGGACGAGCGTGTCTCCCCGGTACCTCCGCTCCGTCGAGCGGAACTCGCCCGCGGGCTGGATCGTCCAGTGCCCGTTCTCGGCGTCACCCAGGAGCGCGGCGAACATGGCTCCCGAGTCGAAGCGGGGGAGGCAGAGCCACTCGATCGAACCGTCCCGGCTGACGAGCGCCGCGGTCTCGAGGTCGCCGATCAATCCGTAGTCCTCGATGAGGGCCATCAATCCGTCCTTTCTTCGAGGAGGGCGGAGTAGCGGCGAAAGCGACGTCGCGCGCCTTTGTCGAATGCGATGCGGTAGTCGGCTGCGGTGGGTCCCTCGAGCGTCGCCGCATAGGTCTCGCGGGTCTCGTATAGACGCTCGCCGATCGCGTCGACGACGAGCTGGTAGTCGCCGTACAGCTCCTCGGAATTCTCCGCGGTGGCGTTCGTCCAGGCGGCATCCGCGTCCTGCGCCTCCTCGAGGAGAGGTGCCTCGTCCGCCTCGAAGAGGTCGAGCTGGCGCTCGACGAGATCGTCGAAGCGTCCGCGGCGCAGCCTCACACGAGCTCCCGGTAGAGCTCGAGGTGTGCCTTCGCCGATGAGTCCCACGTGAGCTCGTCGCGCACCCGCTCGGCGCCGCGCCGTGCGGCCTCGAGCGCATCGGAGTCGCTGAGAAGGCGCTCGAGGGCCGCGCTCATCGCTGCCACATCGCCCGGCGGGACGACCGCCCCGGCGCCGAAGCGGCCGACGACCTCGCCCAGCCCGCCGATGTCGTAGACGATCGCGGGGACACCCGCGCCGAGCACCTGGAGGAGCGCGCCCGAGACGTCGATCTCGGCGCGGTACGGAAACAGCGCGACCGTCGCCTCGGACAGCGCGCGCCGGAGCTCCGCGTCGGGCACGTACCCGAGCCGCCACTCGGCACGCGTTCCGGCGGTCTGGCGAAGACCCTCGAGCGGCACCCGAGGGTCGCCGACGACCAGGAGGCGTGCCCCGTCGACCGCGAGGACGCCTTGGACCGCGTCCTCCGTGCCCTTGTACGGACGGATGAGCCCGAGGCAGAGCGCGGTGTGCCCGTCGTCGCCGCGAGCCACGTCCGAGCGGAAGACCGGGTGAGGAATGACGCGCAGCTTCGGCGCGGGCACCCCGAAGTCGACGAGCTGTGAGCGTCCGCGCTCGGAGTGCACGATCACCCGCTCGACCCGGCCGAACAGGGCCTTCCACGTCCCCGTCTTGCGAGCTGTGCGACGCGGGATGATGTCGTGCGCCGTGAGCACGGCCGGACTCCGTGGGTGGAAGAGCCAACGGTCGGCCTCGGGCGCTCCGAGCCACTGGACGTGGAGGACGTCGGGTCTCGCGGCCGCCAGCCGAGCCATCCCGAGCGGATGCTCGACCGCCTTCACCACGAGGCGGAGCCGCCCACCGCGCATTCGCGAGGACAGCGGGTAGAACCACGTCCGCGGCTGGTATCCCTCGGCCGGGGCGACGTCCCCGAAGCGGAAGCGCGACGTGACGAGCTCGACGTCGGCCCCCGCACGAGCGAGGGCGGCGGCGAGCGAGCGGTCGTACGGCGGCGTGTATGCGGGCGGGTCGGCGATGACGACGCGCATTGGTCGGAAACCTTAGAGCGGCTGCCGTCAGAATCACGCGCGTGACGTTCGAGGAGGCACGGGCCGGCTTTCCCGTTCTCGAACGCTTTGCGTACCTCCAGGCGGGGAGCGTCGGGCCGTTGGCGCGGGAGACACTGGACGTGATGCGGGCGGAGGAGGAGCGCGGGCTCGACGAGGGGCGCGGAGGCATCGCGCGGTTCGAGCGCGTCCTTGCGCTGCGGGAGGAGTTACGTGCGGACGTCGCGGCTCTCGTCGGGGTCGCGCCGGAACAGGTCGCGCTCACCGCGTCGACCACGGACGGATGCAACATCGTCCTCGCCGGGCTCGGGCTCGACGAGCGCGACGAGGTGATCACGACGACGGACGAGCACTTCGGGCTGATCGGGCCACTGCACACCTCCGGGTGCACGGTCGTCGTCGTCCAGCCGGATACGGAGTCGATCCTCGCTGCGATCACGCCTCGTACGCGCCTCGTCGCCGTCTCGCACGTGCTCTGGACGACCGGGGCGCTCCTGCCCGTGCACGAGCTGCGCGCGGCGTCCGGGATCCCGATCCTCGTGGACGGTGCGCAGTCGGTCGGTGCGATGCCTGTCGACGCGTCGGGCCTCGACTTCTACACCGTCTCGGGTCAGAAGTGGCTGTGCGGCCCGGAGGGAACGGGCGCGCTCGTCGTCGCCGAGCCCGAGAAGCTGCATGTCGCGCGGCCGAGCTACCTCTCGCAGCAGTCCTACGAACACGACGGGACGTTCGAGCCGCGCGTCGGCGCAGCCCGGTTCGACCCGAACCTGACACCCAATGCAGCGACGGCAGGCTTGCGCGCTGCGATCGCCGCGATCCCGGCGTGGGCCTACGAGCGCGCTGCAGAGACGGCCGATCGCCTGCGCGACCTTCTTCGGGACGTCGGCGAGGGCGTCATCGTTCCCCGAGAACGGGGGACGCTCGTGTCTTGGCGCGCTCCCGTGGACGAGACCGCCGGCATCGTCGCCCGGCTCGCGGACGCCGGCGTGATCGTCCGCGACCTTCCCGGCCGCGGTCTCGTGCGGGCGTCGGTGGGATGGTGGACGAGCGACGGCGATCTCGAGAGGCTCGTTGGCGCCTTGTAGGGTGGCGGCGTGTGCTTCGACGTCGACTCGGCGCCGCCGATCCCGCCGATCTCGGGCGCCGCGGTGTCGCACGACGACCTCGTCCTCGAGGCCGCTGACGGCAACCGCTTTGCGGCGTTCGCGGCCTCGCCGGACGAACGCGCACGCGTCGGGGTCGTCATCCTTCCGGACGTCCGCGGCCTCTACCGGTTCTACGAGGAGCTGGCGCTGCGGTTCGCGGAGCGTGGACACGCAGCGGTCGCCTTCGACTACTTCGGGCGCACGGCCGGAGCAGAGAAGCGCGGCGCTGACTTCGAGTACATGCCGCACGTCGAGCAGACGACGCAGGAGGGGGTCCAGGCGGACGTGGGCGCCTGCGTCTCGTACCTGCGGCAGTCAGGCTCCGGGTCGATCTTCACAGTCGGCTTCTGCTTCGGCGGGCGCAACTCCTGGCTCGCGGCGGCGTCAGGTCACGACCTCGCAGGCGCCATCGGCTTCTATGGGCGACCTGGACCGGGCCGGGACCGCTCGCCCGGCCCGCTCCAGCGCGCCGCCGAGATCACAGCGCCCATCCTGGCGCTCCAGGGCGGCGATGATCCCGGGATTCCGGTCGAGGACTCACAGGCGTTCGACGCAGCCCTCGACACCACCGGGGTCGAGCACGAGGTCGTGATCTACCCGGGCGCACCCCACAGCTTCTTCGACCGCAAGCAGGAGCAGTTCGCGGCCGAATCCGAGGACGCCTGGAACCGGGTGCTCGCCTTCCTCGAACGCAACGCCTGACTGACCGTCAGGCGGCGTCGGCCGCGGTCCGGAGCCCGAGCTCCGGGGCGATCGGCTGTATGGCGGCGACGACGTTGGCGATGTGCTCGTCGAGCGTGAGGTCGAGGAGCTCCGCGCCTGCGTAGACCTCGTCGCGATGGACGCCGGCCGCGAACGACGGCTGCTTGAGCTTCTTCTTCACCGATTTCGGCTCGAGCCCGTCGAGCCCGGTCGGCCGCACGAGCCCGCAGGCGTGAACGAAGCCCGAGAGCTCGTCACACGCGAAGAGGACCTTCTTCAGTTGAGTGTCACGCGGCATGGCGAGGTGCTCTGCGTGCGACAGCACCGCCTCGATGAGCTCCTCCGGATAGCCCTCCTCCCGGAGGATCGGTGCGCCGTCCTGGGGATGCTCGTCGAGCGTCGGGTGGATCTCGTAGTCGAAATCGTGGAGGAGCGCGGTCGCGCGCCACAGCTCCTCGTCCTCGCCGTACAGGCGGGCGTAGAAGCCGACGGAAGCCTCCACCGCGAGCGCGTGACGGAGCAGCGCCTCGCTCGTCGTGTAGCGGGTCAGCGTCTCCCACGCTCGCTCCCGGGTCGGCCGCATGGCGCAGTACCATAGCCGCCGCCGTTGGACCCCAGGACTACGCAGAAGACGGTCGCTCCGTACGGAACCTGGTCGTCGCCGATCTCCGCAGAGATGGTCGCGCAAGCGAGCATCGGCCTGAGCATGCCCTGGATCGGAGGCGGATCGGTGTGGTGGCTCGAAGGTCGCCCGAGCGAAAACGGGCGCGTCGTCCTCGTTCGCTCCGACGAGCGTGCCGAGCCGTTCGACGTCGTCCCTGCGGAGTTCAACGCTCGGACGTCGGTGCACGAGTACGGGGGCGGGGCGTACTGCGTGCACGACGGCGTCGCGTTCGTCTCGAACTTCGCCGACCAACGCCTCTATCGAATCGAGCCCGGAGGGCAGCCCACCCCGATCACCTCGGCGATCGAGGGGAGGCGGCATCGCTACGCCGACGGGCGCGTGACCGCCTCGGGCGAGCAGTGGATCGGCGTGCGCGAGCGCCACGCCGAGAGCGATCGCTCGGCCGAGGTCGTCAACGAGCTCGTCGCGCTTCCGACGGATGGCGCGTCCGAGCCAGTCGTCATCGCGAGCGGACGCGACTTCTACTCGAACCCGCGGATCTCGCCCGACGGGTCACGCCTGTGCTTCCTCGCCTGGAACCTGCCGTGGATGCCGTGGGACGGATGCGAGCTCTACGTCGCCGACCTTGCCGCGGACGGAACGCTCGGCAGACCCGAGCGGATCGCGGGCGTCGACGGGGAGGAATCGGTCTGGCAGCCCGAGTGGAGCCCTTCCGGAGATCTCGTGTTCGCGAGCGACCGCAGCGGCTGGTGGAACCTCGAGCGCGTGCGGGACGGCGAGCGGTCCGTCCTCCACGCCGCCGAGGCGGAGTTCGGGTTCCCCGCCTGGGTATTCGGATCTCGCTCGTACGACTTCCTCGGGGACGGTCGCCTCTTCTGCGCCTATGAGAGCGGCGGGTTCATGCACTACGGGATCCTCGATCCCGAGTCCGGCGCGCTCGAGGAGCTCCGCCTTGGTCTCGACGCAGGCTCGCCGTCGATCTGCGCCGAGGGCTCGACGGTCGTGTTCGTCGGCGGATCGGCGGCCGTCCCCAGCCGCGTCATGCGGCTCGACGTGTCGACGGGCTCGACCGAGGTCGTGCGGGCGAGCTCCACGGTCGCCGTCGACACGGCGTACCTCTCTGTTCCGCGCGCGATCGAGTTCCAGACGGACGGCGGGCGCACCGCCCATGCGCTCGTGTACGTGCCGTCGAGCCCCGACTACGACGCGCCGGGGAACGAGCGTCCCCCGCTGCTCGTGCTGAGCCACGGCGGACCGACGGGCAACGCAACGGCGCTCTTCAGCCTCGCGAAGCAGTTCTGGACCAGCCGCGGGTTCGCGGTGGTCGACGTGAACTACGGCGGCTCGACCGGCTACGGGCGGGCATACCGGGAGCGCCTGAACGGTCAGTGGGGGGTCGTCGACCTGCAGGACTGTGTGAACGCGGCGCGCTACCTCGTCGAGCAGGGAGAGGCCGACCCGAAGCGCCTCCTCATCCGCGGCGGGAGCGCCGGCGGGTACACGACGATCTGTGCCCTGACGTTCACGGACGAGTTCGCCGCGGGCGCCTCGTACTTCGGCATCGCCGATCTCGAGCAGTTCGCCGAAGGCGAGACACACAAGTTCGAGCTGGAGTACGAGCACACGCTCGTCGGTCCGTACCCGCAGGAGGCCGCGCGCTATCGCGAACGGAGCCCGATTCACTTCGTCGACCGCATCTCCACGCCGATGCTCGTACTCCAGGGCGCCGACGACCGGGTCGTTCCACCCTCGCAGGCAGAGCTCATCGTCGGCGCGCTCGACCGGCGCGAGGTGCCTCACGCGTACCTCCTGTACGAGGGCGAGGGGCACGGCTTCAGGAAAGCGGAGAACATCGCCGACTCGCTCGAGGCCGAGCTCTCCTTCTACGGGCAGGTGCTCGGCTTCGGGCCGGCCGGTCCGCTCCGTACGCTTCGGATCGAGCATCTCGACGGAAAGCGAGAATGAGCGAACTGAAGACCGCCAGTAGCATTGCGCGCGCCATGCAGTCGTTCGTCATCGAGGGCGGCCGCCCCCTGGCAGGGACGGTGCGGGCCTCGGGCAACAAGAACGGCGCGCTCCCGATCCTCGCTGCGTCCCTGCTCGCCTCGGAGGAGGTCCGGCTCTCGAACGTCCCGCGGATCCGCGACGTCGAGACCATGGTCGAATTGCTCGCCGACGTCGGCGCGGACGCCGAGTGGAGCGGCCCGAACGAGGTGCGGGTCGATCCCACGAACGCCGCGAAGACCGACCTCGATCCCGCGCTCGCCCGTGAGATCCGTGCGTCGTTCCTCCTCGCCGGCCCGCTGCTCGCGCGCTTCGGCCGCGTCACCGTCCCGCCGCCAGGCGGCGACGTCATCGGACGCCGTCGTCTCGACACACACGTGCACGCCTTCTCCGCGCTCGGCGCGGAGGTCGCGATCGACGGTGTCTTCGAGTTGACGGCGAACGGCCTTCGCGGGGCGCGCATGTATCTCGACGAGGCATCCGTGATGGGGACCGAGAACGCGATCATGGCCGCCGTCCTCGCGGAAGGCGAGACGGTGCTCGGGCATGCTGCATGCGAGCCCCACATCCAGGATCTCTGCCGCTTCCTCGTCTCGATCGGCGCGGAGATCGAAGGCATCGGCTCGAACGTCCTGCACATCCGCGGCAAGCCGCAGCTCGACGGCGGTGACTACCGGATCGGCCCCGACCACATCGAGGTCGCGAGCTTCGTCGGGCTCGCGGCGGCGACGGGGGGTGAAGTCGTCGTGACCGGGGTGGAGCCGGACGATCTGATCTCCATCGTCCCGGCCTTCCGCAAGCTCGGCTTGGAGATGGAGGTCTCGGACTCGAGCGTGCGCGTGCCCGCGGGCCAGCGCCTCTTCGTCGAGGACGACTTCGGCGGGCAGATCCCGAAGATCGAGAGCGGCGTCTGGCCCGCGTTCCCCGCCGACCTCACGTCGATCGCAGTCACCGTCGCGACGCAGGCGTACGGGACGATCCTGATCTTCGAGAAGATGTTCGAGAGCCGGCTCTTCTTCGTCGACAAGCTCGTGTCGATGGGGGCGCGGATCATCCTCTGCGACCCGCACCGCGTCGTCGTCACCGGCCCCGCGACACTGTACGGCGCCCGTCTCGAGAGCCCGGACATCCGTGCAGGGATGGCGATGCTCATCGCCGCACTGTGCGCCGAGGGAACGTCGACGATCGGGAACATCGGCCAGATCGACCGAGGCTACGAGCGCATCGACGAGCGCCTGCGCGACCTCGGTGCAATCGTCGAGCGGACCGAGCTGTGACGACAGCGGGCGCGGCGCGCATCGACCCTCTCGGCGACGCGAGCCAGGTGGCGACAGGCGTCGCCGTGCTCGATCACCTACTCGAAGAGCTCGCGCTGGCCGGTCGCTTCGGGTTGACCCTCGAGATCGCGCCCGACGAGCCCGAGGCCGAGGTGGGCCGGGCCGGGAGGGCGCTCGGCGACGCGCTGCGGCCGCTGCTCGCACGCGAGGAGGCTGTTCGTGGGTTCGGGATCGCTCCGGCGGATGAGGCGCTCGCAATGGTCGTTGTCGAGGCCTCGGGCCGTCCGCTCGTCGCGTCCAACGCGGACCTGACGTCAACGCGCGCCGGCGGGCTGCACAGCGACCTCGCCGCGACGTTCCTCGAGGAGCTCGCGAACGCGGGCGGCCTGACCATCCACGTGCGACTGATCGAGGGCGAGAACTCGCAACACGTCCTGTCCGCGATCTTCAAGGCGCTCGGTGCGGCTCTCGCGGACGCGACCACGGGAGGCCCGTGACGGCCGACAAGGAGGTCGTCCGAACCGACCGGGCGCCAGGCCCGTTCCAGGGGGCGCCGTACAACCAGGCGATCAGAGTCGGTGACCTCGTGTTCGTGGCCGGTCAGCTCGGCATCAGCCTCGAGACCGGCGCGCTCGCAGGCGCCGGCGTCGGCGAGCAGACCGAGGAGATCATGGCCAACCTCGGCGCGATCCTCGACGCGGCGGGCAGCGGGCTCGACAAGCTCGTCAAGACGACGGTCTTCCTCATGGATCTGGGCGACTTCGCAGCGATGAACGAGGTGTACGCCAAGCACGTCGGCGATCGCCCGCCGGCCCGCTCGACCGTGCAGATCTCCAGGCTTCCGAGCGGGGCGCTCGTCGAGATCGAGGCCGTCGCGCACGTTTGAAACGCCGAGTCGAAGCAACCATGCGGCCGCGAAGCGGCCGCCTTTAGGGGTCGTCGCAGGCGGGAGTCGGCGCTAGCCGATTCCCGCCTTGCGTGAAAATGAGCGCATGCGAGCGGAGCAGGTCATCGCAACCCATGGGAACACGGACTTCGACGCGTTCGCGGCGATGCTCGCCGCGCGCCTCCTGTACCCGGACGCTGTCGTTGCGGTCGGTGCCCTGAACCGGAACGTCCGCGACTTCTACCGCCTCCACGCCGACGAGCTCGACACGGTCGTCGACGTCGGCCGCCTCGAGCTCGACGCGATCAGGCGTCTTGTCGTCGTCGACTCCGCGACACCGTCCCGCCTGGGGGAGCTCGAGCGCGTGGTCCTCGACCCCGGCGTCGAGAAGGTGCTCTTCGACCACCACGGCGAGGAGGGCGTCCCGGACTGGGTCTCGCCCGAGTCGGCCGTCATCTCGACCGACGGCGCGCTGACGACGACGCTCGTCGGGATCGTGGCCGAGCGGGAGCTCCAGCCGACGCCGCTCGAGGCGACCGCCTTCGCGCTCGGGATCCACGAGGACACGGGCTCGCTGACGTACGCGACGACGACGCAGCGCGACGTCGATGCCCTCTCGTGGTGTCTGCGCCACGGAGCCCGCCAGGAGCTCGTCGACGAGTACCTCCACACGCCGCTCGCACAGGCCGAGCGCGAGCTCCTGAAGCAGCTGATGGAGCGGCTCGAGGAGGTCGTCGACGGCGGAGACGAGATCCTCGTCACCGCGGTGCGGTCCCCCGAGTACGTCGACGGCGTTTCGAACCTCGCGCACAAGATCGTCGATCTCACCGACGCGCGTGCGCTCGTCCTGCTCGTCGAGATGGACGAGCGGGTGTTCGTCGTCGTCAGGAGCCGCTCTGACACCGTCGACGCCGCGGCCATCGCCGGGGTCTTCGGCGGGGGTGGTCACGCGCAGGCGGCATCGGCGATCGCGCGCCTCGATCTCGAAGCGGCCCGAGAGCAGCTCCTCACCGCACTCCACGAGCGGCGCCACGACGCACTGTTCGCGCGGGACGTGATGTCGAGGCCCGCCCGGGTCGTCGGGCCCGACACGACGGTCCGCGACGCGATGACGCTCTGCCAGCGGCACGGCCAGAGCGGTGTCTTCGTCGTGGAAGACGGCCGCCTTGCGGGTGGAGTGAGTCGCGAGGACCTCGACAAGGCGATCGGGCACGCGCTCGCACACGCTCCCGTGCGGGGGATCATGAGCAGCGACGTCGAGACGGTCGCCGAGGAAGCGACGCTCGCAGAGCTGCGTGCGCACGTGACGAAGGCTGAGGACGGGCGCGTCGCGGTGCTCCGCGGGGACGAGCTCGTCGGCGTCGTGGGCCGCGCCGACCTCCTGCGCGCGCTCGAAGGCGCCGCGCCGGAGCCGGCAGAGGGCGCGGCGAGCATCGCTGACGAGCTTCGCTCGAACGCTCGTCTGCGCGAGATCGTGGATGCGGTCGAGACGCTCGGCCACCGCGCGGACGGTGTCTACGTCGTCGGCGGCACGGTTCGCGACATCCTGCTCGGAGAGAAGAGCTTCGACGTCGACATCGCCGTGGAGGGAGACGCCATCGCGTTCGCCTATGCGCTTGCTGAAGCGCTGCGCGGTCGAGCGACACCGCACGCGAAGTTCGGCACCGCCATCGTCTCTTACGGGGACGACGACCGGATCGACGTCGTGACGACGCGCACGGAGTTCTACGACGCCCCGGGAGCCCTGCCGACGGTCGAGCGAGCCGGGTTGCGCGAGGACCTCTTCCGACGGGACTTCACGATCAACGCTATGGCTGCATCGCTCGCAGGCGACGATCTCGGCCGGCTCGTCGACCCGTACGGGGGCCGCGCGGACCTCGAGGGACGAGTGCTGCGCGTCCTGCACAACCTCTCGTTCATCGACGACCCGACGAGGATCTTCCGCGGCGTCCGCTACGAAGCCCGCTACGGCTTCCGCTTCGAGGAGCACTCGGCGCGGCTTCTCCGTGGGTGCATCGAGATGGGCCTCGTCGGCGACCTCTCGTCGTCGCGCCTGCGCGACGAGCTCGTCGCGCTGCTCGAGGACCCGAGCGCCGCGGAAGGGATTCGACGCCTCGGCGCGCTGGGCGCGGACACGGCGATCCATCCGCATCTGCGCGGTGACGACCTCGCGGCTCGCCTGTTCGCGCGGGCGGTCGAGCTCCGGGACGAGCTGGGAGTGGAGGTTCCAACGTGGCGGATCGGCATCGCGGCTCTCGCGCGCGGGATGACGTCGGACCAGGCGTACGACTGGCTCGAGAGGCTGAAGGTGCGGCGGCGGGACGTCGATCGCATCGTCGGCGCCGTCACCGTCGCACCGCGCATCCTCGAACGACTGGCCGCTGCGCCGCTCGACCCCTCTCAGGTCGTCGCGATTGCGGATCCCTTTGCTCCGGACGCACCCCTCGTCGCGCTCGCACTCGATGACCTGCCCGAGCTTCGCGCGTACTTCGAGCGCCTCCGCAACGTGAGACTCGAGATCGGTGGGCAGGATCTGATCGCCATGGGGATCCCCGAGTCGCCTCGGATCGGCGAGATCCTCGGCGAGATCCGCCGGCGCAAACTGAACGGCGAGCTCGCGGGACGCGAGGCCGAGCTCGAGGCGGCACGCGAGCTGGCGGCTGTGACGACCACACCGGCATGACCGTCGCCGCCGCGGCAGAGATCGCCGAGCGCTACGCGCGGGTCCGCGAGGAGGTGGGTTCCGGCGTGACCGTCGTCGTCGCCACGAAGTACGTGACGGCCGACGAGATGTCCGCGCTCGTCGACGCGGGCGTCGAGGTGGTCGGCGAGAACCGCGCTCAGGATCTCGAGACGAAGTACGTGCTCCACGGGAGCGACTTCCGCTGGCACTTCATCGGGCACCTGCAGTCGAACAAGGTGAAGGTCGTCAACCGGTTGTGCGAGCTCGTCCACTCCGTCTCCTCGGACTCGGCTGCGCGGCGTGTCACCATTCCCGCGCTCCTCGAGGTGAACCTCTCGGGTGAGAGCTCGAAGTCGGGAGTCGAGCCCGACGAGATCGCGACGTACGTCGCCCGCTACCCACTGCTGCGCGGCCTCATGACCATGCCGCCCCTCGCCGACGACGCCGAGGCGTCGCGGCCCGTGTTCCGCCGTCTACGCGAGCTCGCCGCCGAGCACGGGCTCCCCGAGCTCAGCATGGGGACGTCCCAGGACTACCTCGTCGCCGTCGAGGAGGGCGCGACGATCGTCCGCGTCGGAGCGACCGTCTTCGGCCCCGACCGGGGCTAAACTCCCGCGGTCATGGGGTTCAGCGACCTGTGGAACCGAACGCTCGTCTACTTCGGCATCGCCGAGGAGGAGGAGTGGGACGAGGACGGCCTGCAGACGAACGAGCAGCTCGAGGAGAGCTACCGGCGCCGCGACCGCCAGAACGTCCGTCGCCTTCCGAGCACGGCTGACGCCGGAGGTTGGGAATCGGACGAGACGCCGCCCCCGTCGCGGCGCGAGCGGTCCTCCCGGCTTCGCAGCGTCTCAGCGCCTGCTCCGGCGAAGGTGCATCTCGTCGCCCCGCGCGCCTTCAACGACGCGAAGCAGATCGCCGACCGCTTCAAGGCCCAGATCCCCGTCATCCTGAACCTCCAGAGCGCCGACACCGAGCTCTCGAAGCGCCTCATCGACTTCGCGAGCGGCCTCACGTATGCGCTCGACGGGAGCATGCAGCGCGTGGCGGACAAGGTCTTCCTGTTGACGCCGCGCGACGTCGAGCTCTCCGCAGAGGAGCGCGCCCGCGCGATCGAGCGCGGCGGCTTCTACAACCAGGCCTAGTTGTGCGCGAGCACGAGATCCGCGAGCGCGGATCTCGTGCCGCGCGAAGACCCCTAAAGCGCCCGCATTCGCGGGCGGTCATAGCGTCATTTCCGTCGTCGCCTGGTCCGTAGGAACCTCGCCTCGCGCGGCGAACACGCGTCCGATGGGCGCGACTGCCTCCATTGGCCTCCTCGCGGACGCTGCGTCGTCGCTGCAGAGCTTCGTGCGCGTCTTCGTGTCGCTCTACATCCTCTTCATCTTCGCGTACGTGCTCCTGTCCTGGATCCAGCTGCCCTATTCCACTGTTGCCGCGACTGTGCAACGCTTCCTGGACGAAATCTGCCGTCCATACCTCGGCCTCTTCCGAGGCCGCATCCCGACGCTCGGGCCAATCGATCTCTCGCCGATCGTGGCCGTCGTCGTCCTGCTCGTCGCGGCCGAGCTCGTCAACGCCCTGATCGGGGCTCTCCTGTAGGAGGTCACATGCCGCTCACTCCCGTCGAAATCAGACATGTCGAGCTCAAGCGAGCGTGGCTGCGTGGATACCGACGTCGCCCGATCGAGCACCTGCTCGAGGAGATCGCCGACAGCTTCGAAGGAGTGTGGCGCGAGCGCGCCGACCTCTCCGATCGGCTCGAGGAGGTGGAAGCGGAGGCTGCGAAGCACCGGGAGCTCGAGGCGTTGCTGCGCTCGACGCTCGTCTCGGCCGAGCGCGCGGCGCAGGACATGAAGGAGCAGGCCCGGCGCGAGTCCGACCTCATCGTCCAGGAGGCGCACGCAGAGTCGCGTCGCGTGACGCGCGAGGCGGCGGCCGAGAAGCGACGGCTCGAAGAGGACATCGTGAGGATTCGCTCGCACCTGCGCGCCGCGTTCGAGCTCCTCGGCCAGGAGCCGGGCGACACACCCGACGAGGCGCAGGCGGAGGCGACGGCGGTCACGCGACCGACGCCGGTCGAGGAGGTCACGGAGGGCGGGATCCGACAAGTCGCCGGCTGAGCGTGGCGACATCCCGCCGATATCCTTCGGGCCGTGATGGCCCCGCGCACGAGTCTGCGGTTACGGGTGGCTCCCGGAACGAACCGTCCCGGAATCGTCGGGCGCTATGGCGACGGGTGGAAGGTGCGCGTGACGGCGCCTCCCGAAGGGGGCAAGGCGAACGAGGCCGTCCTGCGGCTCCTCGCGAAGACCCTCGGCGTGCCCCGGCGTGACCTCGAGCTCGCTGCCGGATCGACCTCACGGGACAAGGTGATCACGCTCCTCGGGCTGACGACGGAGACCGCCGATGCACGCATGGCTGCCGCGGCGAAGGGGGAGGCGTGACCGTCGGCATCGACCTGGAGCGCTTCCGGCGCGTCCTCGAGGCCGAGCGGAGGCGGCTGCTCCACGCCGCCAAGGCCGTTCACCACGACGGCTCGTTGCTCGAGGAGACCGGCGACCTCGCGATCGGGTCTGGGGACCACATCGCGGACAGCGCGTCGGAGACGTACATGCGCGAGCTCGACGAGGGGCTCGAGGAGAACGCGGAGCACATCCTCGTGGAGATCGACGCCGCCCTCGGGCGGATCGACGACGGCAGCTACGGGATCTGTGCGGACTGCGGGGGGCCGATCGGCGAGGAACGGCTTCTCGCCGTCCCCTACGCGACGCTCTGCATCGCCCACAAGCGCGCGCGGGAGCGGGCATGAACGAGCCTGCGAGCTCCGAGGCGTCGGTCGTGGACGTCCGCATCGGGTCGACCGCCAACGCGCTGCAACCCGTCTCCTCCGCAGAGCGGTCGCTCGGCGCCGGCCGCACGCAGTGGCTCATGCTCGCCATCGTCGCCGGGGCAGCCGTCGTCGCCGATCAGCTGACGAAGCAGATCGTCGGCCGGACCCTCGCCCTCGGCGACAGCGTCGATCTCGCTGGACCGTTCTCCATCCACCACGTGCAGAACTCGGGGATCGCGTTCGGACTCTTCGGAAGCCGGACGGCGATCGTCATCGCCGTGACGGCGGTGGCGGTGGGCGCGATGCTCGTCTTCTTCGCGAGGTCCGGCCGGCGCCACCCCGTGCTTCCGGTCGCGCTCGGTCTCGTCCTCGGCGGCAGCGTCGCGAACCTCGTCGACCGCGTTCGGCTCGGCCATGTGACCGACTTCCTCGACCTCGTCGCCTGGCCGGCGTTCAACCTCGCGGACACGTTCATCGTCGTCGGCGTCGCGATCCTCTTCGGCGCGCTCGTTCTCGCCGACCGGCCGCACCGAATGCACGGCGCGCGCGGTGGGGACACTCCGTTTTACCGTCGCTGAGGAGGAACACGGCTCGCGGCTCGACCGTGCGCTCGCCGCGCGGCCCGAGATCGGGGCGCGCTCGGTCGCCGAGCGGCTACTGAAAGACGGCGGCGTGACGGTCGACGGGCTGGCGCGAGCCAAGAGCTTCAGGATCGAGGCCGGTTCGGTCATCGAGGTCGCCCTCCCGGACGTCGATGACGGCCTCGAGCCCGAGCCCGTGACGGTCGGCGTCGTTTACGAGGACGAGCACCTCCTCGTCGTCGACAAGCCCGCGGGAATTGCCATGCACCCCGGCGCGGGCACGGCCTCCGGGACGCTCGCCGGTCAGCTCCTCACGCTCGGCGCCGCCGGAGGTGGGGATCCCCAGCGTCCCGGCATCGTCCACCGACTCGATCGCGACACCTCCGGCTTACTTGTCGCCGCCCGCTCGGAGGAGGTGTTCGCCGCCCTCCAGGAGGCTCTCCGGCATCGCGAGGTCGAGCGCCGCTATCTCGCGCTCGTGCGCGGGCGCCCGGGGTCGCGGACGGGACGCATCGACGCGCCCATCGGCCGTGATCGCCGCGATCCGACGCGTCGCTCGCTCGAGACGGAGGAGCCGCGCGAAGCGGCCACCTGGTTCGAAGTCGCGGAGACGCTTCCGGGACGCGCACTCCTCGACGTCCGCCTCGAGACCGGGCGAACGCATCAGATCAGGGTTCACCTCGGAGCGATCGATCTCCCCGTGTCCGGCGACCCGGTCTACGGCGTGAAGGGCGATCTCGGCCTGAAGCGGCAGTTCCTGCACGCGTACCGCCTCCGCTTCGCGCATCCGGTGTCGGGAGCGGAGCTTGACCTCGAGTCGCCACTTCCGGCCGATCTCCGCGGAGCCCTCGAGCTCGCCCGCGCACCCGGCGCCAGCTAGACTCCCCCGCGGTTTTCGACCCTTCTATCCGGCGACCAGCCGAGGCGGGGGTGCCGCAGCTCTGTGCGCGGTTCCGTCCGGCCCGCCGGCGTACGACCTTCAACCACACGGAAAGGGGCTGATCGCGTGTCAGTCGTCACGATGCGAGAGCTGCTGGAGGCCGGCGTCCACTTCGGCCACCAGACGCGTCGCTGGAATCCCAAGATGCGCCGCTTCATCTTCGGCGAGCGCGGCGGGATCTACATCATCGATCTCACGAAGACGCAGGAGCTCCTCGAAGAGGCGCACGAGTTCTCGCGCAACATCGCCGAGCGCGGCGGTACCGTCCTCTTCGTCGGCACGAAGAAGCAGGCGCAGAACGCCGTCTCCGAGCATGCCACCCGCGTCGGGATGCCGTACGTGAACCACCGCTGGCTCGGCGGCCTCCTCACCAACTGGAGGACGATCTCGGAGCGGATCGCGTACCTCCACGATCTGCGACGCCTCAAGGCGGACGGTCAGCTCGACCTGCTGCCGTCGAAGGAGCGAATCACGATGGAGGCCGAGCTCGAGAAGCTCGAGGCGAACCTCGGCGGCGTCGCCGACATGAAGCGCCAGCCGGACGCCGTCTTCGTCATCGACATGAAGAAGGAGCAGCTCGCCGTGCGGGAGACGCATCGCCTCGGAGTCCCCGTCATCGGGCTCGTCGACACGAACGCCGATCCCGACGAGGCGAACTTCGTGATCCCCGGCAACGACGACGCCATCCGTTCGTGCGACCTGGTCACCCGAGTCGTCGCCGACGGGATCGCCGCGGGCCGCACGAAGGTCAGTCCCGCGGAGATGTCCGCACCCGCGTCGTCCGAGGAGGAGGCAATGGAGGAGGTCACGCAGGACCAGGCCGAAGAGCCCGAGCTCGAGCCGGCCGCGGTCGCCGAGGGAGGTGAGGGCGCGTGAGCACCACGATCAGCGCGTCTCTCGTGAAGGAGCTCCGCGACGCGACCGGCGCGGGGATGATGGACTGCAAGCGTGCCCTCGAGGAGACGAACGGCGACCTCGACGCGGCGCGGACACTGCTGCGGGAGCGCGGGATGGCGTCGGCCGGAAAGCGCGCCGGACGGGAGACGACCGAGGGCCTCGTCGGATTCATCGTCGACGGCAGCGTCGGCTCGATCCTCGGTATCGGCTGCGAGACGGAGCCGGTCTCGAAGAACGACGAGTTCCTGAGCTTCGGGACGAAGGTCCTCCGCGCAGTCCACGCGGAAGGCACGGGAGTCGTCGAGTCGTTCGAGGACGAGCGCATCGAACTCATCGCGAAGCTCGGCGAGAACATCGTGCTCGTCGGAGTCGAGCGGTTCGACGCGCCCGAGGGCAACGTGCTCGCCGGGTACGCGCACCCGCCTGCGAACAAGATCGGCGTGCTCGTCGAGCTCGAGGGCGGCTCCGAGGAGCTCGCGCGCCAGCTCGCGATGCACATCTCCTTCGCGGCGCCCGAGTGGACGACGCGCGAGGACGTTCCCGCCGACGTGCTCGCGGCCGAGCGCTCGATCTTCGAGAACTCGGACGAGGTGCAGTCGAAGCCGGAGGCTGCGCGTGAGAAGATCGTGGACGGCATGCTCGCCAAGCGTTTCTTCGCAGCCACGCCGGGCGGCGCTCTCCTCGAGCAGGGGTGGATCCACGAGCCCTCGAAGACCGTTGGGCAGGCGCTCGCTGACGCCGGCGCGTCGGTTGCGCGGTTCGTGCGGATCTCCGTCGCGGGATCATGAGGACGTGAGCACGAGCACAGAGGAGGTCGCGCAAGCGGCGCCGAGCGAGAGCGGGACGCCGTTTCGGCGCGCGCTCCTCAAGCTCTCCGGCGAGGCGCTTCTCGGCACGCGTGAGTACGGGATCGACCCGAAGACGGTCGTGGCGATCTCGGAGGAGATCGTTGGCGTCCACGGCGCGGGCACGCAGCTCGCCGTCGTCGTCGGAGCCGGGAACATCTATCGCGGCATGGCCGCCGCCGCGGAGGGCATGGACCGGGCGACGGCGGACTACGCCGGCATGCTCGCGACGCTCCTCAATGCGCTTTCGCTGCAGGACGCGCTCGAGCGGGAGGGCGTCAACACCCGGGTTCTCTCCGCGATCGCCGTCTCGGAGGTCGCGGAGCCGTACATCAGGCGGCGAGCGATCCGCCACCTCGAGAAGGAGCGCGTCGTGATCTTCGCGGCGGGGACGGGCAACCCGTTCTTCACGACCGACACCGCCGCGGCCCTCCGCGCCCTCGAGATCGGCGCCGAGGCCATCCTCATGGCCAAGAACAAGGTGCAGGGGGTCTACGACGAGGATCCGAACGAGAACCCGACGGCGCGGTTCATCCCGGAGCTGACGCACCTCGAGGCGATCGAGCGCGGCCTCAAGGTGATGGACACGACGGCACTCTCCCTGTGCATGGACAACCGGCTCCCGATCCACGTGTTCGAGCTCGCGACGGGCAACATCCGGCGGGTCGCCGCGGGCGAGCGCGTGGGCACGATCATCTCGACCCCGTAGGGAAGGAGAGCGCATGGCGGCGATCGAGGAGTTCCTCGCGGACGCGAAGAGGCGGATGGACAGGTCGATCGAGGCGACGCACCACGAGTTCAACTCGATCCGCACGGGACGCGCGTCCCCGGCACTGCTCGACCGGATCACCATCGACTACTACGGGACGCAGACGCCGCTCAAGAGCCTCGCGTCCATCTCGGCGCCCGAGCCGAGGCTCCTCGTGGTGCAGCCGTTCGATCCCGGCGCGATCAAGGGCATCGAGCGCGCCGTTCAGGAGTCCGACCTCGGCCTCACGCCGT
>JBKOYF010000132.1:0-4721 GCA_046725305.1 Actinomycetota bacterium
AGATGAACGAGCCGATCGGCCGGTCGGGATCCTGCAGGCCGGACCGCGCACGGCGAAGCGCGTTCGCGACCGCCTCGACGGCCTGGTCCTGGCCGACGACGCGCTGGTGTAGCCGCTCTTCCATGTGGATGAGCTTCTCGACCTCGCCCTCGAGGAGGCGCGATACCGGGATGCCCGTCCACGAGGAGACGACCGCGGCGATGTCGTCCTCGTCGACTTCCTCCTTCACCATCGGAACGTCGCTGCGCTCCTCGCGCTCCGCGAGCTCCTTTTCGAGCTCGGGGAGGATCCCGTAGCGGATCTCGGCGACGCGGGCGAGGTTGCCCTGCCGCTCCTCCCTCTCCGCCTCCATGCGCAGCTCGTCGATCTGCCGCTTGACGTCGGCGACGCGCTGAAGCGAGTCCTTCTCTCGCGACCAGCGCGCGGCGAGCTCGTCGCGCGCAGCCTTGGCGTCCGCGAGCTCGCGCTCGACCGGCTCGCGAACGCTCTCGCTCTCGTTCGCCAGCGCCGCGAGCTCGATCTCGAGCTGGCGGACACGCCGCTCCGCCTCGTCCAGCTCGACGGGCGACGAGTCGATCTCCATCCGCAGGCGGGATGCGGCCTCGTCGACGAGGTCGATGGCCTTGTCGGGCAGGAAGCGGTCGGTGATGTACCGATCGGAGAGAACGGCCGCGGCGACGAGCGCCGAGTCGCGGATCTCGACACCGTGGTGCGCCTCGTAGCGCTCCTTGAGACCGCGCAGGATCGCGATCGTGTCGGCGACGGAGGGCTGGCCGACGAAGATCGGCTGGAAGCGGCGCTCGAGGGCGGCGTCCTTCTCGATGTGCTTGCGGTACTCGTCGAGGGTCGTCGCGCCGACCGCTCGCAGCTCACCGCGCGCGAGCATCGGCTTCAGCAGGTTCGCCGCGTCGACGGCTCCTTCCGCGGCGCCCGCGCCGACGATGGTGTGCAGCTCGTCGATGAAGAGGACGATCTCGCCGGCGGCGTTCTGAATCTCCGCAAGCACCGCCTTCATCCGCTCCTCGAATTCACCCCGGTACTTCGCCCCGGCGAGGAGCGCGCCGACGTCGAGCGCCCACACGCGCTTGCCCTTGAGGCCCTCGGGGACGTCGCCCGCGACGATCCGCTGCGCGAGCCCCTCGACGATCGCCGTCTTCCCCACGCCCGGCTCGCCGATGAGCACCGGGTTGTTCTTCGTGCGGCGCGAGAGCACCTGGATGACGCGGCGGATCTCCTCGTCGCGCCCGACGACCGGATCGAGCTTGCCGGACTCGGCGAGCGCGGTGAGGTCGCGGCCGTACTTCTCGAGCGCCTGGTACGAGCCTTCGGGGTCCTGCGACGTCACCTTCTGCCCGCCTCGCACGTCCTGCAGCGCCTCGAGCAGTCGGTCGCGGGGGACGACGTCGAGGGCGAGGAGCAGATGCTCGACGGAGACGTACTCGTCCCCGAGCGACCGCATCTCGTCGAATGCGGCGTCGAGCACCCGGCTCAGCCGGGCCGACGCCTGAGGCTGTGCTCCCCCTCCAGACACGGTCGGCAGCTGCCGCAGCCGCGCCTCCGCCTCCGCGCGCAGCGTCTCCGCCCCGTACGCCGCGCGCTCGACGAGCGTGCGCGGCAGCTCCTGGTCGAGGAGCGCGACGGTGAGGTGGTCCGGCGTGAGCTCGGGGTTGCCTGCTCGCCGGGCGAGCTCCTGCGCGCCCGCGACCGCCTCCTGGCTCTTGAGTGTCAGCTTGGTGAAGTCCACGTCATCTCCTCGGTGCCGGATGCTGAGCAGGCCGGTAGAGGACGACCTCGCGCTTGTACGAGCGGTGTACGTCCGCGATCTCGTCGCGGAGCTCGCGCTCGAGCCGTTCCATGCGCGCGCGCGTCCGGTTGAGCTCGTCCTGGAGGCGAAGCACGTGCTCGACGCCGGCGAGATTGAGGCCGAGCTCGGTCGTCAGGCGATGAATGAGGCGGAGCCGCTCCACGTCTGCGTCGGAGTAGAGTCGCGTGCCGCCGGGGGTGCGGCCGGGGCGGACGAGCCCGCGAGCCTCGTACAGGCGCAGCGTCTGGGGATGCATCCCGACGAGGTCGGCCGCGACGGAGATCATGTAGCGCGGACGCTCGGGCACCTCAACTCACCTCTGCGAAGCGCTGCCGCGGCTCCTCGCGCGAGACTTTCTGGTAGCCCTCGAGCGCCTCGCGCTCCGCCTTCGTCAGCTTCTTCGGGACCGTGACCTTCACGCGCGCGAGGAGGTCGCCGCGACCGTTGCCCTTGAGGTGCGGGACACCGCGGCCCTTCACGCGCAGGAGCTTCCCGCTCTCGGTTCCACCCGGCACCTTCAGCGAGACGGGCCCGGACGGCGTCGGAATCTCGACCGCCGCGCCGAGTGCTGCCTCCGCGTAGGTCACGGGGACGTCGAGCACGAGGTCGGACCCCCTCCGCTCGTACAGAGGGGACGGCTCGACGTCGACGACGACGAACAGGTCGCCGGCAGGCCCGCCGTTGTAGCCCGCCTCGCCCTTGCCCTTCAACCGAACGCGCGTGCCGGTCTTGGCGCCGGGTGGGATCTTCACCGAGTAGCGCTTCGTCACGCGCTCACGACCCGAGCCGCGGCAGTGCTTGCACGGCTTCTCGACGATCGTCCCGTTGCCGCGGCAGCGCGGGCACGGCTGGGAGAAGGCAAAGAGCCCCTGCGAGTCGGACACGACGCCGCGACCGCCGCACTGCGGGCAGGTGACCGGCGCCGTCCCGGGCTCGGCACCCGTGCCGTGGCAGACCGAGCACGCCGTCTCGATCTCGACCGGGACGCGGACCTGCACGCCCTCGAGCGAGTCCTCGAACGAGATCCTGACATGCGTCTCGAGGTCGTTTCCGCGGACCGGCTGCCGACTCGTCGCACGGCGGCCGCCTCCGCCGAACATCCCGCCCAGCAAGTCGCCCAGGTTGCCGAGGTCGAACTCCTCGAACCGCATTCCGCCCACGTCGGGGCCGCCGCCTGGAAAGCCACGCGGACCGGCATCGCCGAACGTGTCGTAGGCCTTGCGCTTCTCGGGGTCGGAGAGGACGTCGTACGCGGCCTGGACTTCCTTGAAGCGCTCCTCGGCGCCGTTGTCCCCGGGATTGCGGTCGGGGTGGTACTCGCGTGCGAGCTTGCGGTACGCCTTCTTGACGTCCTCGTCCGACGCGTTCTTTGCGACACCGAGCACCTCGTATGGATTGCGATTCATTCCGCCACGATCACCCGCGCGGGCCTGACGACCTTGTCGCCCAGGCGGTAGCCGCGCTGCACGACGTCGAGCACGGAGCCCGGCTCGACGCCCTCCGCCGGCTGCGTGAGCAGCGCCTCGTGCACGTGCGGGTCGAACGCTCCGCTCGTGTCGATCTCGACCAGGCCCTCCTTGCGCAGCGCATCTCGAAGCGAGCGCTCCACGAGCTGGACGCCGTCGACGAGCTGTGCCTCCTCGTGGCGGTCCGCCGCCTCGAGCGCGCGCTCGAGGTCGTCGAGGACGGGAAGCAACTCGCGGACGAGTCGCTCGTGCGCGTGCGCAACCAGGCGCTCCTGCTCGCGCGCGACGCGCTTGCGGTAGTTCTCGAAGTCGGCCTGTACGCGCTGGAGAAGCTCGAGGTACTCGTCCCGCTCGGCGGTGACGGTGGCGAGCTCGTCCGGAGCCGGGGCCTCGGGCCCGGACTCCTCGACGTGCGCCTCGACGGGGGTCCCGGTGAGCTCGTCGGTCACGACTTCGCCGCTTCCTCTTCGTCGATCACCTCGTAGTCGGCGTCCTCGACGACCTCGTCATCCGAGGCCGCACCGCCGTTCCCGGACGCCTGCGTGGACGCCTGCGCCGAGGCCTGGGCGTAGATCGCGTCCGCGAGGGAGCGCGACGCCTCCTCGAGCGCGGTCGTCTTCGCCTGGATCTCAGAGAGGTCGGAGCCCTCCGTCGCCTGACGGAGCTCCATGATCCGCCCCTCGATCGTCGCCGCCTCGGCCTCGGGCAGCTTGTCGCGGTGCTCGGCGAGCGTGCGCTCGGACTGGTACGCGAGCTGCTCTCCGGCGTTGCGGGCATCCGCGAGCT
This sequence comes from Actinomycetota bacterium, assembly GCA_046725305.1. GTDB lineage: Bacteria > Actinomycetota > Thermoleophilia > Gaiellales > Gaiellaceae > GMQP-bins7. The sequence goes on from JBKOYF010000132.1 coordinate 4,057, forward strand.
CGCGCAGGCGGTGCGCCTCGCCGGCGTGGGACTCGGCGTCCTTGATCATGCGGTCGACCTCGTCCTCGGTGAGGCCGGAGCCGCCCTCGATCCGGATCTGCTGCTCGTTGCCGGTGCCGAGGTCCTTCGCCGAGACGTTGATGATGCCGTTCGCGTCGATGTCGAAGGAGACCTCGATCTGCGGCATCCCGCGGGGTGCCGGCGGAATCCCGACGAGCTGGAACTTGCCCAGGGTCTTGTTGAAGTTGACCATCTCGGACTCGCCCTGCGCGACGTGGATCTCCACCGAGGGCTGGTTGTCCTCTGCAGTCGTGAACGTCTCCGACTTGCGCGTTGGAATCGTCGTGTTCCGCTCGATGAGCCTCGTGAACACGCCGCCCCTGGTCTCGATGCCGAGCGAGAGCGGGGTCACGTCCAGCAGGAGCACGTCCTTGACCTCGCCCTTCAGCACGCCTGCCTGGATGGCGGCGCCGATGGCGACGACCTCGTCCGGGTTCACGCCCTTGTGTGGCTCCTTGCCGATGAGCTCCTTGACCTTCGCCTGCACGGCCGGCATGCGGGTCATGCCGCCGACGAGGACGACGTGCTCGATGTCGGCAGGCGTGAGCCCCGCGTCCGCGAGCGCCTGCTTCGTCGGCTCGACCGTCCGCTCGAGCAGGTCATGC
>JBKOYF010000086.1:0-3079 GCA_046725305.1 Actinomycetota bacterium
AGCGCCGCCAGGCCGCCGGCGAGGAGGATCACGCCGCACGCTGCGCCCTGGACGGGGCCGAGCGAGCGCGGACGGAGACGACCGACCGCGACCGCAGTGAGCGGCATGACCGTGACGACGGCGCCGGCCGCCGCCGGCGACATCGCCCAGCCGTCCACGAGGAGCAGCACGACGAGGAACAACGCCGCGACGAGCCCGCCTGCGACGAGGAGCAGCGCAGCGTTCGCGCTCACGGACGGGCGGCCGGCCGGAGCGACGATCGGCTCCACTGCGAGCCCCCGAAGGGCGAGGAGGAGCACGAGCGCCAGCGGCACCTGCGTGAAGAAGATCGACTCCCAGCCGAGGGCCTGCGTGAGAATGCCTCCCGCCGCGGGGCCCACCGCCGCGCCGAGCACGCCGGCCGCGACCCAGACCCGCAGCGCGCCCTCGCTCCCGCGAACGTTCGCGAGCAGGTCGAGCGCCGCAGTGACGAGCAGCGCCGCTCCGGCCGCCTGGACGCACCTCGCCCCGACGAGGACGTCGAACGAGGGTGCGAGTCCGCAGGCGAGCGAGGCTGCGGCGAACACGAGCACGCCGACGACGAACGACCGCCGCGGCCATCGTCGGGACACGTACGCCGCAGGAACGACGACGAGGGCGAGCACGAGGTTGAACGACGTGAGCACCCAGGCAACCGTCGTGATCGCGACGTCGAACTGGCCGAGGATCTCGGGAAGGGCCAGCGTCACGATCGACGAGTCGGCGAGCGCGAGCGCGACCCCGAGCCCGAGCAGCGCCGTTCGTCGCGTCACGCGGTCTCGCGAAAACGGGCTGCGAGCACCTCGATGAGGGCGACGGCCGCCCTCGGATCCGTCTCCAGCGCTCCGAGGAGCACTTCCCGCGAGACCGCGATACAGCGAACGGGGCCGACGGCGTGGATGTCCGCGATCCGGCCACCGCCGGGATCGAGCACCTCGATCTCGCCGATCAGCTCGCCCGGGCCGAGGGTGAGCGACCGCCCGGGGCGCTCCACCCGAACCGTGCCCTCGACGACGAGGAGGAGCTCGGAGCCGGGCTCGCCGATCCGCATCAGCGGCTCCCCGTTCTCGTACTCGCGCTCCTCGCCGAGCGCGAGTATCGGGTCGAGGAGCTCGCGCGGGAGGAGCGAGAAGACCCGGGGATCCTCGACGAGCCGCTCGTACCGCCCGCCGTGGAAGAGAAGCGGCCGCCCGACTCCGTAGCGCGCGAACTCCACCTGGCCGAGGAAGAGCGAGTGATCTCCGCCCCAGTACGAGCGGACGACCCGTGCGACGAGGTGCGCGAGCGCGCCCTCGACGAGCGGCGTCTCGTGGACGACCTCGAAGGCGGCCTCCGGGGGGTCCTCGGAGACCCGTCCCGCGAACCGGTCCGACAGTCCCGTCTGGTGCGCCTCGAGGACGCTCACCCCGAAGCGCGTGCCCTCGTGCAGGAGCGCGCCCATCTTCGCGCGGCGGTCGATCGAGATGAGCACGAGAGGCGGGCGGAGCGAGACGGACATGAACGCGTTCGCGGTCATGCCGTGCACCTGCTCGCCGACGCGGGTCGTCAGCACGGTCACCCCCGTCGCGAACATGCCGAGCGTCCGCCGGAACGCGAGCGCCGGATCGCCCTCGAGCCCCTCGCCGAGCTCGAGTTCCCCGACCGCCGGTGCGGCGTCGAACGACGCACCGAACGCCTCCGGGGCGGAGATCGCGTCGCCGATCGCGACCTCGAACTCCTGCGGTGCCGCCGAGCGCTCCATGTTGCGAATTCTGACGTCCGGCGCGAAAGAGGCGGCCGCAGCCGCCTCTCACGCGGTTCGAGTGACGGCTGTTTACGCCGGCCGCATCTCCTGCTCGAGGAGCGCAGCGACGTTCGCGTCCGGCATCGTCGGCGTCTCCTCGCGCCAGTGCGGCGACTCCTTGTCCTGCACCATCCGCCGGAAGAGGAACAGGAGCAGCGAGATCACCAGCACGGAGAAGCCGATGATCTTCTCCTTGGTGCCGCCGTAGACGGCCCCCGCGCCGGCGATCTGGAACCAGCCGACGCCGACGACCTCGAAGACGATGAAGGCGGCGCAGAGGACACCCGCGATCCACGTCCAGTAGGAGCCGAGCCTGATCGGGCGCGGCCACTCCGGCCGGTCCCTCCTCAGGAGGATGAAGGCGGAGATGGCACAGATGTTCGCGAAGACGTAGCCGATGTTGCTCGCGACGAGGATGCCGAAGATGTTGCCGACGAACAGGATGAAAAGGATGTTGATGACCATGTCGAGCGACATCGCGTTCCCGGGCACGTTCCAGCGGTTCAGCCGTCCGAGCTCCCTCACCGTGAGGCCGTCCCTCGAGATGCCGTAGAGCGCGCGGCTGCCGTCCGCCGTCGCCGTGTTCATCGAGATGATGAAGCTGGCGCAGATGACGACGACGAAGACGTTGGTCAGGCTCTCGCCCACGAGCTGGTCGAGGGCGCCGACGTAGTCGAACGCCTCGACGGTCTTCGGCCCGACCCCGCCGGTGAGAGCGATCGGCACCATCGTGTTGACGAAGAGGATGAAGAGCGCCGACGTCATCAAGGCCTTCCTCGTGTCGCGCCCGGTGTCCTTGTACTCGGGCGCAAAGGTCGCGGCGGCCTCTGGAGCAGTCGACCAGATCATGATCCAGATCCACACCAAGGCGATCTGCAGGCCACCCCACGCGAGACCCGGGTCGTTCAGCTTGTACGTGAGGTTCGCGGAGTCGAAGTCGCCGTTCAGGAACGGCAGGAACGTGAAGCAGAAGAGCGGGAACATGAGGAGAATGCCCGCCAGGTAGTTGAACGACACGGCGATCCGCGTTCCGAAGAAGTTGAAGAGCCAGACACCGAGGATCAACCCGATCGTGATCAGGTGCTGGAGGCCGATGTAGACCGGACCGGTCGAGAAGTAGCCGTGGTCGATGTCCGCCCCTCCGAACGCATACGTTCCGTAGGGCTCGCCCGGGAACCATGCGGTCTGGATGATGTAGCCGGTGAACAGCCCGATGAACGACAGCACGACGGACCAGCCGATCCAGTAGCCGAACGTCGCCACCGGCCCGACCAGCGT
>JBKOYF010000003.1:0-19225 GCA_046725305.1 Actinomycetota bacterium
GCGTCGGCCTGCCGTGCGGCGGCGAGATCGACGTCTTCCTCGAGCGCGTCGAATGAGCACCGCTCGCCTGCGGCTCGCGTTCGCGGGGGAAACCATGTTTCCCCCGCGTGCCCCCTTCTTCTGGAGAGCATGGGGAACCTCCCGGTTCCCCACACCCCTCCCCGCTCATCGGCCGGCGACCGGCCGATGAGAAAGCTCTGCATGTTCCATCCCCTCGCCCACCCGATGGAGCGAGGGTGGGTCGGCCGCATCGACGGCGACCGTGTCGTCCACCTCGCCGCGCAGACGTTGCAGTCCTTCTTCACGGGCGGCGGCTCGGCCCGCGAGCACGCGGAGTACCCGCTCGCAGAGGTGCGCCTGCTCGCACCTGTGCTCCACCCGCCCTCGATTCGCCTTTTCGACGACCAGATGTCGTTCGCGTTCGCGAACCCCGCAGCGGTTCAGGGACCGGAAGCGCAGATCGCGGGGGACGAGCTCACGCTTGCGCCGCGGCTCGCGGGCGTGATCGGCGCGGCCGGCGAGCTTGCGGCATTCACGGTCCTCGCGGAGTGGCGCGATCCAGCGCGGAAGCCGCCGAAGGATCGCGACTTCGCGCTCGGCCTGGGCCCCGTGGCCGTGACGGCAGCAGCGTTCGATCCCGGGGCGTGCGCACAGGTCGTGCGCGTGAACGGCGTCGAGCGCGCGAGAGAAGTGCCCGACAGCTTCGACTGGCAGGCGGCTGTGTCGCTCGCGGCGGACCGGACGCGGCTCTACCCGGGTGACCTCGTCGCCGGACCGATGTGCGGCCTGGTCGAGGGAGTCCGCGTGGGGAGCGCCGTCGAGATCGAGACGGGCGAGATCGGCGCTCTCGAGCAGCGCGTCGCCTGACCCATGGAGCTCGTGCTCGACTGGGACGGGACCGTCACCGAGGTGGATGGTCTCCACCTCGTGCTGCTCGAGTTCGGCGACGCAGACATCTACGAGGCTCACGAGTCGCGGCTCGGGCGCGATCTGACCCTCCAGGAGGTGATCGCGGGCGAGTTCGCGTCGGTCCGGGCGCCCCTGCCCGAGGTCGTCGACTGGATGCGCGAGAACGCCCGGCTGCGAGCAGGCTTTCCGGAATTCGCCCGCCGGCATCGACCGCTGATCGTCTCGAGCGGCTTCCACGAGCTGATCGAGCCCGTGCTCGAGCGCGAGGGCCTCGAGCTCGAGCTTCGCGCGAATCGGCTGGATCCTCGACCCGACGGTTGGCGTGTGCTCTTCCGCCCGCAGGCCATGTGCGCGGTGTGCGGCGAGCCGTGCAAGCGCTCGGACGTCGGCGGCCTCGACGGCTTCGTGTACGTGGGCGACGGCTACTCCGACCGCTGCGTGGCGGAAGCCGCGACGCGCGTGTTCGCCCGCGACGGCCTCGCGACCTACCTCTCGCAGAGGGGGATCGCCTTCGAGCCGTTCACCGACTTCTCCGACCTCGAGACGAGGCTGTGACGGTCCTGCGGGTCCCGGCGCCGTACGACTTCGAGCTCTCGACGCGCCGCTTTCGCGACTTCGGCTCGGATGGCGCGACGGTCCTGCACGAGGACGGGCTGTATCGCGTCGTCGCCGGGCGCGAGGTGCGCGTTGCCGCGGCGAAGGGCGGTGTCGCGATCGAGCCCTGGAGCGACGAGGCCGCGTCCGAGGTCGGGAAACTGCTCGGTCTCCAGTTCGATCTCGACGCCTTCGGAGAGTGGGCGGCCGACGAGCCGACGCTCGGGCATATCGTCGAGCTGCTCCCCGGTTTCCGGCCGACGCTGAACCCGCAGCCGTTCGAGGCGCTGGTCGTCGCGATCACGACGCAGCAGATCTCGCTGCGGGCGGCGGCGGCGATCCGCGGCAACCTCGTGCGGACGTACGGCGTGCGACACGTCCACGCCTGGGAGTTCCCGACGCGCGAGCGCATCCGCGAGCTGCGGCCGCGGCACTTCACCGTGCTCGGCTTCTCCCGTGCGAAGGCGGAGTACGTCCTCGAGCTTGCCCACTCCGACCTCGACTTCGAGGTGCTCGCTGCGCTGCCCGACGACGACGTGATCGGGACGCTGACCTCCGTCAGGGGCCTCGGGCGCTGGACGGCCGACTGGTTTCTCGCGCGGCATCTCGCGCGCCCGCACGCCTGGCCGGCAGGTGATCTCGGCGTGCGGAAGGCCGTCTCGACCTTCTACGCTGCCGGGCGCTCACTCACGATCGAGGAGGTCCGACGCATGGGCGATCGGTTCGCGCCCTTCCAGAACCTGTCCGCACAGTTCCTCCTGGCCGGCGCGAGGATGGCCGGATGACGGTTCGCCGGGCGGTCCCGGAGGACTTCGACGCCATCGCCGCGCTCTGGCGCGAGTTCGACCACGAGATCCCGCCGCCGACCCACGAGGGGCCTGCCGACGAGGAGAAGGAGCTGCGCGAGATTTCGGAGATGATCGCGTCCGAGATAGCGCTCGTCGCGGAGGACGACGGCGTCCCCGTCGGCTTCGCGCTCGCGCGGCGTCGAGCGCCCGGCTTCGGGACGCTGACCGATCTCTACGTCTCGCGCGACGCGAGGAGGAGCGGCATCGGCACGGAGCTCATGCGCGAGGTCCTCTCCGCGTTCAAAGGGCTCGGGATCGAGCGCTTCGATCTCGACGTCGTGGCCTCGAACCATGGCGCGCGTTCGCTCTACGCGCGCTGGGGGCTCAAGGACGAGGTGATCGTGATGACCGGATCCGTCCCCGATCTCGAGGCCCGGATCGGGAGCCAGGAGGCGGCGTCGTTCGGGTCGATCCACATCCAGACGGACGACCTCAGCGCGGTCGAGCAGGCGGTTCGTCAGTTCGTCCCCCGCCTGCCGGGCGGCTCGCGAGGATCGCTCGTGGCCGCACCGCGGGGCGGCTGGATCGCGGTCTACGATGACGTCTGCGACCGCAACCCGGAGATGCTCCGCCGACTCGCGCGCGAGCTTTCCGACAGGATGGGCGCCGTGACCTTGCTGCTCGGCGTCGAGCGCGAGGAGCTCGTGCGGATGATCCTCTTCGAGAGAGGACGGATCGTGGACGAATACCTCTCGGTCCCCGAGTTCTACGGGCCGCTTCCCCCGGGCGACGTGGTCGGGCTCGCTGCCAACCCGACGGTCATCTCGCGGCTGACTGGCGCTCAACCCGATGCCGTCCGTCGGGTCGCGCGCACGGCCCCCTCGCCTGCAGATCTTCCGCCTGCTCGTGAGCTCGTCGGCGAGCTCGCGGCGACGATGGGCGTCGAGGGTGCCACGAACGGCTGGGCGGACGCGCCCGAGCTCGGGGGATCGGTGAGGATCCAGCGCTCGTGACGATCATGCTCCTGCACGGCTGGCCGGTCTCCGAGCGTGTGTGGGTGCGCCAGGTCCCGGCGCTGCGCGAGGCCGGCTTCACAGTTGCGACACCGCACCTCTACGGGCGCGGCCCCTCGATCGACGACTGGGCGGCGCAGCTCCTCAGGGACATCGACGGTGAGCTCCTTCCCGTCGGAGCCTCGATGGGCGGCTACTGCGCGCTCGCGCTCGCGCGTCGCGCGCCCGAGCGCATCCTCGGCCTCGTGCTCGTCGGCTCACGCGCGGACGCGGACACGTTCGAACGGCGTCGCTTCAGGCAGGAGCAGATCATCGCCCTGCGCAAGGGCGAGGTGCCGCATCTGGCCGATGCGGACGCCGATCTCGAGCACCTCGCGATCGCGCAGGAGGCGATGCGCGACCGGCTCGACCTCACCGGCGTCGTCGCGTCGTTCGGTGGCCCGCTGCTCGTATGCGTCGGCGACCGGGACGATGTCGTCACGGTCGACGAGGCGAGGGAGCTCGCAGCGACCGCGCTGAACGGGCGTCTCGAGGTGTTCGAGACCGCCGGCCACTTCGTTAGCCTCGACCAGCCGGAGCGCTTCAACGCCGTGCTCCTCGACTTCCTGAGCCAGTGGAAGACGTGACGCTGGAAGAACTGCGGCGCCGGCTCGAGAGCCCGGGGGTCGCGCTCGTCGACGTCCGGACTCGTTCGGAGTTCGAGGGCACGGCGCCTGCGCACTGCGACCCGAGGCACGGTCACATCCCGGGTGCCGTCAACGTCCCGCTCGAGGAGATCCTCGAGTGTCGGAGCGCCGAGGACGTCCGGCAGCTCGTCGGGCTGCCGGAGGGCTCCGAGATCGTCGCCTACTGCCACGTGGGCACGCGATCGGGCTTTGCCGTCCAGGTGCTCTCCGGCGCGGGCTACCACGCCCGCAACTACCTCGGCTCCTGGCACGAGTGGTCGCGCGAGGTGGAGGAGCCCTCCTAGCTCGCCGCGGTGAGGAAGGCGTCCGCCAGGGCGCGACCCTGCGCGTTCGAGCGGGCGATGAGCCGCTCCGACTCCGACCGGAGCTCCTCGGCCGGCATGGGGAGGTCGTCGGGGTCCTCCTCCGACCAGGCCGTGAGCATCGACAGCGTCACCTCGGCGTGGAACTGGATGCCCCACGCCGGCGCGTCGAGGCGGAACGCCTGGGGGCAGATCGGGCTCCGCGCGAGCTCGACGGCACCCGGCGGGAGATCGAAGGTGTAGTGGTGCCACTGGAAGACAGTCGCGCTCGGCGGGAGGACGCCCAGCACCGGATCGCCGCCTCCGGCCGGTGTGAGCGAGACGTCGAGCCAGCCGATCTCGACCGCGCTCGCAGGGCCCACGCGGGCGCCCGCCGCACGGGCGAGCATCTGCGCGCCGAGGCAGATGCCGAAGACCGGGACGCGCTCGGCGAGGACGTCCTTGAGGAACTCCTCCTCGCGCTCGAGCCAGGCGAAGCGCTCGTCTTCGTCGGGGTGCATCGAGCCGCCGAAGACCATCACCGCGTCGTAGCTCCGCGCCGGCTCGGGCGGTCGGCCGTCCGGGACCGACCAGCGCTCGAGCACGTGGCCGGACGCCTCGACGGCCTCGTCGAAGACGCCGCCGGGGACATTCGCTCCGTGCGTGACGGACAGAACGCGCACGGCCGTGACTGTAGATGCGGAGGTTACGACTCGTCCGAGAGGGGTACACTGCCTCATGCCGATCGTCACGCAGTGCACCGTGCCGGGTTGCGAGACGCTGACGATGGGGCCGCTGTGCGTCGAGCACGATAAGCGGCTCGCGCGGATGTTCGTGCGCGGCCGCCCGTTCGCACATGCGTCCCTGGACGTCGCTCGATCGTTCCGCATGACGACTGCGCCGACGTCGAGCGTCAGAACAAGGTCGGTGCGAGAGGCGGCGGTTCCACTCCACCGCTAGCCGGGATCCCCACTTCGTCGAGGAGCCCGCGCAGGATGACCGCGCTGCGCGGCGCGAAGTCGTCGCGGTTGTTGTTGAACATCGCGTAGACCTCGTCCGCGTCGCGCGCGAGGCGCCCGAGCTCTTCCACCCATTCCGCGAGCTCGTCCGGCGTGTACATCCAGTTGAAGCGCTCCGAGGACTTCTCGGCCTTGATGTTCCAGGTCTTCACGTTCCGCCCGTGAAAGCGGACGTACGCGACCGGATGCGTGGCGGCTGCGACCGGAGGAAGGACGTTGGACGCGCGCGTTCGAGGCGCGTCGACGGACACGTACGCGAGCCCGTGCCGCTCGAGGAACGAGAGGGTGTCGGCCCGCTCGTCCTCCTCGAGCCAGGACCGGTGGCGGAACTCGACGAGCGGGACGAGCGGGTCGACGAGCTCCCGCACGCCCGCGAGCTCCGTCTTCGCAGCCTCCGACTTCTTGAATCGAGGGTGGTACTGGAGGAGGACCCCGCGGAGCTTCCCCGAGAGCTCGAGCGGCTCGAGGGACGCACGGAACTCGGCGAACGACGGTGCCTGCTCCGCGGGCTCGTGCCCGGTCATCGTGGCGTGCGCCTTCACGTGGAACGTGAACTCGGGAGGCGTCCTCTGCGCCCAGCGCCCCGTTACGGCGGGGTCGGGGAGATGGTAGAAGGGCGAGTCGACCTCGACCGTATCGAAGCGCTCCGAGTAGTAGCCGAGACGTGCCTTCGGCGTCGAGACGCCGCGCGGGTACCAGGATTTCAGGAGCCCCTCGTCGGCGAAGCTGCAGGTCCCGATCCGGACGGTCGTCACTTCGTCACCTGCGTCCGCAGGCCCGGCAGCTTGAGAACGGCAGTGCCCACCCGTGCCCGCGCGCTCGGAGCCATGGGCAGGTCGAGGTAGAGGAGGCTCGTGCTCGACTGCGCCGTCGACGACGAGGCGAGCGTCACCCTGAAGCGCGAGCCCTTCGGCACGAAGGTCGCCTGGCTCGAGAGTCGGATCGTCACCCCGTGGGCGCCGGTCGCCGTGGGGACCCCTCCGGCACCGACGACGATCTCCCTGCCGGTCGGCGTGCGAGCGCTGAGCACCGCGACGAGACGGGACCAGCCGCCGCTCGCGGCGACGGTTGTCTGGAGGGTCGGAGTCCCGAAGATCTCGATCGCATTGCGCTGGCGCCCCGACGTGCGCACGGCCTTGCCCTTCTGGGCGAACGTCGTCACGCCCGGGAACGAGACAAACGTCGGGGAGACGGGCGGGAGCGTCCCGCGACGAACCGCCTGTCCCGCGAAGGTCTCGGGGACGAGGTAGACCGAGGACTGGGCGCCGTCGCAGCCGGTCTCCCGCAGGTAGCAGTCGAACCAGGCACGCACCTTCGTCAGGAGGTAGCCGGTATCGGCAGCCGGGAACGTCGAGGGTGTATGGCCGTGGAGGCCGACGTACAAGGCCTTCGGCCCCTTCAGCCGCGCATACGCCCGCGTGCCCTGGTCGAGTCCGAACAGGAAGTCGCGCCGTCCCTGCGCCATGAACACCGGCGTCGTCACCGAGCCGAGTGCCTGCAGGCTCGAGCGCGCGTCGGCCCACCGCTTCACGACCGCGGCGTTCCCGGTGAGCGCCGCCGCACCCGCGGCGTCGAGCGACGGGTCTCTCCGCGTCGGTGGGATCGATGCCGCGAGAGCGACAAAGGCGCCCGACTTCGCGAGGCCCTGCGGCATGAGCGCGGAGTACAGGTCGACCCAGGTGGAGATCGTCACGACGGCCGCCCAGGGAACGCCGGCGACGAGCGAGTTGAAGACCGCCCCGCCGCCGTACGAGACACCGAGCGCGCCGATCTTCGTGTCCGAGACGTCCGGACGTGCCGCGAGCCAGTCGCGCACGGCGCGCGTGTCCGCGACCTCGCGCGGACCGTCGAGCCCGACGAGCCCGCCTGACTCGCCATGCCCGCGGGCGTCGAAGGTGAGGATCGCGTACCCCAGCCCGGTCACGCCGTAGCCTTCGACGAGCGCATTCATCTGCTGCCGGTTGCCCGCAAGGCCGTGCAGGACGACCATTGCGGGCCAGCCGCCGGCCGGGGGTGTGCCGTCGGGGAGGTAGAGCGTCCCCGCGATCGGAACGCCGTCGTCCATCGGGATCGAGACGTCCTGCCGCGCCGCGACGGAGCCGCGAGCGGCGCCTGCGACGAGGACGAGCGCGGCGGCGAGCGACGCGACACAGGCCTTCCGCACGGCAGCAAGGGTAGCGGCGGTCGCGGCAGGGCTCGACCACGGCTCCGCCTAGACTCCTCGCGCATGGACCAGCGCCCGATTGGCGTGTTCGACTCGGGGATGGGCGGGCTCACCGTCCTCCACGAATGCCTCGTGACGCTTCCGCACGAGGACTTCGTCTACCTCGGTGACGGCGCGCGACTCCCGTACGGGCCGCGTCCGCTGGACGAGATCCGGAGGTTCGCGGCCGAGATCGCCGCCTACCTCGAGCACCAGGGCGTGAAGCTGATCGTCGCCGCCTGCAACTCGGCGACGGCCGCCGCGCTCCCCGATCTCCAGCGCCGGCTGTCCGTCCCCGTGATCGGCGTCCTCGCACCCGAGGCCCACGCCGCCGTGCTCGCGACCAGGAACCGGCGAATCGGGCTGCTGGCCACCGAGGCGACGGTGGCGAGCGGCCGTTACTCGGAGCTCGTTCGCGCTCTCGACGCGGGCGCGGAGGTCGTCGCCGTCGCCTGCCCCAGACTCGTCCCGCTCATCGAGGGCGCGGACCCGTTCGGAGAGGAGATCGTCCTCGCCGTTCGTGAGTACGCCGCGCCGCTCAAGGAGGCGGACGTCGACACGGTCATCCTCGGGTGCACGCATTACCCGCTCATCAGGCCGATCTTCCAGCGCGTGTTCGGCCGCGGCGTCACGCTCGTCTTCTCGGCGGAGGAAACGGCCCGCGAGGCGGCGGAGACCCTTGCCCGGAAGGGGATCGAGAATGCGGCTGGCCGCGAGGGGGCGTACCGCTTCCTCACGACCGGCGACCCCGACCTCTTCCGCGAGATGGGCCGCCGCTTCCTCCAGCTGCCGATCGAGTCCGCCGAGCACGTCGAGGTCGCCACGCTCGAAGCGGCCGCATGAGACACGACGGCCGAAAGCCCGACGAGCTCCGCCCGCTCGAGGTCGAGCCCGACTACCTCGAGCAGCCGCACGGCTCGGTCTTCTACGCCCAAGGGAAGACGATCGTCCTCTGCACGGCGACCGTCGAGGAGGGCGTTCCGCGCTGGCTCCACAAGTCGGGGCGCGGCTGGATGACGGCCGAGTACGCGATGCTGCCCGCCTCCACCGGCGAGCGGACGCAACGTGCCGTGTCGCGTGGGCGGCCGGACGGGCGAACGGTGGAGATCCAGCGCCTCATCGGACGGGCGCTGCGCTCGGTGTGCGACTTCGAGGCGCTCGGCGAGCGGACGCTCTGGCTCGACTGCGACGTGCTCCAGGCCGACGGCGGGACGCGCTGCGCGTCCATCACCGGCGCGTGGATCGCCGCACGTCGTGCGCTCGACAGCTTCGGCCTCTCGAAGGCCCTGACGGGGTCGGTCGCGGCCGTGTCCGTCGGTGTCGTCGAGGGGGAGGCGGTGCTCGACCTCGACTACGTGGAGGACTCGACCGCCGAGACCGACATGAACGTCGTCATGACCGGTGACGGGCGCCTCGTCGAGGTGCAGGCGACGGCGGAGCGAGACCCGTTCTCGCGCGAGCTCCTCGACTCGCTGCTCGATCTCGCCGCCGGGGGGATCGAGAGGCTGCAGGCGGCGCAGAGCGAGGCGGCCGCGGCTCCGCCCGCGTGAGGTTGTTGCTCGACTCGAGGAACGAGAACAAGCTGCGTGAGCTGCGAGCGGCGCTTCCGGCCTGGGACATCGACCTGCTCGACCCTCCGGACGACCCCGTCGAGGACGGAGAGAGGTTCCTCGACAACGCGCGGGTCAAGGCACGCCACGGTCGGGAGCACGCTCCCGCCGATGCGTGGGTCGCAGGCGAGGACTCCGGCATCGAGGTCGCGGCTCTCGGCGGACTCCCCGGAGTCGAGTCGGCCCGCTGGGCGGACGACGTCGTCGCGCGGCTCCTCGCCGAGCTCGCCGAAGAGACCGACCGGCGGGCGAGGTACGTGTGCGAGCTCGTCGTCCTATCGCCCGAGGGCGTCGAACGGCGCGCGACGGGCACGCTCGAGGGCGAGATCGCTCGGGCCGCGCGTGGCAGCGAGGGGTTCGGCTACGACCCGATCTTCGTCCCCGTGGGCGAGACGCGCACCGTGGCCGAGCTGGGCAACGCGTGGAAGGCGGAGCACTCGCATCGCGCGCAGGCGGCTCGCGCTCTCGCCGCGGTCCTTGCGTTCGACCGTGAGTCGGGCACGTAGCCGCCGCGAAGCGGCGGCCTTCAGGGATTTCGCGCGACCGGAATCCGCGCGTCAGCGGATTCCGGTCTTGCGCACAGGCTGAACATTGGTAGCGTCGCGGCGATGGAACCGGCCCAGGCGCTGCGTGAGCTCATGGAGGTCTCCTCCCAGATCACTGCGGCCGTCGCGCTCGACGGCGACGGCGCGGTGCTCGCGTCCTCGCCCGAGGGCGCCGGGCCGGGGCTCGCCGCGGCTGCGCTCGAGCTCGTCGCCGCGGCGTCCGACCTCGGCGCGCAGGAGCGCGAGGTCACGCGCGTCGAGGTCGAGCTCGACGAGGGCGCGTTCTTCGTTGTGCGCGAAGGCGAACGGACGGTCGCAGCGACGACCGGCCCGGATCCGACCTCGGGCCTCGTCGTCTACGACCTACGCACGTGCGCCCATTCGATCCGTGCCGAGGAGCCGAAGAGGCGCCGCACGCGCAAGCCGAAGGAGGCTACGGAGTGAGGAAGCTCGTCCGGCTCGCCCTCCTCATCGGCCTCGCCGTCTGGGCGTGGCGGACCTTCTTCGCGTCCTCTGGTCCCGAGGAGCGGGCGGGCATCTCCTACGCCGACGGGTCGGCGGTCGTCCTCGAGCCCGGCACGACCGGGTTCGAGCGCCTCGCGTCGATCACGCGCTCCGCGCTTCGCAGGTGACCGACGACGAGCTCGGCGCGCTGCTCGTCGAGCGCGCGCTGCTCGAGGGCGACTTCGTGCTGCGCTCGGGGCGCCGCTCGTCCTGGTATCTCGACAAGTATCGCTTCGAGACGGAGCCGGAGATCCTCCGGGCGCTCGGCGAGTCGCTCGCCGCGACGGCGCGGGCGTGCGAGCCGGATGCCGTGCGGCTCGCTGGGCCGGCGCTCGGAGCGGTCGCGTTGGCAGCTTCGGCAGCAATGGCGTCCGGGCTGCCGTTCATCATCGTGCGCGGTGAAACCAAGGAATACGGCACGGCCAAACGGATCGAGGGCCCCTTCGAGCAGGGCGAGCTGGTGTGCCTGCTCGAGGACGTCGTCACGTCCGGCGGCGCGCTCGCCGAGGCGGTGTCGGCCGTCCGAGAGGAGGGGCTCGTGGTTCGTCACGCGGTCTGTGTCGTCGATCGCGAGGAGGGCGGCTCCGACGCTCTCGCCCGGCTCGGAGTGCGCCTTCGGCCGCTCTTCCGCGCGAGCGAGCTCCTGGAGCTGCGAAAAATCCCCGGAAAACGGGATGGTTGAGCCAAATCCGAAGGGGTGTTAGGCTCCTTCGGTTCCGTGAACCCGCATCCGACGTCAGGAGGAGAACAGTGACCAAGCAGGATTTCGTGGACGCCGTAGCCGATCGGGCCGGTATGTCCAAGCGCGAGGCGGGCGCTGCGGTCGACGCTGTGCTGGACACGATCACGGACGCGCTGAAGAAGGGTGAGGCAATCACCTTCACCGGTTTCGGCAAGTTCTCGACCTCGGCGCGCGCGGCGCGCATGGGCGTCAACCCGCGGACGGGCGAAAAGGTCCACATCGCTGCAACGACCGTCCCGAAGTTCACGGCTGGTAGCGCGCTCAAGGCATCGGTCAAGGGCTAGAGCGAGGAGGCTTGCGAAGGGCCGCCTCAGGGCGGCCTTTCGTTCGGGCTTGTATACGAACATGTGTTCGTATACGGTGGAAGGCGATGCAGCTCTCCTTCGATGCCGCCGATCGGCTGGTGGAGCTGATCCACGCCCGTCGGGGAGCGGTGGGAGCCGAGGACGCAGCGCGCGTGCTGTTCGCCCTCGAGCGCGCGCCTGCGACGCTCGCGCACTCCTTGCTCGCGGACGTCGTCGACGGCGACGCTCGCCTCACCTGGCTCGGCGGCCGTGTCGGGCTCGTGGACGGCTCTCAGGCAGAGACGCTCATCGAGGACGCCGAGCTCGTCGTCTTCGACCTGGAGACGACCGGGCTTTCGGCGACACGCGATCGGATCTGCGAGATCGGCGCCGTGCGTGTCGCCGCGCTGGAGGTTCGCGAGACGTTCGAGACGCTCGTCCGGCCAGGAGTCGCCCTGCCCCCCACGATCGCGCGGCTGACCGGGCTGCGCGATATGGAGCTCCGCGCCGCTCCGCGCCCGGAGCTCGCGATCCGGCGCTTCCTCTCGTTCGCCGGAGACGCGGCGCTCGCGGCGCACAACGCGCGCTTCGACGTGTCCTTCCTCGATCGCTCCGTGGAGCGCCTCACCGGCCGCAAGGTCGCGGCGCCTGTCGTCGACACGGTGTGGCTGGCGCGGCGCCTTCTCCACCGCCGGAGCGAGCGCTTCTCGCTCCGGCAGCTCGCGCACTTCTTCGGCACGTCGTGCGAGCCCTGCCACCGCGCGCTCCCGGATGCGCTGGCGACTGCCGAGATCCTCGTCGCGCTCCTCGGGCTCGCGCAGGAGCGCGGCGCGCGGACGCTCGCGGAGATCGTGGAGCTCGCCGCGCCACGGGCGCGGAGGCTCCACGCGAAGCGCTCGCTCGTCGCAGGAGCACCCGCCTCGCCAGGCGTCTATCTCTTTCGCGACCGCAACGACGTCGTGCTGTACGTCGGGAAGGCGCGGAGCCTGCGGGCGCGCCTGCGCTCGTACTTCTCCGGCGATCGGCAACGTCCCGCGGTCGAGGCCGCGCTCGGGGCGCTCGAGCGGATCGAGTGGCGCGAGCTGGGCTCCGAGCTCGAGGCCTCCCTCGAGGAGCTGCGTCTCATCCGCGAGCTACGACCGCCGGCCAACGCTCGTGCCGGCCGCCCGGACCGCCACTCCTACCTCGAGCGGCGCGGGGACCGCTGGGTCGTCACCTCGACGCCGGGCCGCTACGGCCCGATCCCGAGCAAACGACGGGCGCAGCTCGCCGCGCGTGCGCTCGGCGACTTCGACGGCGAGGACCTCGAGGCGGCGCTGCCGCCGCTCCGCGCGAGGCTGCGCCGGCTCGCTGGCGATCTTCGGTTCGAGGACGCCGCGCGTCTCCGCGATCGCATCGCCGCGCTCGAGGAGGTCGCATCGCGCCTCGGCGAGCTCGAGCGTCTGCGTCGTTCCGAGCTGTGCGTGCTCGCCCCGGCGCGCGAGCCCGCGTTCTGGCGAGCGTTCTTCGTCGCGGGCGGACGTGTGTGGAAGCGACCGGTCCCGCGCGGCGCCGCGCGGCTCGAGCTCGAGGCCGGCCTCGCGGAGGCAACCGGCCGTGGGACGTCGTTCGCGCCCGAGGACGCGGCCGACCTCGTCGTCGTCGCAACGGTGCTGCGCCGACCGCCGCCCGAGCTCCGCATCGTCCCCCTCGACGGCTCCGTGATCCTGGCCGCATAGCCTGTACGCCGTGGAGGTCGCGAACTTCGCAGACCGCGTCGCGGAGGCGGTCGGCCGCAAGCAGAGCCAGCTCGTCGTCGGACTCGACCCCGTCGTCGACCTCCTGCCCATGGAGCTGCGCGGCGAAGCCGTTCTCGGGCGGGCGGGAGCTGCGTCGTCCGTCGCCCGCTTCTGCAAAGGGATCGTGGACGCAGTCGGTCCGTACGTCGTCGCCGTCAAGCCGCAGTCCGCGTTCTTCGAGTCGCTCGGCTCCGACGGTTTCCGCGCGCTCGAAGAGGTCTGCGACTACGCGCGCTCGACGGGCCTGCTCGTCCTGATCGACGCGAAGCGCGGAGACATCGGGTCGACGTCGCGTGCGTACGCGGCGGCGTACCTGGAGCCCCGCGACGATGGGGTGCCGCTCGCCGATGCGATGACCGCGAGCCCCTACCTCGGCCTCGACTCGGTCGAGCCGTTCCTCGCGGCCTGCAGGCGTCACGGGGCCGGCGTCTTCTTCCTCGTCCGGACGTCGAACGCCGGCGCCACGGACGTCCTCGACCTCGCGCTGTCGGACGGGCGGCCGCTCTGGCAGTACGTCGCGGGGCTCGTCAGCGAGTGGGGCGCACCGCTCGTGGGCGCGCAGGGGATGTCGAGCATCGGTGCGGTCGTTGGGGCGACGCATCCGCGAGCGGTGTCCGAGGCGCGGCGTCTGCTGCCGCACTCGCCGATGCTCCTTCCGGGAATCGGCGCGCAGGGAGCCACACCGGCGGACGTCGCGCGCGCGTTCACGGCTGGGCCGGCGAGCGCGCTCGTCACCGCCTCGCGCTCCGTGATCTACGCGTACCGCGAGTCCGAGACGGACTGGCGTGCGGCTGCAGGGGCCGAGGCGCAACGGCTCGCCGTCCAGGTCTGGAGCGCCGCGGGTTGGTAACCAGGCTGAGTAGTCGCGACGACCGCGGTCGCGACAGCGACCGCGCTTCAGGGATCTTCGCGACCAGGATCTGCACTCGCAGATCCTGGTCTTGCGAGAGACGAGTACATTGTCGCGCGCTGATGCGCAGGGCAATGCTCCTCGTCGTCGCGCTCTTCGCCGCTCTCGCGGCCCCCGTCCAGGCATCGCGTGCCGACGCGCCGCGGATCGACGCGGCGTCGTGGTACCTCGTCGGCGAGGACGGAGCGGTGCTGGCGCGCCACGATGCCGCGCGACCGCACGCGATCGCGAGCATCACGAAGCTCATGACGGCCGTCGTCGTCCTCGAACACGCAAAGCTCGGCGACGTCGTCCGCGTCGACTCGCGCGCGGCACGCATCGGCGAGTCGACGGTCTACCTCCGCGCAGGTGAGGAGCTGACGGTGGCCGAGCTCCTGCGTGCGACTCTCGTCCCGAGCGCGAACGACGCCGCCGACGCGCTCGCGCTGTACGTCGGGCGTGGGTCCGCGGATCGCTTCGTCGGCCTGATGAACGAGAAGGCGCGTCAGCTGGGGCTCACCGACACGCACTTCGAGAACCCGCACGGCCTCGACGAGCCCGGGCACGCGTCGAGTGCCCGTGACGTGACGGTGCTCATCCGCTACGCCATCGGCGTTCCGTTCATCCGCGACGCCCTCCAGCGCGAGAGCGTCTCGCTGCCCGGCGGTCGCACGTTCCCGACGACCGACGACCTGCTCGGCGAGTGGGATCCTCTCGTCGGGGGCAAGACCGGGCACACGCAGGACGCGGGCTGGTCGGAGGCCGCCGCCGCTACGCGAGCGGGAGCGACGGTCTACGGTGCCGTCCTCGGGAGTGACGGTCGCAGTGCGCGCAACGACGCCCTGCGCGAGCTCCTCACCTACGGTCTGGGCCGGTACCGGCGCATCCAGGTCGTCGACGCCGCGCGCGTCTACGCCGAGGCGAAGACCGGGTACGGCCAGCCCGCCGTCGAGCTCGTCGCGCCGCGCGGGCTCGTGCGGGTCGTGCACGTCGGCACGCCGTTGCTCGAGCGCGTCGTGGCGCCGACCGCCCTCGCGCTGCCGGTCGCGAAGGGGCAGCGGCTCGGACGGCTCGAGGTCTACGAGGGGAACCGGCTGCTCGCGTCCTCGGACCTCATCGCCGCGGAGTCGGTCGCCGACGCGGGTCTCGTCGCCAAGACGAGGTGGTACGCGACGCAGACGGCGCGCAATCTATGGGAGATGCTCACGTGATCGTCACGGTGACGACGAATGCGGCGCTCGACCGGACGCTGACCGTGCCGGTGTTCCAGATCGGGTTCCGCCACCGCTCGAGCGAGGTCCTCACGCTCGCGGGCGGGAAGGGGATCAACGTGGCGCGCGCACTGAAGATCCTCGACGTCCCGGTCGTCGCGACCGGCCTCGCGGGTGGCCGCACCGGCACGCGGATCATCGAGGAGCTGACCGCGGAGGCAATCCTCAACGACTTCGTCCGCATCGTCGCGGAGTCGCGCACGTCGACCGCCGTCGTCGATCCGACCGCGGGCACCCACACGGAGATAAACGAGTGGGGGCCGGAGGTGAGCGCCGGCGAGCTCGAGACGCTCACGGAGAAGCTCCACTACCTCTCCCGCGGTGCCGACTTCATCGTGCTGTCGGGCTCGCTGCCCAGGAAGGTGCCGACAACGTTCTACGCGGACGCCGTCCGGGACCTCTCCCGGCGGGACGTTCGCGTCGTGCTCGACAGCGAGGGCGAGCCGCTGCGCCTCGGCGTCGAGGCCGGGCCGTTCCTCGTCTCCCCGAACCAGCGCGAGGCGGAGCAGCTCGTCGGGCAGGAGCTCGAGGACGACGACGACTTCATCATGGCGCTCGACGCCATCGCCGAGATGGGCGCTCGCAACGTCCTCATCACACTCGAGAACGGCTGCTTCGCGCTCGTTCGCGCGGGTCGGAAGACGAAGCGAATCCGGGCGTTCGCGCCGCACGTCGAGCCGGTCTCGGGTGTCGGCTCGGGAGACGTCCTCCTGGCGCAGTACCTCGCGGCGCTCGTCGAGGAGCGATCACCCGACTACGCCGTACGGCTCGCCGTCGCTGCCGGTGCCGCGTCTGTACGCGAGGTCGGAGCGGGGCGCTTCGATCCTGCGCTCGCAGCGACCATGGCGGCCGACATCGAGCTGGCCGAGCTCCAGCCCGTCCGCTCCTAGACTCCTCGCCATGCGCGAGCAGCGCAAGGTCGTCACGGTCCTCTTCTGCGACGTCGTCGGTTCCACGGCGCTCGGCGAGTCGACGGACCCGGAGGCGCTGCGCGCACGCATGCGGCGCTACTTCGAGGACCTGCGCTCGATCGTTGAGCGCCACGGCGGCACCGTCGAGAAGTTCGTCGGCGACGCGGTCATGGCGGTGTTCGGCATTCCGGTATCGCACGAGGACGACGCCCTGCGCGCGGTGCGCGCGGCCTCCGAGATGCGCGTGGCGATCGCCGAGCACGGCTTCGAGGCCCGCATCGGCCTCAATACCGGCGAAGTCGTGGTGGGCGGCGAGGGCGAGACGCTCGTCACCGGCGACGCCGTCAATGTCGCCGCCCGGCTCGAGCAGGCCGCCGCGTCCGGCGAGGCGCTCATCGGAGCGGAGACGAGGGTCCTCGTCCGTGACGCCGTCGTCGTCGAAGCGGTCGAGCCGCTTTCGCTCAAGGGCAAGTCGGAGCCGGTGGAGGCATATCGACTCCTCGAGGTGATCAGCGACGCTGCGCCGCTCACCCGCCACCTCGAAACGCCGCTCGTGGGCCGCGAGCGCGAGCGGCAGCGTCTGTGGCGCGACTACGAGGACGCCGTCGCCGATCGCACGTGCCGCCTCTTCACCCTGCTCGGCCCGGCCGGCATCGGGAAGTCGCGCCTGGTTGCGGACTTCCTCGAACGTGTCGGCGACTCGGCCGACGCGCTCCGGGGCCGCTGTCTCCCGTACGGCGACGGGATCACGTACTGGCCGCTCGTCGAGATGCTCATCGCCATCGGCGCCGAGCCCGAGTCGGTGATCGGGAGCTCCCCGCCCGAGACGCAGCTCGCGTTTCGCCGCCTTCTCGAAGCTCGTGCCGCGGAGCGACCCCAGGTCGTCGTCATCGACGGCCTCCAGTGGGCGGAGCCCGTCTTCGTCGACCTCGTCGAGCATGTCGCAGACCTCTCGCGCGATGCGCCGATCTTCCTCCTGTGCGTCGCGCGCACGGAGCTCCTCGACGTGCGGCCCGGTTGGGGTGGGGGCAAGCTGAATGCGACCTCGCTCCTGCTCGAGCCGCTCGACGCGGAGGATTGCGTCATGCTCATGGAGCACCTCGTGGAGGGGCCGCTGGACGACGCTCTCCGCGAGCGCATCACCGCCGCTTCCGCGGGCAATCCGCTCTACGTCGAAGAGATGCTCGCGATGGTGCGTGAGCACGGCGGCGACGGCGAGATCGCCGTGCCGCCCACCATCCACGCGCTCCTGCAGGCGCGCATCGACTCGCTCGACGGCGACGTTCGCGTAGTGATGGAGCGCGGTGCCGTCGAGGGTGAGGTCTTCCACCGCGGTTCGGTCGCCGAGTTGTCGCCGGATCCGTTGCGCTCGGATGTCGGCGCGCATCTTGCGACCCTCGTGCGCAAAGAGCTCATCCGCTCGACCTCGCCGACCTTTCCCGAGGACGAAGGCTTTCGTTTCCGCCACCTGCTGATCCGGGACGCCGCCTACGAGTCGTTGCCGAAGTCGACGCGCGCCGAGCTGCACGAGCGCTTCGCCGACTGGCTCTCGACCCACGACCTCGTCGAGCGGGACGAGATCGTCGGCTACCACCTCGAGCAGGCGCATCGCTACCGCGCCGAGCTCGACCCCGGGGATCCCGGCCTCTCCGACCTCGCTGTTCGGGCGGGTCGGCACCTCGGGTCGGCGGGTCGAAGTGCGCTGGATCGCGGGGACTACACCGCAGGCGGCTCGCTCCTCCGTCGGGCAGCGGCGCTCTTCGGGAGGGAGAGCGAAGCTCGCCTCGCGCTGACACCGGATCTCGTCGTCGTCATGTGGGAAGCGGGCGAGCTCGACGAGGCTCGTAGCGTTCTCGAGGAGTCGATGCGAGCCACCGATCCGGTCGTTCGCGCGATGGCGTCGGTCATGGCTGTCGTCGTCGACATGGTGACCGTCGGCGCTCTCTCGGACGACGAACGCAGGTCGATGAGGGAAGAAGCGCGGGCGGTACTCGAGTCGGCGGGTCACGACGAAGGGCTGGCGCTCTACTGGTGGAGCGTCGCCGGTGAGCTGTGGAATGCGTGCCGTGCAGCCGACGCGGTAACTGCAGCCGAGCAAGGGCTCCTGCACTGCGCGCGGAGCGGAGTGAGGGGGCGCACCGACGACTTCGAGTGGTGGATTCGGTCCGCGTACGTGTACGGGCCGATACCGGTGCCGGAGGCGATCCAACGTCTGGAGGTGCTTCAGACGTCCGCGGTCGACGGGACGCTGCGGTCCGCGGCAACCTCCAACTCGCTCGGCCGTCTCCTTGCGATGCATGGTGACCTGGATCGCGGGCGGGAGTTGCAGCTCCGCGCGCGGGAGATGTTCAGCGACGCCGGCCTGACGACAACCGCGGCCGGTATGTCGATGTCGACTGCGTGGATCCACCAGCGGGCAGGCGACCTCGAGGCGTGGGAGCGAGTACTGCGGTCCGGCCTCGCGGAGCTCGAACAGCTCAACGACCGCGCGTTCTCCTCGACCGTCGCGGCGTATCTCGCGGAGTGCGTCTACCTGCAGGGCCGCTTCGACGAGGCCCGGAACCTCTGCGTCACCGTTCGCGAGTTGACTCCCGCCACCGACGTCATCAACTTCGTGTATGCGGAGTTCCTCGAGGGCTGCCTCCTCGCACGAGCGGGGCTCCACGAGGAGGCCGACGCGCGCGGGCGTCAGGCGCTCGCGCGAGCGGACACGACCGACTACTACTTCGCGCGAGCGGAGTCCCGCGTCTTCCTTGCCGAGACAGTCGCGCTCGCCGGGAAGGCGGACGAAGCATCCGCGTGGGCCGAAGCCGGGCTGGCCGTGTTCCACGAAAAGGGCGATCTGACGGCGGCCGCACGCGCTCGCGAGCGGCTCGTCGAGATCGGCGTCGAGGTCACCTGATCGCCGTCGGCGGACGCTGCTAACGTCGCGTGATGGAGACCGAGTTCCGGCAGGAGGAGATCGAGCGCCTCGTCGCGTTCGAGCGGAAGTTCGGCAAGGAGGGTCTCACCTTCGACGACGTCCTGCTCGTGCCGGCCGAGTCGCATGTCCTGCCGAACGACGTCTCGACGGTCACGCGCCTCACGCCCTCCATCTCGCTGAACATCCCGCTCGTCTCGGCGGCCATGGACACCGTCACCGAGGCCCGTCTCGCGATCGCGCTCGCGCGCGAGGGCGGGCTCGGCATCGTCCACCGC
>JBKOYF010000025.1:0-10482 GCA_046725305.1 Actinomycetota bacterium
GTCGAAGGCGCCCTTGCCGTGCAGGACGAGGTGGCGGGCAGTATCACGGTCTTCATCGCCGCTGACGTGGAGGAGCTCGAACGCCGCCTGCGCGAGCGTGCGACCGAGAGCACGGGCGAGATCGGCGAGCGCATCGAGCTCGCGAGAACGCAGCTCGAGCAGGCACATCGGTTCCGGTACATGGTGCGTAACGACGACCTGGAGCGGGCCACCGACGCACTCGTGGCCCTCGTGGAGTGCGAGCTCCGCGTTCCAGCTACCATTCCGCGGCCATGATCTACCCACGCCTCGACGATCTCCTGGACCAGGTCGGCGGTTCCCGTTACGCACTCGTCCTCGTGGCAGCGAAGCGGGCCCGCCAGATCAACAACTACCACCACCAGCTCGGCGAGGGCATCGGCTTCGAGGAAGCCCCGCCGCCGCTGATCGAGTCCCGCTCGAAGAACTACCTGACGATGGCGATGGAAGAGGTCGCGAACGGGAAGATCAGGCTCCTGGCCCCTCCGGCCTGACCGAGGGGCGCGTGGCGCGCATCCTGCTCGGAGTGACCGGCGGGATCGCGGCCTACAAGTCCTGCACGCTCGTTCGCCTTCTCGTCCGGTCCGGCCACGACGTGCAGCCGGTGCTCACGGCGGGAGCGGAGCGCTTCGTCTCGTCCGAGACGTTCCTCGCCCTCGCCCGCAAGCGCCGGAGCGACAGCCCGTATCCGCACCTCGACACGTGGGATCTCCTCGTCGTCGCCCCGCTCACCGCGAACACGCTCGCGCGCCTCGCGCACGGCCTGGCCGACGACGTCCTCACGGAGGCCGCTCTCGCGCACGCAGGCCCCGTGCTCGTCGCCCCGGCGATGAACAGCCGCATGTGGCTGCATCCCGCGACCGGGGCGAACGTGGCGACGCTCCAGGCCCGCGGGGTCGTGTTCGTCGGCCCGAGCGAGGGCGAGCTCGCGGAGGGCGAGGAAGGGATCGGTCGGATGGCTGAGCCGGAGGAGATCCATCGGCGGATCGAGGATCTCCTCGACGAGGGCAACGGGGCGTTGCGGGGCAAGCGCGTCCTCGTCTCGGCGGGCGGCACCCGCGAGCCGCTCGACGCCGTGCGGTATCTCGGTAACCGCTCGTCGGGCCGCATGGGCGTGGCGCTCGCCGAGGAGGCGCGCCGGCGGGGCGCGGACGTGACGCTGCTGGCGGCGAACCTCGCCGTCGCCGCTCCTCCAGGAGTGACCGTCGTGGAGACGCCGACCGCGGCGGAGCTCGAGCGCGAGGCACTCGCGCGCGCCGACGCCGACGTGATCGTCATGGCGGCCGCCGTCGCCGACTACCGGCCCGCCGCGCCGGTCGAGGGGAAGCGCGCCAAGGACCCG
This sequence comes from Actinomycetota bacterium, assembly GCA_046725305.1. GTDB lineage: Bacteria > Actinomycetota > Thermoleophilia > Gaiellales > Gaiellaceae > GMQP-bins7. Next base: position 1,361 of record JBKOYF010000025.1, read on the forward strand.
TCGCCCTGGACGGTCGAGCTCGAGGCGACCGCCGACGTCCTCGCGGCCCTCGGTGCCGGGCGGAGGCCAGGGCAGGTGCTCGTCGGCTTCGCCGCGGACGGTGCCGAGGCCGGCCTCGCCCGCGCGCGGGAGAAGCGGCTGGCCAAGAATGCCGATCTCGTCGTCTTCAATGACGTGAGCCGGCCCGACATCGGCTTCGACGCTGGCGACAACGAGGTCGTCGTGCTCTCCGGAGACGGGGAACGCACGGTGGAGAAGGCGCCGAAGCGCGTCGTCGCGGCGGCTGTTCTCGACGAGGTGGAGCGGCTACTCTCGAAGGTATGACCGACGTTGCACGCGCGGGTGGGCCGGTCGCCGCGCGATCGGCTGCCGACGTCGTCGCGCGCGTCGTCGAGAACCTGCAGCGCGCGGTCCGGGCACCGCGCGCGACGCTCGAGCTCTGCATCCTGTGCCTCCTCGCGGAAGGCCACCTCATCATCGAGGACTTCCCGGGCGTCGGGAAGACGGTGCTCGCGAAGTCGGTCGCCCGCTCGCTTGACCTCTCCTTCTCCAGGCTGCAGTTCACGCCCGACCTCCTTCCGACGGACGTAACCGGTGTGAACGTCTTCAACCAGCGGTCGGGAGAATTCGAGTTCCGTTCGGGGCCGGTGTTCGCGAACGTGCTCCTCGTCGACGAGATCAACCGCGCCTCCCCGAAGACGCAGTCGGCGCTGCTCGAGGCGATGCAGGAGGCGCAGGTCACGATCGACGGCGTGACCTACGGTCTCGAGCGACCGTTCTTCGTGCTCGCGACCCAGAACCCGATCGAGTACGAGGGCACGTACCCGCTTCCGGAGGCGCAGCTCGACCGCTTCGCGGCTCGACTCTCGCTTGGGTACCCACCCTTCGGCGAGGAGGCGCGCATGCTCGCCGAGCAGACGACGGCCCCTCCGCTCGACCAGCTCGAGGCGGTCGCGGACCGCGAGGACCTGCTGGCGGCGATCGAGGCGGCGCGCGCCGTCTACGTCGAGGAGAGCGTCGGCGAGTACGTCGTGACGATCGTCCGTCACACGCGCGAGAGCTCGCTGCTCGCGCTCGGAGCGAGCCCGCGCGCCGGCATTGCGCTCCTGCGCATGGCCAAGGCACGTGCGGTCGCGCTCGGACGCGACTACGTGATCCCGGAGGACGTGCAGTCCGTCGCGAGCGCCGTCCTCGCGCATCGCGTCATCGTCGCGCCGGAGGCCCGCGCAGCGGGCACGCGCGGCGAAGAGGCGATCGAGCGGGCGGTCGCGGAGACGCGCCCACCGGCATGAACAACGCTCGCCTCCGGCTCGCGTTCGCGGAGGAAACCATGTCTCCCCCGCGTGCCCCCTTCTTGCTGAGAGTGTGGGGAACGTCCCGGTTCCCCACATCCCTCCACGTTCACGGGCCGAGGGCCGGCCCGTGAACGCCCGCCACGGCGCGCTCGTCCTCGGGGCGGTTGCACTCGCCGCGGCGATCGCGTCAGGCTCGACCGCGCTCGCGGTCGTGGGGCTGGGCTTCCTGCTCGCCTCGGGGCTGACATGGCTGTGGACGTGGCTCGCCGAGACGCCGATCAGGCTGACTCTGGACGTGCGCCCGACGCACGCCCTCGAGGGCGACCGTGTGCGTATCGCCGTGGAGGCGGAGCGCGGCTCCCGGATTCCCCTCGGCGCCCTGTCCGTCCGCGCGACGGTCGGTCGGCTCGGCGAGCGGAGCACCCGGCTGCAGGGACACGGCCTGATGGCGGCGGGTGAGATCGACCTGGGGGCGCTGCCGCGCGGCGTGCACGCGATCGCGAGCATCCAGGTGGTCTGCGGCGACCTCCTCGGGCTCGTGACGGTGACCCCGCCGGTCGTCTGTGAGCCGGCGACGGTGATCGTGCGGCCGCGGCTCGTCGAGCTCGACAGTCTCTTCAGCGACGCCGGGCGCGTCGGCGGCGCCGGTCGCCGGCTGCTCCTGCGCCGTGCGGCCGGCTTCGACTTCCACTCGGTCCGCGACTACGAGCCGGGCGAGTCGCTCCGGCGCGTGCACTGGCCGACGAGCGCGCGCCGAGGCCAGCTCATGGTGAAGGAGCTCGAGGACACGGCCCATGACGGCGTCGTCGTGATCCTCGACTGCGATCCGGCGGGTGCGGTCGGCGAGCTACCTGATTCGAGCTTCGAGGTGGCGGTCCGGGCGGCAGGCTCGATCCTGCAGGCGCATGCATCGCGCGGGCGCCCGGCGACACTCGTCTCGACGGGCCAGGGCCTCACGGCCGCCTCCGTCCGCTCGACCGTCGCCGACCTCGACCGTGCCGTGACCGCGCTCGCCGCCGCAGCGCCCGACGCGCGACACGGCCTCGGGCGCTTCCTGAGCGGAGACCACCCGAAGCTCGCGGGCAACGCCGAGCTCGCGATCGTGACGGCGACGCTCGACCAGGCGGGGATCGCAGCCGTGCTCGGCCTGTGCAAGCGCCACGCCGTGTCGGTCGTCTGGATCGACGCCGCGAGCTTCGCCTCGCGCCCGACCCGTGCCGACCCCGGCGTCTTGCGTCTGGTGTCTCACGGAATCCCGACGGCCGTCGTCCGCCGAGGTGACGACCTCGCCGCGGCGCTCTCCGTTCAGCGTCGGGAGGCGGTCGCCCGTGCGTAGGACGCTCGCCGCCGCGCTCCTGCCCGCCGTCGCGGTGACGGCGGCATGGCTACGGCTCGAGGATCCGCGGCGGGTGCGCGAGAGCGCGGCGCTCGCGGCCCTCGCGCTCGTTCCGGCGCTCGTGCGGGCGGGGTGGGCCCGCGTGGCGGCGCTCGTCGGGACGGGGCTCGTCGCAGCGTGGGTGGCGTTCGGCGCCCAGCCTTGGGAGCTCCTCCCGTACCGCGACGAGCACGTGGTCGGCCCCGCAGTGCGGGAGGCGACCCGTGGGCTCTCGGACTTCTACGCCGTCTTCCTGCCCTTCGGGCCCGAGCGGAACCCGGAGATGCACTCGCTGGTGCTCTGCGCGATCTTCGGGTTCACCGCAGCGCTTGCGCTGCTCGTCGCGGGGCGCAGGCCGATCGCCGCGGCGGCGGTCACGGTGGCGGGGGTCGGATGGCCGACGACGCTCATCGGTGGAAGGACGGTCGGCATTGGGGCGGCCGCGCTGGCGGCCGCGCTCGCGATTCCGCTGATCCTTCGCGCGAGCTCGGCGCGGACGCTTGTCGCCGGAGGTGCGATCGGCGCGCTCGTGATCGGAGGCGCGGCCTGGGCCTCATCGGCGACGACGCTCGCCCGGAGCGCGGCCGTCGACTGGGAGAGCTGGAACGTCGGCGGAACGACGCGACAGGCGAGCGGCGTCCAGTTCATCTGGAGCTCGAACTACGACGGGATCAAGTTCCCCCGAGCGAAGACCGTCGTCCTGAGGATCGAGGGGCCGACGACGCCGACGTACTGGAGGACGACCACGCTCGACCTCTTCGCGCGGGACCACTGGTTCGAGGATCTCTTCTGGCTCGATCAGGTCGACACGCAGACGCGGGAACTCCAGCTCCCGCAGCTGATCCCGCGACGCGCAATGGATCAGCGGAACTGGCTCGAGCAGCGGGTACAGGTCGAGGCACTCGTCGACGACCACCTCGCCGCCGTGGGGACGCCTGTCGGGCTCGACGCGCGGAGGCTCGGCACGGTGTTCCTCCTCTCCGACGGGGTCCTCCGGGTTCGCGACCCGGTTCGCGAGGGGACCAGCTACCGGGTGTGGAGCTACGCGCCCGACCCCGCGCCACGCACTCTCGCATCGGCTCCCGTCCGGTACCCGCCCGCCACGGGGCGCTTCCTCGAGATCGACGGCCGCGAGTTTCCCGCGTTCGGGACACCTGACCGCGACGGGGTCGTGGACGGGATCTTCGACGACTCGTCATACGCGACGCTCGCGCCTCAGCGCCCGCTGTACGCGGTCGCCCGGCGCGTCGCCGGCCAGGCGCGGACGCCGTACGAGGCCGTGCTCGCACTCGAGTCCTGGTTCCGACAGACCGGCGGGTTCCGCTACGACGAGTCCCCGCCGCACGTGAAGGGCCCGCCGCTCGTCGTGTTCGTGACGCGCACCAAGGCCGGCTACTGCCAGCACTTCGCGGGCGCCATGGCAGCGATGCTCCGCATGCTCGGCATCCCGGCGCGGGTCGCCGTCGGATTCACGAGCGGGACGAACGAGGACGGCACCTGGGTCGTCACGGATCACGACGCTCACGCGTGGGTGGAGGCCTGGTTCGCCGGGCTCGGGTGGATCCCGTTCGACCCGACCCCGGGTCGCGGCACGTTCGGCGGCGAGTACTCGTTCGCGTCGCGCTCGGACGCTGCGGTCGCGGCACTTCGGAAGGGCGAGCTGTCCCGCGCAACGAAGCAGTCGGCCACGCGTGTCCCCGATGCGAGCGATCTCATCGGCGCGACCTCGGGAGGCCGCGAGCGTGCCCCGTCCCTCGTCGCCGTCGGGCTCGTGCTCGCGGCGGCGTGGATCCTCCTCGTGGGTGTCGGGAAGGCGCTGCTCCGGCGGTGGCGGTACGTCTCGCGCGACCCCCGCCGCGTCGCGACGGCGAGTCGACGCGAGCTCGAGGGGTTCCTGCGCGACCAGGGAGTCACGATCGCGCCCGGGACGACCCTCGTCGCCTTGCAGCGCGCAGTACACGACGAGCTCGGCCTCGACGGGCGTCCCTTCACGACGGCCGTCGCGCGCGCTCGATTCGGCCCGCCGGGTGGATGCGCAGCCAGCGCAGCGACGGCGAAGCGAGAGCTCCGGGCGCTCCTGAGCAGAGCTCGTGGCGAGCTGTCGCTGTGGGCGCGCTTCCGGGGCTTCGCGTCGCTCCGGTCGGTTCGAGGCGAGGCAGGGTCGTGAGCGAGACGTACGACCTGTTCCAGCTCGGGCGCTCGCATCTCCGGAACGGGATGGCGGCGCAGGCGACGGTGCCACTCGAGAAGGCGAAGCGTCGCGAGCCCCGGTCACGCTCGATCCGCGAGGCGCTCGGGATCGCGTACTTCCGCATCGGTCGCTGGGTCGAGGCCGAGGCCGAGTTCCGCGCGCTCGTCGAGCTCGCGCCCGCCGACGAGTTCGCGCACTACGCGCTGGGCCGCGCCCTCGTGAACCAGGGGAAGCGCAAGGAGGCGACGCCGCACATCAAGCTCGCTCGTTCGCTGCGACCGCGAGCCTCGAGCGACGGCGACGGCCTCGAGTAGCCGTGCGCGCCGTGGTCCAGCGCGTCCGGCACGCGTCCGTGTCGGTCGAGGGCGAAGTCGCGGCGCAGATCGGAGCCGGAGTCGTCGTGCTGCTGGGTGTCGCGGCCGGCGATACGACCGGAGAATCGGATCGCCTCGCCGGCAAGCTCGCGCGGTTGCGGATCTTCGAGAACGACGACGGGCGCTTCGACCACTCGCTCCTCGACGTGTCCGGCGAGGCGCTCGTCGTCAGCCAGTTCACGCTGATCGCGGACACGCGCAAGGGCAACCGCCCGAGCTTCACCCACGCCGCGGAGCCCGACCTCGCAGAGGGGCTGTACGAGCGCTTCTGCGACGCCCTCGAGGCTGCCGGCGTGCGCGTGGCGCGCGGCGTGTTCGGCGCGCGCATGGCCGTGTCGCTCGTCAACGACGGGCCGGTGACGATCGTGCTCGATACTTAGAAAGGGCGCAGATATCGGGCACGCCGGTGCTATCCTTCGCACACCACATTTCACCGGCTTCACGAAATGGGCGCGTCGCGCCCATTTTTGTTGAGAGAGGCGTATGAGCACGACGTACACACGAGAAAGGACACTGCAGGACGAGATCGCACCCACGGTCGAGTCGCGCGTGCCCGGAGTCGAGGTGCTCGCCGTCGAGCTCCTCTCCCCGAGCCGGTTCTGCGTGTACGTCGACCATCCGGACGGTGTCGACCACGCGCTGTGCGAGCGGGTCACGCGCGTGCTCGACGCGTATCGCGTCGACTACACGATCGACGTCTCCTCGCCGGGGCCGGAGCGCCCGTTGCGCAAGCCCGAGCATTTCGCGGGCGCGCTCGGCCGTCGCGTCTCCGTGCGAACGCGCGAGGCGGTGGACGGCAGGAACCGTTTCCGCGGCGAGCTGACGGACGCGAGCCAGGACGCGATCACGCTCGACGCCGGGGACGCCGGCACGGTTCGAATCCCGTACGAGACCGTCGTACGGGCCAATCTGATCGACGAGGGGTTGACGACATGAGTCAAGAGATCATCGAGGGCATCCAGGCGATCGAGAAGGAGAAGGGCATCGAGGAGGGCGTCCTCATCACCGCTCTCGAGGATGCGCTCCGCGCCGCCTACAAGAAGACGCCCGGGGCGACCCGACACGCCGAGGTCAAGCTCGACGGCGACGGCGAGTTCCGCGTGTACGGGATCGAGATCCCCGAGGACATCGAGACCCGGCTCGTCGAGGAAGCCCGCGAGGCGCGCATCATGGAGCTCGAGCAGCTCGAGGAGGAGACGGGCGAGCGGCAGCACACGCTCATCACCGACGAGGACCTCGAGCTCGACTGGTCGCAGGTCCCCCCGGAGCAGATCGTCCGCACGGACGTGACACCGGACAACTTCGGTCGCATCGCCGCGCAGACGGCCAAGCAGGTCATCCAGCAGCGGATCCGCGAGGCCGAGCGCGCGATCATGTACGAGGAGTACGTCGATCGCCAGGGCGAGGTCGTGACCGGGATCGTGCAGCAGGCGGGCGACCGCAACAACGTCCTCGTCGACCTCGGTCGCGTGGAGTCGCTGCTCCCGCGCTCCGAGCAGGTCGACGGCGAGCGCTACGAGCAGGGGAGCCGCATCAAGGCGGTCATCGCCGAGGTGCGCTCGGGGACGAAGGGCCCGCAGGTGATCCTGTCGAGGCGCGACCCCGAGCTCATCCGTGCTCTCTTCGAGCTCGAGGTCCCCGAGATCGCGGACGGCCTGGTCGAGATCCGCGGAGTCGCCCGCGAGCCCGGATACCGCTCGAAGATCGCGGTCGAGTCGCACATGCAGGGCGTGGACCCCGTCGGTGCCTGCGTCGGTCCGCGCGGCTCGCGCGTGCGGATGGTCGTCTCGGAGCTCCGTGGAGAGAAGATCGACATCATCCCGTGGAACACGGAGCCGGCGCGCTTCGTCGCGAAGGCGCTCTCGCCTGCGCGCGTGCGCGAGGTGTACATCGACGACGAGACGCGCGAGGCGACCGTCATCGTGCCGAACGACCAGCTCGCGCTCGCGATCGGCAAGGAGGGCCTGAACGCCCGCCTCGCGACGCGCCTCACGGGCTGGAAGATCGACATCCAGTCCGAGCAGGAGTTCGCTCAGGCCGAGGCGGAGCTCGCGTTTGCCGGCGGCTCCGAGGACGGCGAGGAGTTCTCCGGCCGCTGCGCCGCGATCCTCTCGAACGGCAAACGCTGTCCGAACACGGCGCTTCCCGGCTCGCGCTACTGCGGAGTCCCGGCGCACCAGGCGCTCGCGGCTGCAGAGCCGGCCGAGGCCGAGACCGAGACCGAGACCGTCGAGGAGGAGCTGGCCGACGAGGTCGTCGAGGAGATCGCCGTCACAGAGGTGGTCGAGGAAAGCGCCGGGCTCGAGGCCGAGAGCGAGGAGCTCGAGGCCGTGGCCGCGGTCGAGGACGCAGTCGAGACCGATGGGGAGGAGGCCCGCGAGGGTGCGTGAGCCCTCGCGGTTCTAGACTGACCACACATGGCTGACGGACGCAAAGGACCGAATCGCCCCATTCGCCCTCGCGGAGGCCCCGGCGGGCGCAAGCGGCGTGTCGTCATCGAGGGCGGCGGCGGCCGCAGCGCCGGTCGCCAGGCCCGCGACCGGTCGAGCGCCCCGCCTCAGCCTCGCCAGGCGCCCGCGCCGCCCCCGTCCGGGCCGGTCACGGTCGAGTCGGGCGTCACCGTCAAGGACCTGTCCCAGGCTCTCGGCGTCCCGATGCCCGAGCTCATCAAGATCCTGATGGGCCTGGGGCAGATGCGGACCGCTACGCAGTCGCTCTCCGACGAGGAGGTCGAGCTGATCGGCTCGGAGCTCGGACGCGAGATCACGATCAAGCACGCTGCCGAGGAAGAGCTCGAGCCCGCCGCCTTCGACGACGAAGATTCCGACCTTGCGCCGCGACCGCCGGTCGTGACGATCATGGGCCACGTCGACCACGGGAAGACGACTCTGCTGGACGCGATCCGCGAGGCGTCGGTCGTCGAGACCGAAGCGGGCGGGATCACGCAGCACATCGGCGCGTACCAGGCGGAGGTCGACGGGCGGCGCATCACCTTCCTCGACACCCCCGGCCACGAGGCCTTCACGGCGATGCGCGCGCGAGGTGCGAAGGTGACGGATATCGCCGTCCTCGTCGTGGCCGCCGACGACGGTGTGATGCCGCAGACGAAGGAGTCGATCTCGCACGCACGTGCGGCCGAGGTGCCCATCGTCGTCGCGGTCAACAAGATGGACGTGCCCGACGCGAACGTGGACCGCGTGAAGAGCGAGCTCGCCGCCGAGGGCCTCCAGCCGGAGGACTGGGGCGGCACGACGCAGTTCTCGGCCGTGTCGGCCAAGCAGAAGGAGAATCTCGACGACCTGCTCGAGAAGATCCTGCTCGTCGCCGACGCGGAGCTCGACCTGCGCGCGAATCCCGACGCGGAGGCGTCGGGAGTCGTCATCGAGTCGCGCCTCGACGTGGGGCGTGGGCCGGTCGCGACCGTGCTGGTGCACCGAGGAACGCTGCGCGTCGGAGATGCCGCGGTCGCAGGTGACGCATCGGGCAAGGTGCGCGCGCTCTACGACTACCGCGGAGAGAAGGTCCAGGAGGCCAAGCCGGGAGACCCGGTCGAGGTTCTCGGGTTCGACCATCCGCCCGTGGCCGGCGAGTTCGTCCGCGTCGTCGAGCACGAGCGCCAGGCGAAGCACCTCGCGAACGTGCGCGCCGAGCGGCTCCGCCGCGAGCAGCTCGCACAGCGCCCTCGCCGGCGTGTCTCCCTCGAGACGCTCTTCGACGAGGTGCAGGCGGGCGAGGTGCGCGACCTCAACATCGTCCTCAAGGGCGACGTGCAGGGCTCGGTCGAGGCGCTCCTCGGCGAGCTTCAGAAGATCCAGCACAGCGAGGTGCGGGTCAACGTGATCCACACGGGCGTCGGCGGGATCACGGAGAACGACGTCTACCTGGCC
>JBKOYF010000048.1:0-5781 GCA_046725305.1 Actinomycetota bacterium
ACGGCGTCTCCCCACTCGACTCTCCACCTGAGATCTGGACCGGGTTGCTTCAGGCCGTCATCGGCGAGCCGCTGCTGCTCGCGAGCACGGTCGTCGCTGCGAGCGCCGCCGCCGTCCTGCCGCTCGCACATCGCCTTTCCCAGTACGGCGTCCTCGCCGTCGGCGCCGCTCTGCCCTGGGCGCGTCGGCGGTCGCCCTATGGAGTCGCAGCGGCCGGTTTCGCCCTGACCGCCGCCTCGGTGGTGGCCGGAGCGAGTGTCGCCGGCACCGCCGTCGTCTTCGTCGTCTGGGCCGCTGCAGGGGTCGCCGCTGCGGCGTTCAGGCGGGCGTAGCCGAGCCGTCCGCACCGAGGCGACCACTACACTCGTCGCGAGCTACACCCGCTTCCATGCCCGTGTTGCGCAGCATCGAGTCGAAGATCGAGAGCCTGTTCGAAGGCGTCTTCGGCCGTGCGTTCCGCACGCACGTGCAGCCGATCGAGCTCGCGCGCAAGCTCGCGAAGGAGATGGACGACCACCGCAACGTGTCGGTCTCGCGCGTCTACGTGCCGAACGAGTACACCGTGTACCTCTCGCCGGACGACCGCAAGCAGTTCGACGGCTACGAGGACGCTCTCGTCGCCGAGCTGCAGGAGTACCTTGCCGAGCACGCCCGACGAGAGCGCTACGCCGTTCTCGCCGCTCCGCGCGTGCTCGTCACCACGGACGACGACCTCGCGGTGGGAGAGTTCGGCATCGCCACGCGGCTCGTCGCGCCCGAGGAGCCCGAGCCCGGCGAGAAGCCCGTGCCGGCCGAGCTCGCAGCACCCGAGCCCGCGCAGACGATGATCTACAAGGCGCCGGCACCGGCGACGCCCGACGAGCCAGCCGCCGAGCCGCAGCGGGAGGTCGTCACAGTCACCGTCGAGGGTCGAACGCAGGAGATCACCAAGACGAGCGTCGTGCTCGGCCGCTCACGGGAAGCCGACGTGCGCGTCGCCGACGTGAACGTCTCTCGACGTCACGCCGAGATCCGCCAGGAGGGAGCGACGTACTGGATCGTCGACCTCGGCTCGACGAACGGCCTCGAGGTCAACGGCAAGCGCACCGAGCGCTCGCGCCTGCGGGACGGCGATCGCATCACGGTCGGCTCGACCGAGGTCGTATTCGGGCGCGGCGTCCCCGGCGCGGGATGATCGCGGTCGGGTCGTGAGCATCCTCGCACTCGAGACCGACGAGACGCTCCTCCTCCTGAAGGTCGCGTTCCTCGTGCTCCTGTACGGCTTCATCGTCCTCGTCGTGCGCTCCGCGACGAAGGGCATGGACCGCTCTCCGCAGGAGAGCATCGTCCTCGGTGCCGCCGAGGCCTCCAGGCTCCGGGCCGAGCACGGGCTGGCGCCCACACGGCTGCTCGTCCTGCGGAGTCCCGAGCTCCAGGAGGGCGCGACCATCGAGGTGACCGCGCCGACGATCGTCGGGCGCGACGGTCGGAGCGGCATTCGCCTCGAACACGACGAGTTCGCCTCCGCTCGGCATGCGCGCATCGAACCACGGCCGGAGGGGGCGTGGGTGAGCGACCTCGGATCGACGAACGGCACGTTCCTCAACGGCAAGAAGCTCGACCGCGACCAGCTCGCGCGGGTGGGAGACCTGATCAGGGTCGGCGAGACGGAGCTACAGGTAGCGCCGTGAGGATCGGACGCTCCGCGTGGCTCACGGACACGGGTCGCAAGCGCGTGCGCAACGAGGACGCGTACGTCTTCGAGCCACCCCTGTTCGGGATCGCCGACGGGATGGGAGGAGCGCGGGCAGGGGAGGTGGCCGCCGGGATCGCCGCGGCCGCGTTGAAGGACGGTCGCCGCGACGTCGACGGCGAAGCGAGCCTCGAGGCGATCATCGGCGAGGCGAACCGTCGGGTCTGGGAGCGGTCGGTCGCCGATCCGCACACCGCCGGGATGGGGACCACCGTCACGGTCGCATTCGTCGACACTGCGGCCGAGCGCGTCGTCTTCGGCCACGTCGGCGACTCACGCGCCTACCGGTTGCGCGGGACCGAGCTCGAGCAGATCACCACCGATCACTCACTCGTGGCCGAGCTCGTCCAGAGCGGCGTCCTCACACCCGAGGAGGCCGAGCGCCATCCCCAGCGGTCGGCGATCACGCGGGCGGTGGGGACCGAGCGAGCGATCGAGGCCGACGTGTTCTCGGTCCCCGGACGACCGGGCGACCTGTTCCTCCTCTGCTCCGACGGCCTCACGGACATGCTCACCGAGGACGAGATCGCAGCTGCGATCCTCGGTGCAGAACGCGATCCGGCCGCGGCGGCCAAGGCGCTCGTCGACGCTGCGAACGAGCACGGCGGCGAGGACAACATCACGGTCGTGCTCTTCGAGCTCGCCGAGGGCGAGCCGGACGCGACGCCGGACGAGGACAGCGAGGAGGACACGAAGGGCCCCGCTCTCGAGGCAACTCTGGGCGATCCCGACCGGGAGGTCCGGACGCACGGCGCAGGCCCCGGCGGCCGTCTCACGGCAATCGCGTTCATCCTCACCGTCGTGGTCGTCGGCGTCGTCGCCCTGTACTGGGGCATCAAGCGATGAGCGCGCGGAGCCGCGAGCTCGCCGGGATCGTCGTCGCCGCGCTGCTCGCGGGCATCGCGCTCTCGAGCGTCACGATCGCGCGCGACGCCGAAGTGTCGGCTGCCGCGATGACCTGGGGCGCGCTCTTCCTCGCGCTCTACCTCGCTGCCCACGTCGTCGTGCGGAGGACGGTCCCCTACGCGGACGGCGCCCTCCTCCCGCTGACCGCCGTCCTGACTGCCTTTGGGCTCGCCACGGTCTACCGCCTCGACAGCCAGGACGGCGCACGCCAGGCCGTCTGGGTCGCGGTCGGGGTCGGCGTGCTCGTGGCGACGCTCGTCGCCCTCCGGCACGACTACCGCGTCCTCGAGTCCTACCGCTACCTCTTCGGCGTCGCCGCGGTCGGGCTGCTGCTCCTTCCGTCCGTACCCGGCCTCGGCGAGGAGGTCAACGGCGCCCGGCTGTGGGTGAACCTCGGGGTCGTCCAGTTCCAACCGGGTGAGCTCGCGAAGATCTGCCTCATCCTCTTCCTCGCCGGGTACCTCCGTGAGAAGCGCGAGGTCGTCGCGCAGGGACGCCTCAAGGACCTCGGCCCCCTCATCGCGATCTGGGGCGCGGCCATGCTCGTCATCGTCCAGACGAACGACCTCGGGAGCGCGCTCCTCAACTTCGGGATCTTCCTCGCGATGCTCTACGTTGCGACGGGCCGCGCGCTCTACGTCGGCGCAGGTCTCGCGCTCTTCGTCGGGGGCGCAGCCGTCCTCTACAACGCGCTCCAGCACGTGCAGGACCGCGTGACGATCTGGCTCCACCCCTGGACGGACGAGCGCGTCTACTGCAGCCTGAACGGCCACCTCGAGTACCGCCAGGACTGTGCCTCGTACCAGCTCGTGAAGAGCCTCTACTCGATCGCGAACGGCGGCTTCGGGGGTACCGGGCTCGGTGAGGGGACGTTCACCTCGATCGACGGCACGCAGCTCATTCCGTACCTCCGCACCGACTTCATCTTCTCCGCCATCGGGCAAGAGCTCGGACTCGTCGGCGCGGCCGCGCTGCTGCTCGTGTTCATGGTCTTCGTCGTCCGTGGGATGCGCGTGGCGCTGCAGGCACAGGACGGGTTCTCGAAGCTCCTCGCAGCCGGATTGACGTTCGGCTTCGCGCTCCAGACCTTCATCATCGTCGGGGGCGTCCTCCGCGTCGTGCCGCTGACGGGCATCACGCTGCCGTTCGTCTCCTACGGGGGGACGAGCATCGTCGCGAACTTCGTCCTGCTCGCGCTGCTCCTCCTCGTCTCCAACCGCGCGAACGCGCCGCGCTGATGAACAGACAGATCGTCCGACTCATGTACGTCGCGCTCGCCCTCGTCGGCGTGCTCGTCGTCATGACCACCTACTGGCAGACGTGGGCGGCGGCCGGCCTCGCCGCTCGGCAGGACAACGCGATTCGCCGCGTCGCCGAGTTCTCGATCGACCGGGGTCTCATCTTCTCCTTCGAGCCGCGCAAGCGGCTCGCGCGCAACCGCGAGCAGGACGTCGACGGCAAGACGCTCTACTTCCGCCGCTACCCGTACGGCTCGCTCACGGCGCACGTGGTCGGCTACTCGACGATCGGCCGCTCGCGAACCGGGCTCGAGCGCTCGCTCAACGACTACCTGACAGCCTCGAACGCGAACCTCTCGACGCTCGTCGACCGGACCGTGGACGAGCTGCGCGGGAAGACCGTCCGGGGCAACAACGTCGTCACGAACATCGATCTCGCCGCGCAGCAGGTCGCGCAGGAGCAGCTCGGGACGAACTGCGGCGCAGTCGTCGCGCTCGATCCCCGGAGCGGGAAGGTGCTCGTCATGGCCGCGTCGCCGAGCTTCGATCCCAACCTCGTCGAGCAGCACTACGGCCGCATCTCGAGGATCAGCGCGAACTGCTCGCCTGCCGCACCCCTCCTCAATCGCGCGAGCGCAGGGCTGTTCATCCCGGGCTCGAGCTTCAAGGTGATCACCGCGTCCGCTGCGCTCGAGTCGAGGAAGTTCGGCCCGGGATCGTCCTTCTACGACCCCGGGTACTGCACCGTCTACGGGAAGCAGGTCCACAACTTCGCCGATCAGAACGGTCCCGAGGTCTTCGGCAGGATCAACCTCGTCACCGGCCTCGTCCACTCGGTGAACTCCGTGTTCTGCAACATCGGCCTCAAGCTGGGCGCGAAGCGGATCCTGGACACGGCCAAGCGCGTCGGCTTCTACGAGCGCCCGCCCCTCGAGACGCCTGCAGACGAGCGCCAGCCGAGCGGCCTGTACCGGAACGGGAAGCTCTACTACCCGAAGCGCGACGCGGACGTCGACGCCGGCAGGCTCGCGTTCGGCCAGGAGCGGATGCTCGTGACGCCGCTGCAGATGGCGATGGTCGCGGGCGCTCTCGGTACGGGGGGGAGGCTCATGGAGCCGCAGGTCGTCGACCGCATCGTCGCCCCGGGTGGAAAGGTCGTCGACGAGCAGCACCCGAGGCTCATCCGCCAGGCCGTGAGCAAGCGAACCGCGCACGAGGTCGCGGCGATGATGCGCCTGGTCGTCCGCGAAGGAACCGGGACGGCCGCTCAGATCCCCGGATACACGGTCGGCGGCAAGACGGGGACCGCCGAGACCGGCATCGCGGACGCGAACACGACCTGGTTCATCGCCTTCGCGGGAAAGGACGAGGCGACCCTGCCGGAGGTCGCAATCGCGGTCGTGCTCCAGAACCAGAGCGGCGTCGGGGGCACGACGGCCGCCCCCATCGCTCGCACCGTCATGCAGGCAATCCTGCAGGGGACGGAGAATCCCTAACCTCTAGGCGACTCTCGGACCCATGGCCACCCAGGACACACTCTCCGGAACGCTCTTCGCGGGGCGGTACCGCATCGCGCGAAAGCTCGGCGGCGGCGGCATGGCCGACGTCTACCTCGCCGAGGACCAGGAGCTGGGGCGCCGGGTCGCCATCAAGATGCTGCACGGCCGCTACGCGAACGACGAGCAGTTCGTCGAGCGCTTCCGGCGCGAGGCGACGCACGCCGCGGGCCTCTCCCACCCGAACATCGTCTCCATCTTCGACCGGGGCGAGATCGAGGGGACGTACTACATCGTCATGGAGTACGTCGAGGGGAAGACGCTCAAGGAGCTGATCCGGTCGCGCGGCCTCTGCCCGATTCCCGTCGCGATCGCGTACACGCGCCAGATCCTCGCAGCGCTCCGCTAC
>JBKOYF010000039.1:0-8880 GCA_046725305.1 Actinomycetota bacterium
GCCACGCCGGGGTAGGCACCCGGCGTGTCGACGAGCGAGACGAACGGGAACCCGAACCGCTCGGCGAGATCCATGATCCGCATCGCCTTCGCGTAGCCCTCCGGGTGCGGCATGCCGAACTGCCGGTCGACGCGCTCCTTCACCTCGCGCCCCTTCTGATGGCCGACGAGCGCGATCGTCCGCCCGCCGAGGCGCCCGATCCCGGCGACGATCGCTCCGTCGTCTGCGCGGCCGCGGTCGCCGTGCAGCTCGGTCCAGTCGTCGAGGAGGCGTTCGACGTAGTCGAGCGTGTACGGCCGGTCCTGGTGCCGGGCCAGCTCGACCGACTGCCAGATCTCCTCCGCGCTCGGGTCGGCGCGAATGTGGTCGAGCTGCTCCTGGAGGCGGGCGAGCTCCCCGGTCAGCTTCGTCCCGCGCAGGAGCTTCATGCCGCCGAGCTTACTGAGGCGCTCGCGCAGCCGCATCTCGGCTTCGCCTGGCACTAGCGCGCGAACAGCCGGAGGAGACGACCGAGGGTCGGTCGCAGGTCGGGCCGCGCCACGATGGCGTCGAGGTGCCCGAAGCGGTAGTTCGACTCTGCGCGCCCGAAGTCGTCCGGGAGCTTCTCGCGTGTCGTCTGCGCGACGACACGCGGTCCCGCGAAGGACATCAGCGTGCCCGGCTCCGCGACGACGACGTCGCCGAGGCTCGCGAAGCTGGCGAGCACGCCCCCGGTCGTCGGATGCGTGAGGACGGAGAAGAGCGCGCCGCCGGACTCGTGGAGCTCGTCGATCGCGCAGACCGTCTTCGGGAGCTGCATGAGGGCGAGGATCCCCTCCTGCATGCGCGCCCCGCCCGATGCGGAGACCGAGACGAGCGACACGCCGCCGCTCGACGCTCGGTCGCACGCACGCGCGAACTTCTCCCCGACGACGCTGCCCATCGAGCCACCCATGAACTCGAAGTCCATCACGGCGACCTGGCACTCCTGCTCCTCGATCCGGGCGCCGCCGCAGACGATGGCGTCGCCGAGCCCGGTCTCGACCTCGGCCTCCGCGAGCCGCTCCGTGTACGGACGCAGGTCGAAGAAGTCGAGAGGATCCGCCGACCGCAGGTCGTCGTCCTCTTCCGTGAAGGATCCCTCGTCGACGAGCTGCTCGATGCGCTCCCGCGCGCGAACGCGGAAATGGTGTCCGCACTGCGGGCACACACGAAGCGTCTGTTCGAGCTCGTCGTCGCGGTAGTGCGATCCGCAGCTCGGGCACGTATTGGGATGCGCCTCGTCCGGGTTCGGCTCGTCCGGGCGCTTGCTCTCGACCTCGACGTCGACGCGACCCTGGCCGGAGGACATGCGCTGGAGTGTAGTGGCGAGGTCTAGAACCCAGCCGCCGCGAGCATCCGCCTCGCGAGGGCCGCGTTGCGCTCCGTCGGGAGGAACCCCGTGACTCCCATGCCCGCGATCGCGGTCCGCGTCGCGATGTCGCCCAGGAGCGCCTCGATCTCCGCGGACGACGACCCGTCCGGCTCCGGGATGAGGACGTCGACCTCGGACGGATCGAGCACGTCGAGGTCGAGGGCGACGTAGGCGGCCGACACGTCGGCGAGCGCCCGGTCGAGTGAGTCGTCGATCCCGGCGCTCCGCACGAACTCGAGCTCGGGGGGATCGAGGTTTCGCGACCCGACGAGGGCGGCATCCTCGAGCGCGACGCCGCCTCCGTCGAGGATCATGCGGAACGGCATCCCCCAGAGATTCCCGGAGGGGGAGGTCTCAGGCGTGTTCAGGTCGCCGTGTGCGTCGATCCAGACGACTGCGAGCCGCTCCGCCCGGCGTGCGAGCTCACGTGCCGCGCCGACGTGCGCGCAGCAGCATCCGCCGACGACGACCGGGCGCTCCGGCAACGACTCGGCGACAGCCGCCGTCTGCTCCTCCAGCTTGTCGCGCTCGACGATCGCCACCTCCGGGTAGGGCAGCGCGATGCGCGCACCCTCCGCCATCTCGTCACCGCCGACGCCCCAGGCCCGCGGCACGCGAACGAGGCCCGCGGCGAACGTCGCCCCGCAGCGGTGGCACTCGTAGCCCGACCCGATCGCGACGGCGGTGAACGTCCTGCACTCTGGGCAGCGCGCCCGCAGAGCGGACATCACTCGTCCGCCGGGACCAGTCGATCGAGCGCGTCGGCGAGCTCGCCGACGCCGGTCAACGTCGCCGTGGGGCGAGGATCATCGGAGCCGCCGAGCCTGTTGATCCAGATCGTCCGGATCCCCAGCTCGGTCGCGGGGTCGATGTCGTGGAAGAGGCTCTGCGCGACGTGCACGTGCTTCTCCGGATCGGCGCCGGTCTTCTGGCGGAAGACCTCCCAGTGCCCGCGGGAGGGCTTGTACGAGCCGATCTCTCCCGCGACGATCGCGAAGTCGAACCAGATGCCGATGGCCTCCATCGACGCATCGATGAGGTCCCTGTCCGTGTTCGAGAGGATCGCGAGCTTCCAGCCGCGCTCGCGCGCCTCCGTGAGCCCCGGCCGGACGTCGTCGAAGACGGGCCAGGACGGGAGGGAGCGGGCGAGCGCACTGGCCTCGCCCTCGGGCACTGTGAGACCGGTCTCCGCTGCGAGCCGCTCGACCGCGACCGTGAGAACTTCGCGATACGAGGCGCCCGGCGACGCCGCCTGGATCTCGGGCTCGATCTCGTGGAATCGGCGGAGCAGCTCGTCGGCCTTCTCCACGCCGAAGAGCTTCTCGAGCTCCGCGCGAATGCCCGCGTTCCAGTCGACCAGCGTTCCGTAGCAGTCGAAGGTCGCCCACCGCTGCATGCCGCAAGCCTAATCTGCCCTTCGTGGTCGAGGTTCGCGCGATGACGGCGGAGGACTGGCCCGCGGTCGAGGCCATCTACGCCGAGGGGATCGCCACCGGGCACGCGACGTTCGAGACCACGACCCCGAGCTGGGAGGAGTTCGACAGCGGACGGCACCGCGACCATCGCTTCGTGGCCGTCGGCGACGGCAGCGTCGTCGGCTGGGCCGCGCTGTCCCCGACATCCTCGCGCGCTTGCTATGCAGGCGTGGCCGAGGACTCCGTGTACGTCGCGTCGGAAGCACGCGGACGCGGCGTCGGCCTCGCGCTGATGGAGGCACTCGTCGAGAGCGCGGAGGCCGGCGAGATCTGGACGATCCAGACCGGCATCTTCCCGGAGAACGAGGCGAGCCTCGCGCTGCACGAGCGCGTCGGCTTCCGCGTCGTGGGGCGGCGCGAGCGGATCGCTCAACTCGACGGCGTCTGGCGCGACACGCTCCTCCTCGAACGTCGCGCAGGACCTCCGGGCTGATCTCCGCTCAGACGGCGGCGAGCCACTCCACCAGCCGACGCTCGTATTCCCGGGCCAGAGTCCCGGCCGGAAGCGTGAGATCGTGCTCGGCGTCGGCAACGACGACGACGTCGGCATCCGGGCGTTCCTCGCGCCAGGCCCGAACACTCGCCTCGACGGGGATCCAGGAGTCGGCGGCACCGAAGAAGCAGAGCGTCGGCACCCGTATCCGCCTCAACACGGGTCGCGGATCGAAGTCCATCTCCTCGATCCACAGGGCGCGGCCTTCGTCATCGAGAAGGACCGGGGGCAAGAAAAGGTGACCGAACCACGGCTCGTCGAGCGCGGCGCGGAGATCGGCGCTCAGCGCACGATCCTGACCGCCACGCCTAACCCGCTCCTCGAACCTTCGACGAAGCTCGAGCGCGCGTGCCACCACGTCCTCGCCCAATCCGGCGTGCCGCAATTGCTCGGCCGTCGCGTACGTCATCTGCTCGGAAGGAGTCACGCCGGTCGAGGCGACGAGCACGAGGAACGCGACCTGATCGGACATGCTCGCCGCAAGCGGCGCGACCCATGCGCCCTGACTGAATCCCCAGAGCCCGACACGATTCGCCTCGACGGCGTCGATAACGGCGAGCGCGTCCTCCGCCTGAACTCGGAAGCGTCCGCGGGACGCGTCACCGCTGGAGCCTCCCTCGCCCCGCCGATCGAACGTCACGACGCCGATCCCCACGGGCGGCAGCACACGATGCAGGTGCTCGTAGAGGGCGCCATCCCTGGTTCCTTCGCCCGCCCCATGGAGCGCGACGATCGCCTTCTCGCCGGCGGGCGAATAGCTGGCTGCGAGCACGACGCCGTCGTGCTCTACGCGGAGCTCGAGCATCGATCGCTCGACGGTGTCGCTACGCGCCGTCGTCCCAGCGCTGGAACACGACGCAGGCGTTGTGCCCGCCGAAGCCGAACGAGTTCGACACGCCGATCTCGGTGGCCTGGCGCCGCGCCTCGTTCGGGATGTAGTCGAGATCGCAGTCCGGATCCGGTACCTCGTAGTTGATCGTCGGCGGGAGGACGCCGTCCCGGAGCGCGAAGATCGTGAAGATCGCCTCCACCGCGCCGGCGGCGCCGAGACAGTGGCCGGTCGCGCCCTTCGTCGAGGACACCGGGGTGTCGCGTGCCTTCTCCTCTCCGAGCGCGAGCTTGAGCACACGGGTCTCGGCCGAGTCGCCCGACGGCGTGGACGTCCCGTGTGCGTTGACGTAGCCGACGTCGTCCGGCCCGATCCCGGCATCCGCGAAAGCCATCCGCATCGCACGGGCGGGGTTCTGGCCGCTCGGGTCCGGGTCGGAGACGTGACTCGCGTCGGCGGACACGCCGTAACCGAGGACCTCCGCGTAGATCTTCGCCCCGCGCGAGCGAGCATGCTCGAGCTCCTCGAGCACGAGCATGGCGGCGGCCTCACCCATGACGAAGCCGTCCCTCCCCGCGTCGAACGGTCTCGAGGCTCCTTTCGGATCGTCGTTGCGCCGTGAGAGCGCGCGCATGGCGGTGAAGCCGGCGATGCCGACCCGCGTGATGGGCGCCTCGGTCCCACCGCAGAACATGACGTCCGCGCGTCCGAGCCGGATCGCATCGAGGCCGTCTCCGATCGCCATGTTTGACGCCGCACAGGCGGTGCACTCCGCAGCCAGTGGGCCCTGCGCGCCCAGCTCCATGGAGACCCAGGCAGCGGCCATGTTGGGGATGATCTGGACGATCGCGAACGGGCTCGTCCGGTCCGGTCCGCGCTCGAGGAGGCTCTGGAAGCAGTTCTCGAACGCGTACAGGCCGCCGATGCCGGTCGCGACGGCACCGCCCACGCGATCGGGTGCAGCCGCGATGGAGACTCCGCTGTCCGATTCGGCCATCCGGGCCGCGTAGAGCGCCATCTGCGAGAACTTGTCCATGCGGCGCGCCTGCTTGCGGTCGATCCAGACCGTTGGATCGAAGTCCTTCAGCTCGCACGCGAAATGGACGTCGTAGTCGTTCGTGTCGAAGTGCGTGATCGGCGCGGCGCCCGACTCCCCGGCGACGAGGCTCTCCCAGCTCGAGGAGGGGTCGTTGCCGAGCGGACTGACCATCCCGACGCCGGTGACGACGACGCGACGGCGGCCGTTGCGGGAACCGTCGGTCACGGTCACATTCCCAGCCCGCCGTCGACGAGCAGCACCGCGCCCGTGATGAACGACGCCTCGTCGGAGCAGAGGAAGCGGACGGCGCCGGCGACGTCTTCGGGATCACCGAGCCGCCCGAGCGGCGTGTTCTCGAGCATCGCGCCCGTCGCCTCCTCGGGCAGCACGTCCGTGAGCTGCGTCTTCACGTACCCGGGAACGACGACGTTCGCGCGGACGTTCCGGCTCCCGAGCTCGCGGGCGAGCGACTTCGTGAAGCCGATGATCCCGGCCTTCGACGCTGCATAGTTCGTCTGGCCCCAGTTGCCGTGGATGCCGACGATCGACGAGATGTTCACGACAGTCCCGGCGCGCTTCTTCATCATCCCCCGCGCCGCCGCCCGACACGTGTAGAAGCACGAGGCGAGGTTCGTGTCGATGACGGTGTTCCAGTCCTCGTCGGACATGCGCACGAGCAGCCCGTCACGCGTGACGCCCGCGTTGTTCACGAGGATGTCGAGGTCACCGGCATCATCGACGAGCGCGCGTGCGGATTCCGGGTCCGAGACGTCCGCCTGCACGGCACGCGCGCCGATCTCCGTCGCCAACGACTCGGCCTCCTCCGCGCCGGTCCGGAACGAGAGGACAACGGACGCTCCTGCACCGGCCAGCTCGGTCGCGATCGCACGCCCGATCCCGCGGGACGCGCCGGTGACGAGCGCCGTCCGCCCCTCGAGCGAGCAGAACGAGGTCACCGTACGAGTGCTTCCTGCGCGCGCTCCAGGCTCTCGGGTGAGTTCACCGACATCGTCTTCACGCCCCGGTCGATCCGCTTGACGAGGCCCGAGAGGACGTTCCCCGGCCCGACCTCGACGAAGGTCGTGGCACCGCTGCGGATGAGCTCGGTCGCAGCCTGCGTGAAGCGAACGGGCCCCGTGAGCTGGTCGACGAGGAGCGCTGCAACCTTCTGCGCCGGCTCGATCTTCGCCGTGACGGTCGACATGAACGGCGAGAGCGGTTCGGCGAACTTCACGCGGTCGAGCGCAGGTCGCAGCCGATCGGCAGCCTTCGCGACGAGCGGGCTGTGGAACGCGCCCGAGACCTTGAGCATCACCGCTCGTCGAGCGCCGAGGCTCGCGGCCTCGGCGCAGCACTCCTCGACCGCCTCGTGCTCGCCCGACACCACGATCTGACCCGGGCAGTTGTAGTTCGCCGGCCACACGCCGACGATCCTCCGGCAGAGCTTCTCGACCTCCTCGTCCGCGAGCCCGAGGATCGCTGCCATCGCGCCCGGCCGCTGGCGAGCGGCTTCGGCCATGGCGAGGCCGCGCTCGCGGACGAGGCCGATCGCCGTGCCCGTCTCGAGCGAGCCCGCCGCGGCAAGCGCGGCGAACTCTCCGACGGAGTGCCCGACGACGACGTCGGGCTCGAGGCCGCGGTCCCGCATGGCGGCGAGGATCGCGAGGCTCGTCGCCACAAGGGCAGGCTGCTGCACCTCCGTGTCGACGAGCTCTGCGAGCGGCGTCGAGAAGCAGAGCTGCTCGAGATCGAGGCCCGTGGCCTCCGAGCCGATGCGGTACACCTCACGCGCGACCGGGAACGCCTCGGCGATCTCCCGTCCCATGCCTTCCTCGAGCGAGCCCTGACCGGGGAAGCAGAAGGCGACTTTGCTCATCGGGGCCTCCCATTCGTCCATTCGATGAGCGCAGAGCCCCAGGTGAGGCCTGCACCCATGCCCGTCATGAGAACGAGCGCGCCGTCCTGCAAGCGTCCCTGCTCGCGCGCATCCGCGAGCGCGAGTGGGATCGAGCCGGACGAGGTGTTGCCATAGCGATCGACGTTCACGACGGTCTTCTCCGAAGGAATACCGAGCTTAACGGCCGCGTAGTCGATGATCCGCTTGTTCGCCTGGTGCGGGATGTACACGTCGACGTCCTCCACCGTCTTCCCGCACTCCTCGAGGATCTCGTGCGCCGAGTAGACCATGACCCGGGTCGCGAACTTGAAAACCTCGCGGCCGTTCATCTTCACGTACGAGCTCGGATCGTCGAAGCGCCTCGACCCCGATCCCGGATACCACAGGAACTCGCCCCCGCCGCCGTCGGCTCCCAGCTCGAAGCCGACGAACCCGCCCCTCTCGACGGGCTCCATCACCACCGCTCCGGCGCCGTCACCGAACAGCACGAGGGTCGAGCGGTCCTCCCAGTCGAGGATCTTGGAGAGCACGTCGCCTCCGACGACGAGCGCTCGGCGAGAGAGCCCCGACGCGAGCATCGCGTACGCCTGGGCGATCGCGTAGACGAAGCCGGTGCATCCGGCGAGGAGGTCGTACGCGGCGGCGCGGGGCATCCCCAGCGCGTCCGCGAGCAGCGCGGACGAGGTCGGGAACATCATGTCGGGCGTCACGGTCGCGCAGATGAGCAGGTCGATGTCCGAGGCCTCGACGTTCGCGTCGTCGAGCGCGGCGCGCGCTGCCGGGAGCGCGATGTCCGTCAGCGCCTCGTCGTCGGCGGCGATCCGCCGCTCACGGATGCCTGTCCGCTCGCGGATCCACTCGTCGGAAGTGTCGACGAGGCCGGCGAGCTCGTCATTCGTCACGACCTTGTCGGGCACGTGCACGCCGAGGCCGGTGATGCCGATGCGGACCCCCTGGGCGGCGCCGATCATCGCTCCACCGCGAACGTGAGGGTTCCCCGCGCGGCGAGTGCGCCGCCCACGTGCGCCGTCGCCTTCCCGCGCCCGATGGGCCCCCGCACGCTGTCGATCTCGCACGCGAGTGTGAGCACGTCCCCCGGCTCGACGACGCGCTTGAAGCGGCAGTCGTCGATGCCTGCGAAGAACGCGATCTTTCCGCGGTTCTCCTCCTCGACGAGAACGGCGATCGCGCCGGTCTGCGCCATCGCCTCCACGATGAGGACGCCCGGCATGACGGCGCGCTCCGGGAAGTGCCCCGGAAACCACCAGTCGTCCGCGTTCACCGCCCGCTGCGCGACGACGCGTCTGCCCGGCTCGAGCTCCGTCACCTCGTCCACGAGAAGGAACGGGTCACGGTGCGGGAGGATCGACTCGATCACGTCCTTCCCGAACGGTGTGGCGGGTGGCTGCACGCGGCGAGTCTACTCGCCGACCCCGGCCTACCCCGTCCGCCGGACGCGCACGGCGGGGCCGCTGAAGTTGCCCGCCGCGTCCCATGCGACCACGCGGACACTCCTCGCCGCCCCGGACCACGGGATGCGCACCACGCCCGGTGTCTGGACCTGCCTCCGCAGCGAACGTCCGTCGATGACGAACGTCAGGATCACCGGCTCGCTGACCTCCACCCTCAGCCCTTTCCCGGGAAGGATGCGCACGCGCGGCACCACGGTGTCCGAGACGAAGGGGACGCCGTAGGAGATCGCACCGATGCCGTCGTCCGCCTCCACGACCGCCCGGTACTCACCGTCGCGGAGG
>JBKOYF010000138.1:0-8503 GCA_046725305.1 Actinomycetota bacterium
TCCCGAGCGTCACCACGTCGACGAGGAGCCCGCCGAGGAACCCGAGGAGCGCTCCGGCGGACGACCCGCGAAGAAGGCCAATCGCGACGACGACCACGAGCAAGAGGTCGGGTGTCCCGCCTCCGACGACGAGCGACGACACGATGACGACCTGCAGGAGCGCGGCCACGAAGATCACGGCGAGCGCTCGCAGCCAGCCGGTGGCGGTCATCGAGCGCGGTCCATCGGGACGAGGACGAGGACGGCGTCGAGCGAGCCGAAGTCGACGTATGGGTCGATCTGCACCTGCTGGAAGAGATCGGTATCCGTCTGCCCGACGCTCGTGACGCGGCCGATCGGGATCCCCTTCGGGTACAGCGAGCTCAGCGAGCCCGCTCGCCAGCCCGCGGTCACGATCTCGTTGCCGACGCTCACCACGTCCTGCTTGCGCACGCGGTCGAGGACGAGGGTCTCGCGCGTCCCGCGCGCATGTCGCACGATGCCCGTCGCGCCGGTTCGCAGGTCGATCGCCGACGCGGCGGCTTCCTCGTCGGTGAGCAGCTGCACGCGCGCGGTGTCCGGAGTCACCCTCGTGACGAGTCCCACGAGGCCATCGGCGTCGACGACCGGGTCGTTCACACGGACGCCGGCGTCCGAGCCGGCGGCGATGACGATCGACTGCGTGAACGCACCCGCCGGACGCCCGATGACCTCCGCCGTGACCGAGTCGAAGTCGGCCGGGAAGCGCGGGCCGTCGAGGTAGCCGAGAAGCCGTCGCAGGTAGACGTTCTCCTGGAGCGCGAACTGGCTCTGGATCGAGCGCTGGCGCAAGTCCCGTACCTCCGCGCGCAGGTCTTTCGCCTCCTGGCGCGCGGCGAGGAGGCTGTCCGCCCAGCCGTAGGCGTCACGGAAGGGCTGGGCGACGCGCTCGAGCCCGACCGCGAACGGCCGGAGCGCTGTCGCACCCGCCGATTGGACTCCGCCGAGCGGGCCGCTCTCCTCCGAGCGGAACGAGAGCGAGATGAGCACGAGCGACGCTACGATCAGGATTCCGACGACGAGCCTTCGCCGAAGCGCACCCCCGCGAGAAGGAACCGTCGAGGGGATGCGCCGGACTGTCAGGCCCAGCGCCGCCGATCGCGCGCTGCGCTGCCGGGACATGGCGAGCCAGTGTAGCCATGCTCAAGACCGGATTCCGCTCGCGCGGAACCTAAACGCGCAGCAGCCCGTTGCGCTTGGCGACGCGGCTCCGGCTCGCGCGGTGGATGACCTCGAACTCCTCGAGGCTGCGCCCCGAGCCGACGGCGACGCAGGTCAGCGGGCTCTCCGCGAGGTGCACGGGGATCTGGGTCTCGTGACGGACACGATCGTCGAGCCCCTGGAGGAGCGCGCCGCCGCCGGCGAGGACGATCCCGCGGTCCATGATGTCCGCGGCGAGCTCGGGCGGCGTCTTGTCGAGCGTCGACTTCATCGCGTCGATGATCATCGTCACCGGCTCGTCAAGCGCCCGCCGGACCTCCTCGGACGAGATGATCACGGTCTTCGGCAACCCCGTGAGCATGTCGCGACCGCGGACCTCCGCCTGCAGCTCCTCGCGCAGGCGGTACGCCGAGCCGATCTCGAGCTTGATCTCCTCCGCCGTCTGCTGGCCGACGAGGAGCTTGTACTCCTTCTTGATGTGGTTGACGATCGCCTCGTCCATCTCGTCGCCGCCGACGCGCATGCTCTGCGAGACGACGATGCCGCCGAGCGAGATGACGGCCACCTCGCTCGTGCCGCCGCCGATGTCGACGATCATGTTCCCGGTCGGCTCGGCGACGGGCAGTCCGGCACCGATCGCCGCCGCCATCGGCTCCTCGATGAGGTAGGCCTGCCGGGCACCCGCCGAGAGGGTCGCCTCCTCGACGGCCCGCTTCTCGACGCCGGTCACGCCCGAGGGGACGCAGACGACCACGCGAGGATGCGCGAAGCGGTTCTGGTGGACCTTCTGGATGAAGTGGCGGAGCATCTGCTCGGTGACGTCGAAGTCCGCGATCACGCCGTCCTTCAGCGGGCGGATCGCGGAGATCGTCCCCGGCGTGCGGCCCAGCATCCGCTTCGCCTCTACTCCGACCGCGTGCACCTCGCCCGTGCGCTGGTCGATGGCGACGACAGACGGCTCGGAGAGCACGATGCCGCGCCCGCGGACGTAGACGAGGGTGTTGGCGGTGCCGAGGTCGACGGCCATGTCGCGCCCGCCGAACCCGGTCATTGACTTGAGCCAGCTCATAAGGAACCGCGAGTCTACCTGGGGGTTTGCAGCAGCTTTGGCGCCGAGCGCTCGAGGATCGAGACGAGAAGGGCGCCGGGGAGCCCGACGACGTTCAGGTAGTCGCCGTCGATCCGCTCGACGAGCCGTCCTCCGCGGCCCTGGATCGCGTACGCGCCGGCACGACCCTCCCACTCCGCGCTGTCCGCGTAGTCGGTGATCGTCGCGTGCGAGAGCACGCGAAACGTCACGTCCGTGCGCTCGTGCGCGACCACGTCATCGCCCGCACCGAGAAGGCATAGGCCTGAGACGACCGAGTGGATCCGACCGGAGAACACCCGCAGCATGCGCTCGGCCTGCTCGCGGTCGGCGGGCTTGCCGTAGACGCGCCCGTCGAGGACGACGGTCGTGTCGACGCCGAGCGTGACCCGTCCGTCTGCGTGCACCGAACGGGCCTTGCCCTCCGCGTGCCGGCGGACGAGCTCGGCCGGATCGGCGTCGGGCGGATCGTCTTCGACGTACGAGGGCGCGACGGCCTCGAACGCGATCCCGAGGTGCTCGAGGATCGCGCGCCGCTGCGGCGAGGTCGAGGCGAGCGTCAGCCGGTCTTGCGTGCCGCCCAAATCTCCTCGGCAGGCCACTTCCGCGCCCAATCGGCCGTGACGTCGTCGTAGTAGGCGTGCGTCTCCGCGTCGGCCGGCGCTCGCAGCTCCACGAGCCGCTCGATCTCGAAGTCGTTCGCCCGCAGCAGATCGATCAGCTCGCCGTGAGGGAGGTGGTACTCGACAGCGCCCTCATTTTCGGGCCAGTCGAACCGGTACATCCCGAACTGGGGGCGCTGGAGCCGTTCCTCCGCCTGTCCGACATCGGGGAAGCACAACATGGCGAGGGTGGAGTTGCGGAGGAAGACGAGCCGGCCTCCGGGCCTCGAGAGACGAGCAGCCTCGGGGATCCAGCGGTAAGGATCCGCCCAGATCGAAGCGCCGTACTCGGAGTGGACGAGGTCGAACGAGGCATCCGCCAGCGGCACATCCTCGGCGAACGCCTCGATCAGCGGAAACTCGAGCTCGAACTCGGCCTGCATGCGCCGAGCCGTCTCGAGCTGCGCGGGCGTGGGATCGACGCCGACGACGTTCGCTCCCATGCGGGCAAGTCGGGCAGAGCAGTAGGCGGTGCCACAACCGAGCTCGACTGCGTCGAGCCCCGAGACATCTCCGAGCACGCGAGCCTCCGACTCGGGAACGCCCCAGACCCCCCAAGAGAACTCTTCCTTCGTCCACGCGCGGCGAGCATCGGCATCCGTGAAGTCGGAGTTGATCTTCGACCAGAGCTCGACGTTCTTCTCAGACAAGGCCGTCGGGAAAGAACAGGGCGAGCTCGCGGCGCGCGCTCGCCTTCGAGTCCGAGCCGTGGACGATGTTCTCGGAGAGCTCGAGCGCGAGGTCTCCGCGAATCGTCCCGGGGGCCGAGTCGAGGGGGTTCGTCGCGCCCATCATCGCCCGCACGACCGAGATCGCGGACTCGCCGCTCACGGCCATGGCGAGTACGGGCCCCGAGGTGATGAAGTCGACGAGCGGCCCGAAGAACGGCTTACCCCTGTGCTCCGCGTAATGCTCGCGCGCCGTCGCCTTGGGGATCTTCAGCAGGCGCGCCGCGCGGAGCTCGAGCCCGCGCCGCTCGAGGCGGCCGAGGATCTCGCCGGCGAGGCCGCGGCGCATCCCGTCCGGCTTGACGAGCACGAGTGTGATCTCGCGGGCCATGCGGCGGCGGAGTGTAGTCGCTCGGGGTCAGACCCCACGGGTCTGACCCCGCGGGCGCGTGACGTCCTCGAGCGCGGGCAGCCCGGGAGGGATCTCGGTCGCGCAGTACGGACAGACCTGCCAGAGCGACTCGAGGGGCTGGCCGCACGATGGGCAGGCGGAGCGCAGCCGCGTCGTGCAGACGGGGCACACGAGGTACGACGGCTCGACCTTGGCGCGGCAGACGGGGCAGCGCTGGTCGAGCTGAGCGAGCCGCTCCTCCATGGCCTTGATCTCGAGCTCGCGCTCGCGCGCGTCCTGGAGGTACTCGGGCGGTCGGAAGAACATGTAGATGATCGGCCCGAGGAACGGCGGGAAGAGGCCGACGAGCGTCGCGACCCCCACGAGCCACGGATCTTCGATCCGCCGACGCGCGTCCTTGAACGTCCAGTACGCCGTCGCGAGCCAGAGGACGACCACGAGCCCGATGCCGAGGTTGCGGAGGAGCGTCCAGTTCGGATCGTCGACCGAGATGGCGAGCGGCAGCACGGCGTTCGTCATAGCAGAAGCTTGCCGACCCCGTAGCCGAGCGCAAACGCGAGGCCGATGATCGCGGCGACGACGATCGTCGCGAAGGCGAGCACCGCGAGCCGGTCCCTTACACGCGCCATGGCGCACGCCGCTCCTCCTGTGCGAGGTCCCCGAGCAGGTAGAGCGAGCCCGTCACGAGCACCGGTTCCCCGAGCTCGTGGGCACGGGCGACCGCCCTGACCGGGTCGGCGACGATCTCCACATCGTCGAAGTGACGACGAGCGATCTCGGCGAGCTCGCCGGCCGGAAGAGCACGAGGCGAAGACGAGGTCGTGGCGACGAAGCGCGAACCGACGCCACGAAGGATGCGAAGCATCGGGTCGACGTCCTTGTCGGAGAGGATCGAGGCCACGATCGTGTGGTCGTCGCCGTCGAGCTGTTCGACGAGGTGGCGCGCACCGTCGGGATTGTGCGCACCGTCCCGGACCTCGCCGTCCCGTCGCTCGAGCCGCCCCGGCAGCGTCACGTCGGGCTCGGCGGCGATCGCACGGCCCACGAACGCCTCCGCCGCCTCGCGGGCGCCGCCGACGACGAGCTCGCGTCGGGGGACGAGGTGGGCGAACTCCTCGTCGGGGAGGACGACGATCGCGTCGGCCGGCGCGACGGCGAGCTTCTCCGTCGCGATCGCCTGGCGCGTGTCGCCGAGGACGTCCGTATGCTCGAGCCCGACGTTCGTGAGCAGGACGACCCGGGTGCGCAGCACGTTCGTCGCGTCGAAGCGGCCGCCGAGCCCCGCCTCGACGACGGCGACGTCGACGTACGAGGCGGCGAAGGCGGCGAGCGCGGCAGCCGTGACGATCTCGAACTGGGTCGCGTCGAGCCGCTCGGCCTCGGCGCGCACGCGGGCGACCGCGTCCTCGAAGTCCGCGTCCGCGCCGTTCAGGCGGATGCGCTCGCTCCAGCCCACGACGTGCGGTGAGATCGTCGAGCCGACGGATAGACCCTCCGAGACGAGCAGTTGCTCGATCGCCACCGTCGCCGTGGACTTGCCGTTCGTCCCGACCACGTGAATCGCCGGGTACGCCTGCTGCGGGTCGCCGAGCGCGGCGAGCAGCCTTCGCATCCGCTCGAGCCCGAACCCGCCGCGCGGCCACGGGCTCATCGCGTCGAGCCACTCGACGGCAGTGGTCATGCTGCGAGCGTAGCCCTGTGGGCATCATGGGACGATGCTCCGTCTCGGGCTCGCGGTCGCCGCCCTCGCCTGCACAGTTGCGGTAGGCGCGTCCGCGGCGCCTCGGACGCCGGATGCGTGCATCGCGACGAACGCCCGCTTCCGCACTACGGACGGCGTCAGGCTCGAGGGTGCGGTGCTCGGGCGCGGGAACACCGGCGTCGTCTTCGCCCACCAGGTAGCGGGCGACCGCTGCCAGTGGCTCGCGTTCGCACGCGAGCTCAGCGCGAGGGGCTACCGCGCCCTCGTGTTCGACATGCGCGGGTACGGCAGCTCGTCCGGGTCGGCGAACATCGCCCCGCATCGAGACGTCGCCGCGGCCGCGGTCGAGCTGCGGCGGCGGGGTGCGAGGAAGATCGTGCTCGTGGGCGCTTCGATGGGCGGGACCGGAGTCGTCGCAGCCGCACCCGGGATCCGGCCGCCGATCAGCGGGCTCGTCGATCTGTCCGGGCCGACGGGATTCGGCGGCGTGAACGCCCTGCCCGCCGCGAAGCAGCTTCGCGCGCCGGCCCTGTTCGTCGCCGGCCGCGACGACGGGGACTTCGCGACCGCGACGCGGACCCTCTACCGGGCTGCGGCCACGAAGGACAAGGCGCTCCTGATCGCGCCGACGTCATGGCACGGTGTCGACCTCGTCTCGCGCCCGGACGTGAAGAAGGCGGTGCTCGCCTTCATCGCCCGGGTCGGGGCGAGCTAGCCGCCGAGAGCGGCGAGTTCGCGGCGGTAGCGCTCGAGCTTCTCGCGCTCCGCGTCCACGACCTCGTCGGGCGCGTTCGCGACGAAGCGCTCGTTCGCGAGCATCCCCTCCGCGCGCGCGACCTCCTTGCGGAGGCGGCCGATCTCGGCCTCGCGGTTGTCGTCGACCCGAGCTCGCTCCGGTCGGACAACGGCCGCGAAGATCCGCCGCTCGTCGTCGGAGCCGAGCTCGACCTGCACGCCGCTACGCCGGAAGATCTGCGCTGCCTCCTGCACGCGGTCGAGCGCGACCGCATCGTCGGCGAACGCGGGATCCGCCTGGGGCCACGGCGACACGATGAGCCGCGCCTGTCGGTCGGGAAGCTGTGACCAGATCTCCTCCGTGACGTGCGGCATGACGGGATGGAGGAGAGCGAGGAGGCGCTCGAGCGCCGCGAGCGCAGTCGAGACGGCGGCCTCGTCGCCCTCGTACAGGCGCGGCTTGATCGCCTCCGCGTACCAGTCGCAGAAGTCGTCGAACGTCAGGTGATAGAGGATGGCCGTGGCGGGTGCGAGGTCGAGACGACCGAGGCACTCCTCGAGCTCGGCCCGCGCGGCGTCGAGCCGGGCGAGGATCCAGCGCTCCTCGAGCTCCCTCGGAGCTGCCTCCGGCCGCGCCTCTCCCGCGTTCGCAAGGATCAGCCGCGCGACGTTCCAGAGCTTGATCGCAAGCCTGCGTCCTTCCTCGATCGAGTCGAACGAGAAGCGCGCGTCCTGCGTCGACGTGACCTTGAGCAGGCCGTACCGGGTCGCGTCGGCGCCGTACGGCTCGAGCGCGTCCTCCGGGTCGATGCCGGTGCCGAGCGTCCGCGACATCCTCCGTCCCTCGGGGTTGAGCAGCGTCGAATGGATGAGGACGTCGTCGAACGGCTCCTCCCCGAGCAGCTCGAGCCCCGAGAAGATCATGCGCGCGACCCAGAGGAAGATGATGTCCCGCGCGGTCGTCAGCACGGAGCCCGGGTAGTACGTCTCGAGCTCGGGGGTCTCGTCGGGCCAGCCGAGGGTCGCGAACGGGTACAGCGCCGACGAGAACCAGGTGTCGAGCACGTCCTCCTCCTGGCGCAGCTCGGCCGAGCCGCACTCGGCGCAGGCGCTCGGGGCCTCCTCCTCGACCGTGAGGTGGCCGTCGGGGCAGTACCAGACCGGGATCCGGTGGCCCCACCAGATCTGCCGCGAGATGCACCAGGGCCGCACGTTCCGCATCCAGTCGAGGTAGACGCGGGCGAAGCGCTCCGGGGTGAAGTGGACCCGCCCGTCCTCGACGGCGGCGATGGCGGGCGCGGCGAGCTCCTCCATCGCGCACCACCACTGGAGCATGATCAGCGGCTCCACGCGCGTGTGGCAGCGCTCGCACGTGGGCACCGAGTGGCGGTACGGCTCCTGGCGCTCGAGCAGCCCCCGCTCCCGTGCCCACGTGAGCACCCGCTCGCCTGCTTCGGCCTGCGTCAGCCCCGCGAGCTCGCCCGCGTCAGCGCACATCCGCCCGTCGAGCCCGATCACGACGAGCTCGGGGAGCCCGTGCGAGCGGCCGATCTCGAAGTCCATGGGGTCGTGACCCGGGGTGACCTTGAGCGCGCCAGTGCCGAAATCGGGATCGACCAGCTCGTCCGCGACGACGGGCACCGTTCGCTCGACGAAGGGGACGACGACCTCCTTGCCGACGAGGTCGCGGTAGCGCTCATCCTCCGGGTGGACGGCGACCGCAGTGTCCGCGAGGATCGTCGCGGGCCGCACGGTCGCGATGGTGACGTGCCCCGAGCCGTCGGCGAGCGGGTAGCGGACGTACGAGAGCGTGTCGTCGACCTCCTCCGGCTCGAGCTCGAGGTCGGACAGCGCAGTTCGATCGCGAGGGCACCAGTTCGAGATCCGGTTGTCGCGGTAGATCCACCCGCGGCGGTAGAGGTGGACGAACCAGCGGATGACCGCGCGGTAGTAGCTCTCGTCCATCGTGAAGCGCGTGCGCGCGTATTCGAGCGACGCGCCGACGCCGCGGAACTGCGACATGATCGTCCCGCCGTAGCGTGCGAGCCAGTCCTGGAC
>JBKOYF010000053.1:0-9080 GCA_046725305.1 Actinomycetota bacterium
CGACGAATCCGGGCGTGTCGTGACAGCGGATGGGGTGCTTCCCGAGCCGCTCTCCGACGGCGAACGCCGCCTCGACCGCGTCGTCCGTCGAGAGCTCGGCGCGGACGATCTCGACGAGCGGCATCAAGGGCGCCGGGTTGAAGAAGTGCATGCCGACCACGCGGCCCGGTATCGAGACGGCTGCGCCGATCTCCGTCACCGACAGCGCCGACGTGTTCGTCGCGAGGATCGTGTCCGGCCGCACGACGCGCTCCAGCTCGGCGAAGAGCTCGAGCTTGGCGCCGAGGTCCTCGACGATCGCCTCGACGACGAGGTCGCAGTCCGAGAAGTCCGCCAGGTCGGTCGTGAGTGAGAGCAGCTGGAGCGCGACGTCGCGCTCGGATGACGTCAGCTGCTCCTTGTCGACCTTCCGCCCGAGGAAGTGCGCGATGCGACCGCGCGCGGCCGTACCGAGCTCATCCGACACCTCTCGCCCGACCGTCTCGTAGCCTGCCTCGATCGCCAGCTGCGCGATCCCGGCTCCCATAGCTCCGAGGCCCACAACACCTACGCGCCGAATCGGCGGACCGGCCATGACGGGCGATCCTAGCGCCCGGTCGTCGGGCGCGAAGCCAGGAGGTCAGCCGTTGAAGTGGCGCCGACGGGCGACGTCGTCGACCCGCGAATCGATCCCGATCGCGTACGCGAGCGGTGCCGCAACGACGATGAGCGCAATGAGGATCAATCCGAACATGCCTTCATGATGCTCGATGGCTTTGATCAGCACCAGTCGAGGCAATCGGGATTTCGATCAGCAGAGCTGATGCAAGATCGGCGCGCTAGAGGCGCTCCAGGACGCCGGCGATCGCCTGGCCCTGGCCGATGCACATCGTCGCGATGCCGCAGCGGGCGTCGCGGCGCTCGAGCTCGTTGAGGAGCGTCGCCGTGATCCGCGCCCCCGTTGCGCCGAGCGGGTGGCCGAGCGAGATGCCGCCGCCGTTCGGGTTCACGTCGCCTTCCTCCCAGCGCTCGTGCAGGCCCGTGTCGGCGAGGAACTGGAGGGCGACGGACGCGAACGCCTCGTTCACCTCGACGACCGCGATGTCGGACCAGCTGAGGCCTGCCTGCGCGCGCGCGCGCTCGCACGCCTCGGGATTCCCGTGCAGCATGCGATACGGGTCGACGCCCGAAAGACCGAACGACACGAACCGAGCCCGCGGCTCGAGCCCGAGGCGTTCGACGGCCGCGTCGCTCGCGAGGAGCATCGCGGCGGAGCCGTCGACGATCGAGCTCGAGTTCCCGGCCGTGACGACCCCGTCGGGCTTGAAGGCGGGCTGCAGAGCCGCGAGCCTCTCGAGCGACGTGTCCCGGCGCGGCGTCTCGTCCACGGCGAACAGGACGACCGCTCCCCCGGCGCCGACCTCGATCGGGACGATCTCGTTCTCGAACCTGCCCTCGTCCGTCGCGGCGACTGCACGGCGATGCGACTCGAGCGAGTACGCGTCGAGTGCCTCGCGCGTGAGCCCCCACTCCTCGGCGATGACCTCGGCCGAGATCCCCTGGGGCACGATCGGCCAGCGCTCGCCGATCTTCTCGTTCACGGCCCCCCAGCCCGCCTCGCCGAGGTTCGACCCCATCGGGACGCGCGTCATGTGCTCGACGCCGGCCGCGACAACGAGGTCGAGGTGGCCCGCCTGGATGGCCGACGCACCGTTGAAGGCCGCCTGCAGCGACGATCCGCATTGCCGGTCGACGGTCGTGGCGCAGACCGTCTCCGGCCAGCCGGCGACGAGCACTGCTCCCCGGCCGACGTTGAGCGCCTGCTCTCCGACCTGGGTCACGCAGCCCATCTGGACGTCCTCGATCTCTCCCGGATCGACGTCGAGCCTGCCGACGAGCCCGTTCAGGACTTGCGCAGCCAGCTCGTCGGCTCTGATCTCCGAGAGCGATCCGTTCCTCCGCCCGATCGGCGAGCGAACGGCGTCGATGATGTAGGCGTTGGCCGGCACCCCGGAAGCATAGAGCGAGCGCGCTCGGGGGCAGGGTTGGCGCCGGGACTACACTCATCGCGTGGCCACGACCGCGACCGAGCGCAGGCTCCTGATCGGCGGCGAGTGGATCGAGACCGGCGAGTGGCTCGAGGTGCGCTCCCCGTACGACGCCTCGCTCGTCGGCCGCGTCGCCAAGGCCGGCGCCGGCGTCGCGAGGCAGGCGATCGACGCGGCGGAGCGGGCGATGGCGGAGCCCCTCCCCGCGCACGAGCGCGCGGCGATCCTCGAACGGACGGCCGGGCTCGTCGACGAGCGCGCCGAGGAGCTCGCTCGGACGATCTCGGCGGAGGCAGGAAAGCCCATGAAGGCCGCTCGGGTCGAGGTGTCGCGAGCGACGTCCACGTTCACGATGGCCGCGGTCGAGGCGCGGAAGCTCGCGGGCGACGCCGTGCCGATGGACGCCTCACCGGCCGGAGTGGGCAAGCTCGCGCTGACGCTCCGCGTGCCGATCGGTGTCGTCGGCGCGATCTCCCCGTTCAACTTCCCGCTGAACCTCGTCGCGCACAAGGTCGCACCAGCGCTCGCGGCAGGATGCGCCGTCGTACTGAAGCCGGCGTCGCAGACGCCCCTGTCGGCGCTCCTCCTCGCCGAGCTCGAGGTCGACGCCGGCCTCCCGACCGGTTGGCTGAACGTCGTCTGCGGATCGGCCGGCGAGATCGGAGACGTGCTCGTCGAGGACGAGCGCGTCGCGCTCATCACCTTCACCGGCTCCGCGGGCGTCGGCTGGAAGCTCCGCGAGCGCGCTCCGCGCAAGCGCGTGAACCTCGAGCTCGGGAACGCGACGCCGGTCATCGTCACGGCCGACGCGGACCTCGTGGACACCGCGACACGTCTCGCAGCGAATGCGTTCTCGTTCGCAGGACAGAGCTGCATCTCGGTACAGCGGATCTACGTCGAGCGCGCGGCCTACGACGAGTTCGTCGACCTGTTCGTCCCGCGTGTCGAGGGCCTCGTCGTCGGCGATCCCGCCGACGACGCGACGGACGTCGGCCCGGTCATCTCGGGTGGCGATCGCGATCGCATCGCGTCGTGGATCGAGGAGGCGACGGCATCAGGCGCGCGCGTGCTGACGGGAGGAACCATCGAACGCGATCTCCTCGCCCCCACGGTGCTTGCAGACGCGCCGGCCGACGCGAAGGTCAACCGTGAGGAGGTCTTCGGCCCGCTCTGCACGCTGACGCCCTTCGACGCGCTCGACGAAGCGATCGAGCTCGCCAACGGGACGCGCTACGGCCTCCAGGCGGGCATCTTCACGAGCGACGTCAAGACCGCGCTGCGAGCCGCTCGCGAGCTCGAGTTCGGAGGCGTCACCGTGAACGAGGCTCCGACCTTCCGTGCCGACCAGATGCCATACGGCGGCGTGAAGGACTCCGGGAACACGAGAGAAGGCCCGGCGTACGCCGTCCGCGAGATGACGGAAGAGCGTCTCGTCGTCCTGCAGCTCTAGGGTGGCCCGGTGATGGCCGACTCGACGCCTGGATACGTCGTCCCGCCGCCCCGCGAGCTCAAGCGCGAGCGGAGGGCATTGCTCGAAGTGCGGGAGGATCTCCTGCGCGACCTCGGAGGGCTCGCCCTGGAGATGTACAAACGCGACCGGTTCAACGCATCTCTCGTGGTCGAGCGCTGCGCCGAGCTCGTCGCGATCGAGGCACGGGTCCAGGAGATCGACCAGCTGCTCGACGGCACCGCGCGCGTCCGGCGCGGGGGCGGCGGTGCGGTGTGCATCTGCGGCGCGCCCATCCTGCTGGGAGCACGGTTTTGCGCCACGTGTGGCCGGGAGCTCGGCGGTGACGCCGACGCTCGGCCGGACGGCGCCGGCGCCGCATGACCACCTGCCCACGCTGCCACGAGCCCCTCGCCTCCGGGCAGGAGTACTGCCTCGCGTGCGGCGCGCGCGTCGACGACGGCTTCCGCCGTCCGTGGACGATCGGCAGGTCCGGATGGGCGCTGAGGGCGTCCGTCGCGGCGATCGTGGCACTCGTCGGCGCGGCCGCGGCGATTGCGGCGACCGGAGGGGACGGCGGCGGCGACAGGCTCGTTACGGCGATCGGCGGCTTCGCCACCGCCCCGGAGACGACGACGGACGAATCCCCCGGCGCGTCGTCCGGGATCGGCGAGTGGCCGACCGGCGAGGACGGATGGACGATCGCGCTCGCATCGCTGCCCCAGACCGAAGGCCGGAAGGCTGCGGTCGCGCGGGCGCGCGTCGCCGTCGCGAGGAAGCTCCCACAGGTCGGCATCCTCGACTCGTCCCGCTACGCGAGCCTGCATCCCGGGTACTGGATCGTCTTTTCCGGGATCTACGGGAGCGAGGCGGAGGCGACGAGCGCGCTCGACGCGGCTCGTCGAGCCTCGCGGACGGCCACGGTGAGACGCGTCATCCCGTGAGCCTCCGTTGCCGTCGGAGGCGACGAATCCGCCTGACTTTGTAACACGGCCGAAAAGCCGCTACACTCGTGGGGCGAAGCGACGTCTTCGCCGCTTTTTAGCCAGATAGCACCAATTTCGGGGATATCGAGAAGGTCCGTTGGAAGCCCACGCCGCCCAGCTTCGCTCGTGTATGTATCAATACTCGCGAGCCATCTACCGCTCGATCAAGGATCTCATCGATCCCTACGCGACGCGGGAGGAGCAGCTCGACTATCGGCGGGCCGTGCTTCTCGAGTGCGAACGGACCGTGGCGCGCCTGGCCGACGACCCGCACTACTTCGCCCGCCCCGACCGGGCGCTCTTCGCCGACATCCGGCGCTACTTCCCGATCAGGGCACAGGCGCAGGTCGCGTGGTCCGTGCGTGAAGGCGTAGGCGCCGCGACCTCCTTCATCGAGCAGCAGATCGAAGCCGGGCTCCTCGACGGCGGCGTCGCTCGCTGCCACGCGACGACGCGGAAGGGCAAGGCGTGTCAGCGCATGCCGCTGCCCGGCCGCGACTACTGCCCGTCGCACCAGCACCTCGAGCACGCCACGACCGTCGCTGCCTGAACGACCCACGACGCTCGTCAGCAGATGCCAGCGTCTTTGACTTTCGCGCGATCGAGGATCTAGCGCGAGCAGATCCTCGATCTTGCGCAAGATAAGCTCGCGGTCGATGTCTCACGACGCGGACAAGCTCATCCGCCAGCTCTCGCTCGTCGCGTTCCTCATGGCGGAGCGTCGGCCGCTGACCGCCCGTGACGTCAAGTCGAACGTCGAGGGCTACAGCGAGATGTCGGACGAGGCGTTCGCGCGCCGTTTCTACTCCGACCGGGCGGAGCTCACCGCCCTCGGAGTGCCGCTCCAGTCGCAACGCGACGAGTTCACGGGCGAGGAGCTGTACACGCTCCGCTCGGAGCACTACTTCCTCGACCGCCTCGATCTCGACGACGACGAGCTCGCCGCACTACAGACCGCGCTCTACTACCTCGAGGGCAAGTTCGCGTACGCGGAGCCGTTCCGGCTCGCGTTGCAGAACCTCGCGCTTGGCCGGGCAGGGTTCCCCGAACCCCCCACCGAGACTGCAGAGCGCGTCCGCGTCAGCGCACCCGACTACTCGCCCGAGCTCGCCGGGCGCCTGGCGAAACTCGAGTCGGCGATCTCGAAGCAGCGGACCATCCGCTTCGGCTACTGGAGCCCGCGACGCACGCGTCCCGGTGAGCGGACCGTGAATCCCTACGCGCTCCGACTCGACGATGGGAACTGGTACGTCGTCGGCCACGATCTCGAGCGCGACACCACCCGGACCTTCAAGGTCTCGCGGATTCGCGGCGACATTCGCTTTGCGACCCGCCGCGAGCGCGACTTCCGGATCCCGCCGGACTTCGACGTCGAAAAGCATCGGGTGCCTCGTCCGTGGCAGATCGGCGAGACGGTGGGACGTGCTCGGATCGCCGTCTCGGGTGACACGGCGTGGTGGGTCGAGCGGACGCTGGCCGACGCCGGAGTCGTCGAGGACGGCGTGTTCGAGACGGACTACGCCAGCGTCGAGCTTCTCGCCGGATGGGTCCTCCGCCAGAACGGCCGGGCGATCCCCCTCGAGCCCGATGAGCTGATCGAGTCCGTCCAGGAGAGCCTGGACGCGCTCGCCCTGGCGCACGGTGGAGATGCTCCCGGCGTCGCCGGCCCGAAGCGGTCCGACCCGCGCCAGCCGCTCCCCGAGCGGCCGACGGGCCCCGTGGCGCCCGAGCGTTTCGGCGTGCTGCAGGCGCTCCTCGCATACCTCCTCGCCGCGTGCGGCGATCAGCGCTCGGCGACGCTCTCCGCCGAGGAGCTCGCGGGCCGGTTCTCGATCCCGCTCGAGGAGCTCCAGGATCACCTCTCGTTGCTCAACCTCGTCAACTTCGGCGGAGGGTGCTACGCCGTCTACGCGGAGCACGAGGGCGACGTCGTGAGCGTGGAGAAGGAGCTCTACGGCGACGTGTTCCGCCGCCCGCCGAAGCTCACGCCCCTCGAGGCCCGAGCCATTCGCCTCGCGATCGACTACGTCGGCCCGACGATCGCGGCCGACGCGCACACACCGCTGAGGCGGGTCCGCAAGAAGCTCGAGGAGACCTTCGGTCGCTTCGATCTCGCAGGCACGCCGAAACCCAGCGACGCATCGGCGGAGGAGTCGCTGGTGAAGACCTTGAGCGAAGGCGCCGAGAAGCGTGTCGTCGTGGAGATCGAGTACATGAAGGAGGGCGACGAGGCGGCGACCCTTCGCCGTGTCGAGCCCTACACGATCGAGCGCGAGCTGCCGGTCTGGCGCGTGCACACGTGGGACGTCACCGTCGATGCCGCCCGGACGTTTCGCCTGGACCGCATGCGCTCGGCTCGACTCACGGGCGAGGCCTTCGAGGCGCGCGACGGGTTCGACCCGTCGTACCTGCGGAACCCCCGCGTCGCGCGGCTCCTGCACTCACCGGCGGTTGCCCGCTGGAAGCTGGAACGCGGAGCACGACCGCTCACGGACGGCTCGGCGATCGCCGACGTCCCCTTCAAGACCGAGGACTGGCTCCTGTCCGAGGTGCTCGCCGACCGCGGAGAGACCACGGTGCTGGAGCCGCAGCGCCTTCGCGACGTCGTCGCCAAGCGGGCGCGACGCCTGAAGCGTGAGCTCGGCCGCGTGCCGAGCAGCCGCTAGTCAGCAAAGACGAGTCACAAGAGCGTGCCGAGATGATCGCGGCGCGATCGGCCCGCCTTCATGCTCGCTACCGTTGTCGTGGTAGCCAACAGAGGAGCGCGCATGAGAGGACTCCACCACCATCGCACCGCGCGGCTGGACATCGTCGCAGGTCTTCTCGTCGGCGGCATCGCCGGGACCACGGGAGTGGTGGTCGGCGCCAGTGCGATCGCACAGAGCGCGCCGGCAACGCCTCGGGCGGTGGTCGAGGCGACGCACCTCCCGCCGCTCCTGACCCTCCCCGGCGAGCCGGTCGCGCTCTCGTTCGACGTGCATTGCGCTCCCGCCGGGGTCGAGGATCCGGAGCAAGCGTGTCAAACGGTCGGCTCGGTGTTCGCCCGTGAGGGCGACCGCGGTGCGTTTCGCGAGCTTCCGCTCGAGGAGCAGCGGGCGAACGGCCTCCGTCAGCTCTCGACGCCCGTTCCGGAATCCCTCGCAGCGAGCGCCGACGGCTTCGAGTACTACGCGGTGATCGGGCCTGCAGACGGGGCAAGCCGCGTCGTCGTTCCTGCGGGCGGCGCCGCGGCACCGTACCGCGTGCGCCAGCTCGTGGATCCGGTCGACGTCGATCTCGGGTCGCACGAATTCGGCGATCCGCGGCCGCGAAGCGCTCGAGTCGCGTCGGCCCGCTGGGGCCAGGGCCCACTCGACGTCGGTCTGGAACAAGCTCGAAACGAGGGTGCGATCGGTGCGTCCGCCTTCGACGTGGACGCGCCCGGCACGGTGTTCCTGCTCGACGAGGCGCACCGGCGGCTCCTCCGCTGGGCCAAGGACGACGCGACCCCAGCTTCGGTGCCCCTCTCGGTCGACGGACGGCTTGCCGACCTCACCGTCGCCGACGACGGCTCCCTATACGTGCTCGAGTCGATCACTGCACCCGGTCGGGCCGCGCCGCTCGTGCGTCGCTTCGACGAGAACGGACGCGAGCTCGACCATGTCGAGACCGCCGAGCGCACGCCGTCGCAGATCCGGATCGGACCGCGCGGCCCCGTCGTCCTCGAGCGTCCGTCACACCAGTGGATGCCGGTCGCGATCGACGGTGCGCCCGTCGGAACGGCGCTGCAGCGTGAAAACGCTCGTTCGGGCCGGCCGCTTCGCGGCGGAGGCGAAGTCGTCGTGTTGCGGCGCGGGAACGGGATTCTCGTCGCGCTCGTCGACGCGCGAGGCGTCCGCCGCTCCTGGCACATCACGAGCAGGACGACCCTCGACGAGGTTCAACTCGCGGAGCCGCTCGGCCGGCGCTTCCTCGTCGTCGCTCGGGTCTACTCGGAGTCGGCTGACGAGTTCGTCGTCCTGATCCTCGATCGGCGCGGGCTCGTCGAGCGCTTCTCCGTCGATCCGGCGGAGTGGGCCGAGGCCGCACCGCTCGGCCGGTTCCGGCTCGTGGACGGAGCTCTGTACCGACTCGGATCGAGCTCGACCGGCGCGTTCGTCGACCGGTTCGACCTGGAGGTGCACTGATGCCTGGCTCACGCTCATTCCTCGTTGCCTTCGCGATCGCAGCGTGTCTCGCGAGCGCGGGAACCGCGGCCGCGTACCACACGCGTTTCGTGGAGTAAGACTGTCTGGTAAAAATCCTGGTCAGACTCGCCATAAGAATAAGGTGTTGCGTTTGTGCTGCCACCCTCTACGCGGAAGCGCATCGTCAGTGGGGCGGCTCTTCATCCGTACGGCGGCTCTTCATCCGCGAGTCCTCCCCACTCCTCTTGCAGGAGGTCTGGGACCGCCAAGCCCGGCTGACGCGTAAGCATGTCTCTGCTCTAGTCGACTCGATATCCACCTGGTCACCCCGCCGGCTTCGTCCCGCCCCGCGCGCGGCCGTGGTGAGAGCGCGAATCTAGGCGTCGTCATAGGCGTCAGCATCAGGAGCGGTGTCTGGCCATTCCTCGGGCGGGCTGTCGGGGATGAGCGGGCT
>JBKOYF010000101.1:0-13895 GCA_046725305.1 Actinomycetota bacterium
GCTATGGAGCCCAGGCGGCCGGCTACCTGCTCCTCCTGACCCCGCGCTATCCGTCGTCGGACCCCGCGCTCGCCGAGCCCTACTCGCGGCTGCCCGAGCACCCCGTCCGCATCATCGTGTCCGACGACCTCGAGCGACCCCGCCTGACGGTCCTGTTCCGGCTCTTCCTCGCGATACCCCACCTCGTGTGGATCACGTTGTGGACGATCGCGGTTCTCTTCGCCGTCGTCGTTGCGTGGTTCGCGGCGCTCGTCACGGGACGCGTCCCCGACGCGCTGCGGCGGTTCATGACCGCGTACGTCCGCTACGCGACCCACCTCGGCGCGTTCCTCTACGTCGTCGGGCGGCGCTTCCCGGGCTTCACGGGCCGCGCGGGCTCCTACGGGATCGACCTCGAGCTCGAGTCGCCGGCGCAGCAGGGCCGCTGGAGCGTGCTCTTCCGCCTCTTCCTCGCGATCCCGGCGTTCATCCTCGGGAGCGCGCTCGGCGGCGTCGTCCTCGTCGTGGCGTTCCTCGGCTGGTGGTACGCGCTCGCCACCGGGCGGATGCCCGAGGGGCTGCGGAACCTCGGCGCGGCCTTCCTGCGCTACTCGGCGCAGACCTCCGCGTACGCGCTGCTCCTCACGAATCGCTACCCGTACGGATCGCCCGTGCTCCGGGAAGCGGCGCCGGAGCCCGAGGAGACGACGACGCTGCAGTTACCGGTTCCCGGAGACGCGTTCTGAGGCTCGCCTTCGCGGCGCTCGTCCTCGGAGCGCTTGCGCTGGCGGTGTTCGTCCTCTACCCGTCGGCCGTGCCCGACGACCTCCAGCTCGTCCCGATCGACGTCGACCAGGTCTTCGGGGCTCGTTTCGTCGAGCGGGCAAGGAGCTACGAGCGCTTCTTCTACGTCGACTGGCTTCTCGCGCAGGTGGCTCTCCTCGTGACACTCTGGGTGTACGCACGACGGGGCGCCGTGTTCGCGAAGGAGTCGGCGGCCGGCCCCATCGGGACCGGGATGCTCCTCGGGATGCTGGGCCTGGGCGTCGTGTGGCTCGTCCAGCTGCCGTTCTCCGTCGCCGCACACTGGTGGGAGCGGCGCCACGACCAGTCGACGATGGGCTACGTGGACTGGGTCCTCCAGGACTGGGCAGTGCTCGCGGCGGAGTTCCTGGCGGTCTGCATCGCCCTCCTGATCGTGATGGGGCTCGCGCGGAAGGTCGGAGAGCGCTGGTGGCTGCCCGGCGCCGCGGTCTTCGTCGCCATCGCCGCGTTCTTCACGTTCGTCTCGCCGTATCTCGACTTCACGACCGAGCCCCTCGAGGACAAGGCGCTCCTGAACGCGGCGCGGAGCGACGAATCGGCGCTCGGCATCGGGCACGTGCCGATCCGGGTCGAGGAGGTGAGCGACGACACCGACCAGGCGAACGCATACGCGTACGGCATCGGGCCCTCGCGCCGCGTCGTGCTCTGGGACACCGTGCTCCGGAAGCCGTTCACGCTCGCCGAGCAGGAGGTCGTGCTCGCACACGAGCTTGGCCACCACGCGCAGCGGCACCTGCCGAAGGGGATCGGCTGGTTCGCGCTCTTCGCCCTCCCCGGTGCTTGGCTCCTCATGCGCGCGACGCGTCGCCGAGGCGGGATGGGCGTCCCCGAGGCGGTGCCTCTCGCGCTCCTGGTCGTCGCCGTGCTTCAGCTCGCGTCGACCCCGCTCGCGAACCACATCTCGCGCCGGATG
The DNA here is from genome assembly GCA_046725305.1 of Actinomycetota bacterium. Classification (GTDB taxonomy): domain Bacteria; phylum Actinomycetota; class Thermoleophilia; order Gaiellales; family Gaiellaceae; genus GMQP-bins7. Next base: position 1,718 of record JBKOYF010000101.1, read on the forward strand.
GAGGCCGAGGCCGACTGGAAGGCGCTCGAGGTGACGAACGATCCCGCAGCGCTCGAAGGGCTCATGCGCGGGTTCGCGACCACCTCGCTCGGAGACCCCGACCCGCCGGAGTGGGCTCGGATCATGCTCGGCACGCACCCCTCGCTCGCCGACCGCGTCGCGATGGCACGTGCGTTCGCGGAGGGAAAGACGCCCTAGGTGATCGTGTACTCGGGGCCCGAGCCGCCCTCCGGAGGCGTGAGCCTCCCGCCCTTTGCGCTGATCGCGCCGCACTGCACGCAGTTCGACGGCGTGACCTCGACCGTGACCATGCCGTCGCCGACGTCGCGGCCGACCTCGTACACGTGCGCCGGGCACATCCACGCCCACGCCTCGGCGACCGGTCGCCGGACCGTGGTGCGGACCTTCAGGTGGTTCGGCTGGTCGTCCCGCGTCCTGTTGCCCGATGCGAAGACGGAGGAGAGCTTGTCGAAGAGGTACTTCCCGTCGGGCGCGGGATAGCGCGACGCGCGCCCGGTCCGCTTCAGCGGCGCGGCCGAGTTGGGATGCGTGGGAAAGCGGCCGTTCGGTGCCCGGCCTTTCGTCACCGTCATCATGCTCGCGAGCGCGCCGCCGACGAAGAAGCCCTTGTCGAAGGCTTGCCGCATGTTCCGGACTTCGTACAGCTCCTTCCAGTACCGGCTGGCGCGGAGCGACTCGTCGTACGAGTCGAGCGCGCCAACGCGGCTCGGCACCTCGCCCGCCTGGAGGGCACGGAACGCGGCTTCGGCCGCGAGCCGCCCCGACTCGATCGCGTAGTGCACACCCTTCAGCCGCGGGACGTTGACGAGGCCCGCTCCCTCGCCGACGAGTAGAAGCCCCGGCGCGTTGAACTGCGACGGGAGCGAGTGGTAGCCGCCTTCCGTGATCGTCTTGGCCCCCCACGCCACGCGCTCGCCACCGCCGAGGATCTTCCAGATGAGGCGGTGCGTCTTGAACTCCTGGAGGACGTCGTGGACGGAGAACTCGACGTCCGCCGACTCGAGACCGGCGACGAAGCCGACCGTCACGAGCTCGTCGCCCATCGGGTAGACGAACGAGCCGCCGAACTCGCCGAAGCTCGGCGACGTTCGCAGCGGCCACCCCATCGTGTGGATGATCTTGCGGAGCGGCTTGCGGACCCGCCACACCTCCTTCACGCCGAGGGCCCAGATCTGTGGGTTCTCGCCGCGCAGCCCGAACTCGTCGAGCGCGGCGCTCGTCAGGTGGCCCTGCGAGCCCTCCGCGAGCACCGTGAGGCGGGCCACGATGTCGTTCCCGGGCTCTAAGGTCGGCAGCTTCTCGCCGTTGCGACCGCGCCCGCGGTCGCCGGTCCGCACCCCGAGCACGCGGCCGTGCTGGGCGAGCAGCTTCACGGCCGACGTCTCCGAGAGAACCGCAGCCCCGCCTGCCTCCGCCTGCTCGGCGAGGAAGCGCGCGAGCTCGGAGACGGAGAGGATGACGTTGCCGTGGTTCCGCATCGTCGGCGGGGGCGGAATCCGATACGCCGACCTGCGCGTCAGGACGTAGACGGCCTCGCCGGGGACCTCCCCGTACGTCGGCAGGTCCGCCGTCCTCAGGCGACCACGGAAGAGCTCCCGCAGCGGGGACGGGTTCACGACGGCCCCCGAGAGGAGGTGCGAGCCGGCCTGCTTGCCCTTCTCGAGCACGGCTACCGGGACGTCGCCGAGTCGCTCGCGAATCTCCGGATGCTCCTCGAGCAGCTGCCCGAGCCGGATGGCGCACGCGAGACCACCGGGCCCGGCACCGACGATGAGGACCCCCACGTCGATCCGTTCCTCGGGCGGATCGGTCGGCGCGCCCACCGCGTCGATCGGGCCGAAGGGCGGTGCGAAGTCGATCGGCCTGGCCATACCTATCCCCGCGCGCGCACGAGCTCCGTGAGCTTCGGGACGATCTGGTGCAGGTCTCCGACGACCCCGATGTCGCAGAAGTCGAAGATGGGCGCGTTCGGGTCCTTGTTGATCGCGACGATGGTCCCCGAGCCCTGCATCCCGACCTTGTGCTGGATCGCGCCCGAGATCCCGCACGCGATGTAGAGCTTCGGCGACACGGTCTTCCCCGTCTGGCCCACCTGCGTCGCGTACGGGTACCAGCCCGCGTCGACGACCGCCCGCGTCGCGCCGACCGCGCCGCCGAGCGCCGCCGCGAGCTCCTCGACGAGCGAGAAGGCGTCGGGCGAGCCGAGGCCGCGGCCTCCCGCGACGATGATGTCGGCGTCCTCGATCGACGGTCCGCTCGACGCCTCCTGCGTCTGCTCGACCAGGGTCGCGAGGGTCGAGAAGTCCGAGAACGACGGCTCGAGCGTCTCGACGTCGGCGGTCCCGCCCGTCTCCACCGGCTCGAACGTCCCGGCCCTGACGAGCCCGAGCCGAGGCGTGTCCTTCCAGCCGACGTCGACGAGCACGGTGTCGCCGAGAGCCGGCCGCTTGCCGACGAGCTCGCCGTCCTCGAGCGAGATGTCCGTGAGATCCCAGTTCAAGCCCGCCCCGAGCCGCGCCGCGAGCGCCGCCGCGACGTCGGAGGCGAGCACCGATGCGGCGAAGAGGACCGTGTCGGCGCCGGAGGCCTCGACCGCGGCCGCGAGCGCATCGACTCGCGGTTGCGGGAGGGGTGCGGCGAGCTCGGGCTGCTCACACACGTAGACCTTCCCTGCTCCGTAGGCGCCGGCGCCGGCCGCGACGGTCGCGGCGTCTTCGCCGAGCACGACCCCCACCGTGTCTCCGAGCGACGCGGCTTTCGAGAGGACGCCGAGCCCGCCCTTCTCGAGCGCACCGTGGTAGTGCTCGAGGAATACCAGGAAGCTCAAACGAGCTTCCTCTCGACGAGGAGGTCGAGGATCTTCTGTGCCGCGGAGCCGTCGTCCTCGATTTTGATCGAGTCTCCGCGCGCTGGAGGCGGTCCGATGTCCAGCACAGTGGTGTGTGCTCCCGCTTCTCCCACGATCTCGGCCGCCAGGCCGAGATCGTGGATAGAAAGCGACTCCTGCGGCTTCGTCTTCGCGCTCATGATCCCCTTGAGCGACGGGTAGCGCGGCTCGTTGATCGCGTCCGAGACCGCGACGATCGCGGGGAGCGGAGCCGTGATCGTGTCGTATCCGTGCTCGGTCTGTCGCTTGCCTCGGACCTCGCCGTTCTCGACGGCGAGCCCCGCGACCTGCGAGACCACGGGCCGGCCGAGTCGCTCGGCGACCGCGGCCCACAGCACTGCGCCGTCGCCGTCGCTCGAGGACTGGCCGAAGAGGACGAGATCGGCGCCCTCGCGCTCGAGAGCGGCGGCGAGCGCACTCGTGGTGCCGAGGAGGTCCGATCCCGCCGCGCCTGCGTCGGTCACGAGCACCGCCCGGTCCGCGCCCATCGCGAGACCCTTGCGCAGCGAGTCCGCCGCCTTCTCCGGGCCGAGCGAGACGAGCACGACCTCTCCGCTCTGGACCTCCTTGATCCGAAGGGCCTCCTCCACGGCGTTCAGGTCTGTCGGGTTGAGCGCCGCCTCGCCGGAGCGGTCGAGACGCTTCGTCGCTGGATCGATCCGCTTGTGGACGGTCGCGTCCGGAACGACCTTCACGCACACGGCGATCTTCATCGGCGCGGACTCTATCGGCGGCGTCTGCGCTGCCTGACCGCGAACCGCGGTTGACCCCTGTTAGCGTCGGGCCCCTTCGAGCGCGCCGGATCGCCTCGGGCTCCGGGGCGCTCTGACCGCCGCCGGGGCAGGCGCGGCCACGTTCGACGTCGACAGCGTCCGCCAGTACCCGGGCGGCCGCTGGCTCGACGTGGACGTCCGCAGTGTCGAGCTGGTCGTTCCCCTCGGCGTCGAGGCCGCGCCGTCGGTCGGCCGGCTCACGGGCTCCACGCTCCGCGCGCTCAAAGTTCCCCGCCGCCCGTGACGGCGTTCACGCTCACGGCGAACACCACGACGGACGCGATCCTCGGCGCACCGGGCCACACTCGTCCTCGGACGCGTGACGTTACGTCCCTCGGGCTAGGACGAGCGCGCCCGGTAGGACCTCGGCGCGGCCGGTCGAACTGTCCCGAGACGATGGCCGACGGCCTCTCCATTCTCATGCCCGTGTACGACGAGCGCGCAACCGTCGAGGCCGCGATCGAAGATGCCCTCACGGCCGACCTCCCCGTGGCCGCGCGCCAGCTCGTGATCGTCGACGACGGCTCGACCGACGGTACCCGGGAGCTGCTCGGCTCGCGCACGTGGCCCGACAACGTGAAGGTCGTCTACCACGAGCGGAACCTCGGCAAGGGCGCCGCCGTTCGCACCGCGCTCGCGCACGCGACGGAAGAGTTCGCGGCGATCCTCGACGCGGACCTCGAGTACCGCGCCTCGGACCTCGCGGAGGTGCTCGAGCCGCTCCTCGCGGGCGACGCACACGTGGTCTTCGGCACGCGGGCGTGGACGTCGCAGTCGTCGTTCAGCTTCTGGTACGTGATGGGGAACAAGGCGGTGACGATGGCGACCAACGTCATCTACAACTGCTGGATCTCCGACGTGATGACGGGCCACAAGGCGATGCGGACGGAGCTGTTCCGCTCGCTGAAGCTCCGCGAGCGTGGATTCGCCATCGAGCCGGAGATCGCAGCGCGCGTCCTCCGGTCCGGCGAGCGGATCCACGAGGTGCCGATCTCGTACAGCGCGCGCTCGCGCGAGGCCGGAAAGAAGCTGACGGCACTCGACGGGCTTCGCGTCCTGCGGACACTCGTTCGCTGTCGAGTGATGTGACGCGAACTCGCCGAGTCCTCGTCGCGACGTCGTACGCAGTCCTCGGATCGATTCTGTGTTGGTCGCGACTCTTCGGACTGGGTGCGGGTTACTGCTGCGACGAGATCCGCACCGTGGTGAACGACGTCCGCGGTGGACCGCATGCCATCCTCGCCGGCCCGTACATCCCGAACAACCACGAGCTCTTCAGCTTCCTGGGGTGGGCCACGACCTCGGTGCTCGGCGAGTCGGCCGTCGTGCTCCGCCTCTGGTCCGTCGTCCCGTTCCTGCTGGGCGTCGCGGTCGTGACGTTCTGGCTGCACCGACGCGAGGGAGCGCTGTCGGCCGTGCTCTTTCTCTTCCTCGCGACGATGGCGCCGCTGCTCGTCGACATCACGCGCATGGCTCGCGGATACGGTCTCGCCTTCCTCGCCATGAGCGTTCTCGTGGTCGCTGCGCTCGAGGCGGAGCGATCGGGACGAACGGCAGCGGTCTGGGCGGTCATGGCGGCGGGGCTCGTGGGATCCCTGACGCTCCCCCATTTCGCGATCGCGTTCGTCGCGACCGCAGCTTCCCTTCTCGCACGACCGGATCTTCGGGGTCGCGTCGCGCTCGGCACCGCTCTCTCGAGCGTCGCGATCATCGCCTGGTACGCACCTCACCTCGACGACATCGCCGTCAGCACGTTAGGGGAATACGGCGTGCAGATCGAGACGGCCTGGATCGTCACGGCTCCGATCGACCAGACCCTGGTGCCCGCGTTCACTCAGCTCGACGACTCGTTGTTGCGTCCGTCGCCGGCATCCGCTGCATGGGCGATCGCACTCGGGCTGCTCATTGGCTCGAGTCCGCTCGTTCGGCGCAGACGCACAGCGGCGATCCTCTGCTCCAGCGTCGTCGCAACGTTGATCGCGTTCTGGGCGACCGGAACGTACGTCGTGCCCCGTTTCTTCAGCTTCCTGCTCGTCCCGCTCTTCATCTTGGTGGCGACGGGTTCGGCTTCGGTGTTGGCACGGCTGACGACGCGACCAGCAGCTCTTCGGACAGTCGTCGTCGTCGCCACGTTCGGCGTCGTCACCTTCGCATCCGTCCCGGTCCTGTTGGACGTGCCACGCCTTCCAAGGGACGCGGGTAGCGAGGCGGCGACCACGATCGAGCGTGTCGTCCCACCCACGACGCCCGTATTCGCGCATCTGGCATATCCGTACGACCTCGCGTTCCATCTCGGCCGACCGGTCATCTCGTCGTGGACGCCAGCCGAAGCGCGCCGGGTGTGCAGATCCCGCCGCCTCTCGGTGTACCTTGACCAGCCTTACCTGGTCCCGGCTGCAGCCGTTCGCTGCACACGACGGCAAGGCGTGCGTCACTATCGGTTCCGGCAGTACGCCCGAGGAAGACGGATCGATGTCTGGATCATCCCGCCAGCGGGTGCCTGAGTCGTCCGTGGGCAGAGTCGTCGTTTGGGGAGCGTATGCCGTTCTCGGCGCCGCCCTGATCTGGTCTCGGCTCGCCCACCTCGGCCACAGCTTCTGGCACGACGAGATCGTCATGGTCGCGAGCTTCGTGAGGGAGGGACCTCGGGAGATCCTCGCCGGACCGGACCTGAGCCACGAGCTCCTCGCGCTCCTCGCATGGCTCACGAGCTCGCTCGTGGGAGAGTCCGAAATCGCGTACCGCCTCCTGTCAGCCGTGCCGTTCGTCGCGGGCGCCGCGCTCGTCGCTTGGTGGCTCCATACGCGGATCGAGCCCCTCGCAGGACTCCTCTTCCTGTTCCTCGCAACCGTCTCGCCGCTGCTCCTCGACATAACGCGACAGGCGCGTGGCTACGGCCTCGCCTTCCTCGCGATGGGAGTCGTGACCGCGGCGGCGCTCGAGGCGCATCGCAGCGGACGCCGTCGGGACGTGCTCACCCTGTGCGCGGCCGGCGTCGTCGGGACCTGGACGCTCCCGCAGTTCGGAATCGCGTGGCTCGCGACGTGCGTCGTCCTCGCCGCCAGCGATCGGCGCGTCCGTCGACCGACACTCATGGGCGGCAGCGTGTCCCTCGCCGCCATCGTGGCGTGGTACGCGCCACACCTGGGCCAGGTGAGCGAGGCGTCGCAAATCGAGGACGGCGTCCGCATCGGCGTCCCCTGGGTCGTCACGGCGCCCATCGACCAGGTCCTGCTCCCGGCGCTTGTGTGGTTGGACGGCACGGCCCTCGTCGCAGGCGTCGTCTGGCTCCCCGTCGTGCTCGCGGCGGCGCTCGTCATCGGGTCGAGCCCGCTGCTGCGCGACCGAACGAATGCCCTCGTCCTCACCTCCGGTGTGATCGCGACGGTCGTCGTTCTCTGGCTCGCTCAGGCATACGTGATCCCGCGCTACCTCAGCTTCTTGCTCGTTCCACTCTTCGTCCTCCTTGCGTCGGGCGGGGCCTCCATCCTCCGTCGCCTCACGTCGAGACCTGCGGCGGTCCGCTCCGTCGTGTGCCTGGTCGCGGTCGCCCTGCTCGCCGTGCGATTCGTGTCCATCGCGCCCGACGTCGTACGGTTGCCGCGCGAGGCACATCGAGACGCGGCCGAGGTCATCGAGGGCTGGAGGTCGCGGACACCGGTCCTCGCGTACATGCGAAATCCCGTGGACCTCTCGTTCTACCTCGACAGACCGGTTCAGGTGCTCTCGGCATCCCGTGTTTCGGAACGGGTGTGCGGCTCGACGAAGCCGGTCTTCTACGTCATGCAACCGTTCGCCCTGCCGGACGTTCGCGTTCCCTGCCTCGACCGGCCCGGCGTACTCGCGTATCGCTTCCCGCAGTACGCGCGAGGGGACGAGATGGATGTGTGGCTCGTGCCTCCGCGGTCCTAGGGACGTGCGAACGCGAGGAGGTCGAGCCCTCGATCGGCCGACGCCTCGTCGTGACTGACGCGGTCGAGGGTGAACTGCGAGCGATCCGCGACTGGCTGAGCGGTACGCCGAACGGCACGTCGCAACGGGGTGTTGATCCGCTCGGGAAGCCAGTAGCGCAGCCCGAGCGGATCCAGCCGTGCGAGCCTCCGCGCACGAGCGGCTCGTGCTCGCACGATCGAGTCGATGGGCTCTAGAGCGACGACGCCGTGCACCGTGACGTTGCCGAACGTCCTGCCGAGCACGTCGGCGAGCTCGGACGCGGAGTACTCGCGAACGTGGTAGCGATTCCAAGGACGCTGCCCGTCGTGCAGCCGGTACACGCGATTCGGCGTCGTGATCAGGGCGACTCCCGTGGGCGTGAGGACTCGTGCGATCTCACGGAGGAGAGGTTGTGGATCGTCGAGGTACGCGATCATCTGGAAGGCGACGACGAGGTCGAAGGCGTCGTCGGACTCCGCGATCGACGCCCCATCGTACTGGTCGAAGAGCGGGCCGTACCGTGCGCTGGCGTGATCGACGATTTCGGGATCGACTTCGACGCCGCGATACGCGGCGCCAGCCTCGGTCAGGATCTGCGACCCGTACCCCTCGCCGAATCCGATGTCGAGCACGCGCATCCCGGGCCGGACGAGCCCGGCCGCAGTCGTGTAGGCGTAGACGTGGAGGGCCGCGATCGCGAGCTCGTCCGGCGACGTCGCTTCGTCGGGAACGAATCGCACCGTCGTCGGCTTGAGGGTGCTCACGGCTCCCTCCGCCAGAGCTGGGCGCTGACGCGCCGCCCGAACTGGAGCTTCTCGACGAGCCGGTGGTCGCCGAACCCGAGCGGACGCCGCTCGGCCGCGGGAAGCCGGTCGCCGTTCTCGGACCACACGAGAACCCAGATCGAGTCCGCCGTCGACGTGCTCGTGACAGGAGCGCCGTAGTACGTCGCGGCGTCGCTTGCCCACCAGGGGACGACGACGATCGCGTCGCTCGGCGCGCGGCGCGCGAGCACGGTCTCGACCGCCGGCCTCCAGCCCTCTCCCCTCCAGCCCGTCTCCCCGTACCCGTACCAGCGGACGAGCCCGACCGCCGTCGCCGCGACGGCGACGGATGCGAGGAGCGGCCCCCATCGTGCGCCGACACCGAACATCGCGACCGCGGCGAGCAGCGCGAACGCAGGGGCCGCGGTGATCAAGTAACGGTCGAGGTAGATGGGCTGCACGAACGAGATGACGAGCGCGAGCACGAACGGCGCAAACGCCCAGGTCCCGAGCCAGGTGCCGAGTTCGCTCCGCCCGGTCCGACGCAGGACGACGAGCCCGACGATCGCAAGCGCAACGCCAATGCCGGCGACACCCGATACGTCGAGCAACGTTCCGAGCGCGACCTCCGCCGACGGCCGCGGAAGCCAGTCCTGCGGGGGCGTCTGCTTCGCCCGGGCGAACACCCAGGGGACTCCGAGCACGACGAGGACGCACGGCGCGACCAGCCCGTGCGGCAGGATCGTCGCCCGCCGCCGCGCGATGGGGACGAGATGCGCGGGCACGAGCACGAGCGCGGAGACGGGCTGCAGGACGAAGACGAGCGAGAACGCGAACCCGTACGTCGCCCAGGCCTCGCGCGTGCCTCGTTCCAGCGCGCGGAACAGGAGCAGCGTGGCGAGGATGCCGGCCGCGAGAACGAGCGAGTACGAGCGCGCCTGCTGCGACCACTTGACGAGGAAGGGGCTCGTCGCGAGGAGAAGGCCGCCGACGAGCGCAACCCGACGTTCCAGGAACCTCCGCCCGAGCACGACGAGAAGGCCGCAGGCGAGCACCGACGCGAAGACCGACGGCAGCCGCAGCGCCCACTCCGACGTCCCGGCGAGGAGAGACCACGGCTTGAGCAGCGCGTAGTAGAGCCAGTGGTACTGGTCGATCGGGTTCACGAGCGTCTCTCGGACGGCGTGCGCCGTGAACGCCTCGTCGACCCAGAGCGACGGCGTGGCCAAGCGAACGAGGCCCAGCACGAGGGCGACGCCGCCTACTGCGGCGACGTCCACTGCGAGCGAGCCCTCGCGCACGTCACCCAGCTGCCGGACGACGCGGTCCGCGGACGTCAGGTCGGCGCTCGTCATCGCGTGCCCACCGCGTGCCTGCCTTTCCACAGGCCGCGGATCGTCGAGACGATCGTCGTTCTCGGATCCTCCCAGGGGCCGATGGGGCACCGGAGAGCGGAGAGAAGGGCGGCTTTGCGTTCCGCGAAATCGGCCATCTTCTCGTCGTGCCACTCGACCAGAAGCTCGGCGACGAGCGAGTCGGTGCCGTCTTCGTGGAGTCGCTCCAGGATCGGAAACTCCGCTCCTTCGACGTCGAGCTTGACCACGGGAGGCTCGGGAAGCAGGCGCAACCATGACGAGAAGTCGAAGCAGGGCACGCGGATCACCTCACCGCGGCTGGTCCACTCGTGACGGGAGTTCTTCGCCTTCATGACGGTCGAGTCCCAGCCCCGCAGGCCCCGCACTCGCGCGAACTCGATTTCGCCGTCCTCGACCCAGGCGGCCTTGCGCTCGAGCACGACCCGGGTCCCGTCGACGTAGGTCTCGCCCTCGACGAGAGCGGGCCACGGGTCGAAGCCGTAGAGGACGTCCGGGTGGTAGCGCTCGACGAGCCGCTCGATGGATATCTCGTCGCGGTGCGGGAAACATCCGAGATCGACCACGATCATCGCTTCGGCTCCCCGAGCGCGGTGGACCGCAACGGTCGCATCAGCGCAGCATGCCTCCGATCGAGGACGTCAGACCGCCCCGATCGAGCGGTTGTGGCCCATCGGATGGCCAGCGCGGCGAAACGCAGGCACGACACGAGTGCGCCGACGGGAGAGCCTGCTAGCTTCGAATCCGGTGACGGCGCCTCCCGAGATCTCGGTGATCATCCCGTGCCTGAACGAGGAGGAGGCGGTCGGGAAGGTGGTCGACAAGGCCTTCGAGGGGATCCGTCGCTCGGCCCGCGTCGGTGAGGTGATCGTCGTCGACAACGGGTCGACCGATACGTCGGCAACGGTCGCCGCGGCACACGGCGCCACGGTCGTGTCGGAGAGACGCCGCGGGTATGGCAGCGCATACCTCGCCGGGCTCGAGGCCGCCCGCGGCGAGTACGTCGTGATGGGGGATGCGGACGACACGTACCCGCTCGACGAGCTGACCGAGTTCGTCGACCGCCTCGAGCAGGGCGACGACCTCGTCATCGGCTCGCGCTTCAAGGGGACGATCCACGGGGACGCGATGCCGTTCCTCAACCGCTTCGTCGGCAATCCCGCCCTGACCGGGATGCTGAACGTGCTCTTCGGCGTGAAGGTCTCCGACGCCCACTGCGGGATGCGGGCGGTGCGGCGCGAGGCGCTGCCGACGCTCGATCTCCACTCGACCGGCATGGAGTTCGCCTCCGAGATGGTGTTCAAGGCGTATCGGCGCGGGTTGACCGTGAGCGAGGTCCCGATCGACTACTACCCGCGCGTCGGCGAGTCGAAGCTGAACCGCTTCGGTGACGCCTGGCGGCACGTCCGCTTCATGCTCCTGTACAGCCCGAGCTGGCTCTACCTCCTCCCTGGCAGCCTGCTGCTCCTGCTCGGTCTCGCCGGGATGATCGTCCTCGCGACCGGCCCCATCGACATTCTCGGGCGGACCTGGCAGATCCACACGATGCTCGGCTTCGTCGCCATGACGCTCATCGGGGCGCAGGTCATCCAGCTCGGCGTGTTCGCGCGGACGTACGCACGCGTGCGCATCGGCGAGCGCGACCCGCTGCTCGAGCGACTCGGCCGCCACATCCGGCTCGAGCACGGCCTGATTCTCGGGAGCGCGCTCGTCCTGGTGTCGCTGATCGGACTGGCCGCCGTCGCCGTCGAATGGGCCCACAACGGCTTCGGTGCGCTCGGCCGCGCGTACGAGACGGCGTTGCTCGTGACCGGCCTCGGCCTTGGCATCCAGATCGTCTTCGGCGCCTTCTTCCTCGCGCTGCTGACGATGCCGCTCCGCCGCGAGGCGTTCTCCCGCACGTAGTGCTGCGCCGGACGTGATCTCGGTCGTCATTCCGGTGAAGAACGGCGGGGCCGACCTCGTGCGCTGTCTCGATGCGATTGCGAGACAGCGTGTCGACGACGAGGTCGAGGTCGTGGTCGTCGACTCGGGCTCGAGGGACGGGAGCGCCGCGCGCGCGGAGAGCCTCGGCGCACGCGTCCACTCGATTCCGCCAGGTGAGTTTCATCACGGGCGCACGCGGAATCTCGGAGCACGTGTCGCGCGCGGTGAGGTGCTCGTCTTCACGAGCCAGGACGCGTACGCCGCGAGCGACTCGTGGCTCGCCGACCTCACGTCCAGTCTCCGGAACCACGACGCCGTGGCGGGCGTCTACGGTCGACAGCTCCCCCATGAGAGCGCCACCCCGCCCGAGCGCTACTTCCTCGACTTCCTGTACGGGCCTGAGCCGCGGGTCCAACACCTCACCGGGAAGGAGAGCCTCACCTTCGAGGTGACGCTCTTCTCGAACGTGAACTCGGCCATCCCACGCCGCGTGTGGGAGGC
>JBKOYF010000128.1:0-13249 GCA_046725305.1 Actinomycetota bacterium
CGATCACGCCGATCCAGAGACTCCAGAAGATTGAGATGACGATCCCGATGATCACGATGGCGCCGCCGAGACTCAGTCCGAACATCGTGTTCTCCCTTCCGTCGGTAGGGCCCTGTACCCGCGAGACCCGTCCCGTCAAACGCGAACGCTCCGGCGAACCGCCGCCGGCGTATCGGCGAAGATGCGTACGGTGCGTCGCCTCCCCGCCATCACGCTGCTCGTCGTCAGCGCCTGGATCCTCGCCGGACTCTTCGCCGATCAGCATCTCGATCGCACGGGTCAGCTGGCGCTCGGCGTGGTCACGGCGAGCGTCCTCGCACTCATTCTCTCGCTTCATCCGCCGGGTGTCCGACTGCAGACTCTCGCCGTCGTCGGGATCGCCACGCTCGGCGAGGTGGTCGGCTCCATCGTCTGGGGCGTCTACACGTATCGACTCGAGAATCTCCCGCCGTTCGTGCCACCCGGGCACGGCCTCGTCTACCTCGGCGGGTTGTCGCTGGCGGCACTCGCGACACGCCGCCCGAACGTCCTCCTCGGCGCGGCCGTCGCCGGGTCGACGCTCTGGATGCTCCTCGGGCTGAGCGTGCTCCCGTCGACGGACGTCTCGGGCGCGATGGGGTGCACGTTCCTCGTCCTCGTGCTGCTGGTGTCGCGTCGACCTGTCTACGCAGGAGTCTTCGTCGTCGTGGCTGTGCTCGAGATCTACGGAACGGCACTCGGGACGTGGACGTGGAGCGGCGTCGTGCCGGGGCTCGGAATCCCACAGGGGAATCCGCCCAGCGGCGCCGCGAGCGGGTACGTCGTCTTCGATGTTCTGGCGCTCTCGCTCGTCACGGCGCTCGCCGCCGCGGCAGCGTCGCTTCAGTCGAGAAAGAAGAGGAGCGACTCGGGGACCACGGGAGTCCCCGCCAGGATCAGCCCGCGGGCGTCGTCCACTTTGCCCCAGACGTCCCAGAGCAGGACGCCGCGGGCTCTCGCGTCGTCGTCGACGTAGACGACGACCCCCTTGCGTAGGGGCTCCACCCAGTGCTCGATCGTGGCGAGACGCGAGTCGACGTCACCGACGGCCTCGTAGCCGAGCTCGAAGAGGTCGGAGTAGAAGAACGGCAGGTGGTCGTACTCCCTGTTCGCGCCCGCCATGTTCGCTCCGACCGTGTTGCCGTGGGTGTTCGCGTGGTCCTCGTGCTCAACGCGTCGCGTTCCGCCGAGGGCGGGCGCCGGGAACCGCGCCACGTCACCTGCGGCGAACACGTCGTCGCGCCCTCCGGCGCGCCCGTACTCGTCGACGAGGATGCCGTCGTCGACCTCGAGCCCCGCCTGCTCGGCGAGCTCGGTCGTGGGGACGATCCCGAGCCCGGCGACGACCACGTCGGCCTCGATCGTGCGACCGCTCTTCGTCGTCACCGCACCCGACGAGGCCTTATCGACCCGCTCCTCGGCGAGAACCGTGACACCCTTGTCGCGGTAGTAGGCGTTGACGAAAACGGCGAGCTCGGGCGGGAAGAGCCGCGCCCCGATGCCCTGGTCGGGAAAGACGATCGTGACCGCGCACCCGTTCATCGCGAGGGCGGCCGCGATCTCCGACCCGATGAAGCCGCCACCGACGACCGCGGCGCGCACGCCGTCGCCCGCGAGGCTCCGCAGGTGCCGGTAGTCGTCGAGGGTCCGGTAGTAGATGACGCCCTCCCCGTCGCCGGGGAGACGGCGAGGCGTGCCACCGGTCGCGAGGAGGAGCTTCTCGTACGAGTGAACGACACCCGTGTCATCGGTCGCCGTTCGTGCGTCGAGGTCGAGACCCGTGATGCGCCGACCGGCATGGATATCGACGGAGAACTCGGGTGTCCCGCGAAAGACGGAGCTCTCCTCCTGACCCTTCCAGAGCGCTTTCGTGAGAGGCGGTCGAGCGTACGGCTCGTGCTGCTCTGCGCCGACCATTCCGATCGTGCCGTCCGCATCGTGGTCGCGTATCCCTCGAACCGCCGCGTCGCCGGTCATGCCGCCGCCGACGATGAGGTAGCGGTAGGTCGCCATCGCGGAGATGCTAGTGGTGTCAGTCGGGAGGGGGCGCTAGAGTCCCGCGCGGCGTGGGCGGAGGACGCGTCTGGAGCTTCCTCGTGGCTGCGGTCACCGCGGCCGTCCTCGCCTCCCCGGCAGCGGCAGGCCCGCGCGCGAAAGGCCCGGAGGGCGGTCCTGTCGCGATCTTCTACTACCCGTGGTACTCCACTCCCGTGCGGGACGGGCGCTGGGCCCACTGGTACGTCGACCGGGACGGCACCCCCGCGCTCTCCACCGTGTACTACCCGAGCCGCGGTCTGTACTCGTCCTCGAATCCCAAGATCGTCGCCGCGCAGATGCGCGAGATCGCCATGGCGGGAGTCGACACGGTGGTCGTCTCCTGGTGGGGCTTCGACTCGCCCGAGGGCGAACGGCTCCCGCTCGTCGCACAATCGGCCGCGCGCCAGGGCCTTTCCGTTGCGATTCACCTCGAGCCCTACCGGGGCCGCACGCCGGCACGTGCGGCAGCGGACATCGTCCGCCTCCACGAGGAGGACGGCGTCACGGACTTCTACGTCTACGACGCGGATCGCGACCCCGCGACCGACTGGGCGGAGGCGCTCGACCCGCCAGAGGGAGTGCGCGTGTTCGCCCACACCACGCTCGTCGGCCGTGCGCGTGCGTCGGGGTTCGACGGCATCTACACGTACGACATCGTGACCTGGAACGGTGCCCTCTTCCGGCGCCTCTGCGCTGAAGCGCATGCGGTCGGGCTCCTGTGCGCGCCCTCGGTCGGCCCCGGGTACGACGCGCGCCTCGCGACTCGCCACGAAGCAGTCCGGCAGCGTTTGGAGGGCGCCACGTACGACCGGATGTGGAAGACGGCGCTGCGGTCCGACCCCGATCTCGTGACGATCACGAGCTACAACGAGTGGCAGGAGGGGACGCAGATCGAGCCCGCACGAGCGCAGGTCGGCCGCCCGAGCTACGAGGGGGCGTGGGGGAGAAGCGGGCTCGCCGCTCAGCGCGCCTACCTCGCCGCGACTGCAGGGTGGGCCGCGCGCATCCACGACCGGGCGCCTCAGTAGAGCGCGGTCGCAAGCCGCCGCCGGTACTCCACGGTCACGGGATCCTCGGCCCCGAGATCGTGGAACACGGCCAGCGCGAGGTCGCGCAGCTGATCGCGTCGCTCCGGCGGCGCCGTCGCGATCTCCGCGATCACGAGCTCGAGTGCGCGGTCGACGTCGTTCGCCTCGAGCGCGGCGAGGACGTCCGGGAGGTCGCCGCTCGAGCGGAGCGAGTCCACGATGGCCGCGACGCGAGGCGGGGCGAGGAGCTCGTCGAAGAAGCTCGCGACAGCGATCGGCGAGAGCGCTCCGACGAACTCCGATACGACGCGCCCGTCACGAAACGCCTTCACAGCCGGGATTCCCTGGACGCGGAAGGTTGCCGCCAGTCCCGGGTTCGCGTCGACGTCGACCTTGGCGAGCGCCACCGTCCCGTCGCGCCTCTCGACCTCTCGCTCGAGGGCCGGCGTGAGCGCGCGGCACGGCCCGCACCATGCGGCCCAGAAGTCGACGACGACGGGGAGCTCCCGAGATCGCTCGACGACGTCGCTCTCGAATGTGGCCTCGTTCACGTCCACGTCGATCGCCGGCGACTGTACTGAACGGTTAGGGGGTGAGGACGACGTCCGCACCGCAACCCGCCACCAGCGCGGCGGTGACGTGCTCGGCCTCCACACCGGCGAGCGAGCGGTGCCGCACGTCGATCTCGATGTCGGCCCGTGTGTCGAGACCCAGCGACCTCGCACCGACCTCGCCGCCGAACGCGTACAGCTCGTCCGTCGAGAACACGCCGCGCCGCCCCGTCTGGCGGCGGGCGACCCCTTCGAGCTCGCGGAGCTCCTCGAACGGGTCGATGCGGACGTTCGAGTCCGAGCCGATGCACAACGGTATTCCGCGTTTTCGCACCCGCTCCGCAGGGAGGAACCCGTCGCCTAGGTCTGACTCGGTCGTCGGGCAGGCGCAGATGGTCGCGCCCGCCACTGCGACGAGGTCGAGCTCGGGACCGCCCGCGTGCGTGGCGTGGACGATCGTCGTCCGCTCGGTCAGGCAGCCGAGACGGGCGAGGAGCTCGATCGGCCGGCAGGCGTGCTCGGCGAGGCACTCCTCGATCTCCTTGGGCTGCTCGTCCGCGTGCACGTGGAGCGGGAGCCCTTCGGAGGCGGCGTAGGCTCCGATCTCCTCCAGCCAGTCCGCCGGGCACGCCCGAACGGAGTGGGGGGCGAGACCGACGCGCAGCCCGGTGGACCGTAGGCTCTCGACCTGCTCGAGGTACTCGCGGACGGAGCCCTGGCGAAACCGGGGCAGGCCACCGCGCGCGTAGGCGACGTGCAGGAGCACGAGGTCGATGCCCGCCGCCGAGGCCGCGTCCGCCGCGGCGAGCGCCTCGGGGAGCCCGAGGTAGTGGAACTCGCCGACCGCGGTGTAGCCGGCTGCCAGCATCTCGCGAAAGGTTCGCTCGTAGTCTGCGCGGACGGAATCGGGAGACTGGCGCTCGGCCTCCGCAAGCATCGTCTCGCGCCAGGCCCAGAAGTCGCCGCCGGCTGCACGTCCGCGCAAGGCCCGCTGGAACGTGTGGCTGTGGGCGTTCACGAAGCCGGGAAGTCGAAGCGTGCCCGCCACGCGGGCGACGCTAGCAGGGGCGGCGTACTGTTTCGCCGTGTCCGTCGCCGAGCTGCGCCGCTCGATTCCGAACGCTCTCACGATCGCCCGCTTCGTCGCGATCCCGGTCTTCGTCTGGCTCTACGTCGAGGCGGACGACGGGCCTGCCTGGGGGGCCGGGATCTTCTTCGCCGCCGCCGCCTTGACGGACCAGCTCGACGGTTACCTCGCGCGGCGCTGGCACGTCGAGTCGCGCTTCGGGACGATCGCCGATCCACTCGCGGATCGGCTCATGATCGGAACCGCAGCGGTGCTGATGCTTGCGACCGGCCGCATTCCGATCCTCGCCGCGGTCGTCATCCTCGCCCGCGACGTCGCGCTCGTGCTCGGCTACCGGCTGCTCTCACCCGGGGGGTACGAGCTCGAGGTCACGGCACTCGGCAAAGTGGCGACGTGGGTGCTGTATGCGTCACTCGGCCTCGTACTCGTCACCGCCGAGGGGACGACGTGGCCGATCGTGCTGCTGTGGATCGGCGTCGCGCTCTCGCTCGGGGCCGGCGTGCAGTACGCGCTTCGGGCATGGCGCCGGGTGCGCACCCGAGGAGGGACTCTCGAGTCGAGGACGAACCTTGATCGGAGCTGAAGTCTCAACCTGAGGTTGACCCCTGTGCGGGGCTGCTGCTTTACTCAGGTGACCCTCGAGGAAAGGCGGCCGGTGGAACCACTTCCCGATCTCTCGACACTGACCGACGACGACCTTCGGGTGATGATCCGCGAGCTCGAGAAGGAGGAGGACGACATCTCCTTCCGCCGCCGCGTACTCCACGGTCGAATCGACATCCTCCGGGCGGAGCTCGTCGCCCGGCTGCGCGAGCAGGTGAGCGCGGGGGAGGCGAAGCTCGCGGACGTCGAGCGACTGAGCGAGATCCTCACGTCGAAGGCGCCTGTGACGGACGACGAGTGAGCCACGTCTACTGCCCCGAGTGTGGCTTCCAGAATCCGGAGGCCGCCAACTACTGCTCGCGCTGCGGTGCGCTCCTCACACCCGAGGCCGGATCGGAGACGACCATGAGCTTCGACATCGCCGACGACGGAGACGAGGTCGACCTTCTCGAGGCGCTGGGCATCACGGGGCCAGCGCTCGTCGTGCGCTCGGGCGGAGGGCTCGCGGGGCAGTCGTTCCAGCCCGGAGAGGGACGGACGCTCATCGGGCGTTCCCCTGACTGTGACGTCTTCCTGGACGACGTGACCGTCTCGCGGCGCCACGCGGAGCTGCTTCGCGACGGCGAAACGTTCTCCATCCGCGATCTCGGAAGCCTGAACGGGACCTACGTGAATCGACGCCGGATCGAGTCCACCGTGCTGGAGCACGACGACGAGGTGCAGATCGGTAAGTACCGGCTCACCTTTCTGAAGCCATGAGCACCGTCGCGACACGCCGGGGGCGGGGAGGAGCCGAGCCCCGGCTCCGTACGATCGGCTCGGTCTGCGAGGAGCTGAGGGAGCAGTTCCCCGACATCTCGGTGTCGAAGATCCGCTACCTCGAGGATCAGGGCCTGATCACGCCGCGGCGTACCCGAGGTGGCTACCGGCTGTTCGCGCCGGACGACGTCGAGCGGCTGACGACGATCCTGAGAATGCAGCGCGACGAGTTCCTCCCGCTCCGGGTGATCCGCGAGGAGCTCGACGGCCCGGGCGCGACGAGCGACCGCACGCGCCGGCGGAGCGTCGGCATCCTCGGCCGCGAGGACGAGATCGACGAGTCGGAGCTGTGCGAGCGCGCGTCGGTGTCCCCGGACGTCGTGCGCCAGCTCGAGGAGTTCGGGCTCGTCGTCTCGCGGTCCGAGGCGGGGGAGCGGCTCTACCGCGAGAGCGAGGCCGACATCGCGGCCGCGTGTGCACGGTTCGCACGATTCGGCATCGACGCCCGGCATCTCCGCACGTTCCTGACTGCTGCCGGGCGCGAGGCCGCACTCGTCGAGCAGCTCGTCGCGCCGGGCCTCCGCTCGCGAAATCCCGAGCGCCGCAAGAGTGCGCTCGAGGACCTGGAAGCGCTGTCACGCGTGGCACAGGAGCTCTCGCACATGCTCTTCGTCCGGGACCTCCGCGGCACGGTGGAGCGGACGTCGTGAGCATCGACCTGGCTGATCGCATCCAGGACGTCCCTGACTTCCCGACGAAGGGGGTCGTGTTCAAGGACCTGATGCCGCTCGTCGGCGATCCCGAGTACTTCGCCGAGACGATCGACCGGCTCGCCGAGTGGTCGCGGCCGCGGGAGCCCACGCTCATCCTCGGCGCCGAGGCTCGCGGGTTCATCTTCGGCGCGGCACTCGCATACGCGATCGGAGCGGGCTTCATCGCGGCCCGTAAGCCGGGCAAGCTGCCTCGCGAGACGATCGAGGCGAGCTACGCCCTCGAGTACGGCACGGACAGCCTGCAGGTACACCGCGACGCGGTCCCGCCGGGTGCCAGGGTGATCGTCCTCGACGACGTGCTCGCAACGGGCGGCACGGCGAAGGCCAAGGTGGAGCTCGTCGAGGGCCTCGGCGGCGTCGTGGCAGGCGTGCTCTTCGTCATCGAGCTCGAGTTCCTGCACGGTCGCGATCGCCTCGCCGGCTACGACGTGCACTCGCTCGTCCAGTACTGAGCCGGAACCCCCCACCGTCCGACGGCCCGATTACAAGGAGATCGTGCCGGACCACGACTGGAACGAGCTCCGTTCACTCCCGCCAGGGATCGTCGCCTGGAATCCACGTGCCGATGCCCGTTCCATGAGTGCCGCCGTGCTCACGGAGGTGGCTCCAGCCGCCGCCTCACAGCGGATCCTCGCTGACGTGGGCGCGTTCGCGGAGAGCGACGACGTGCCGCAGAAGGAGCCCGCTCTCGATCGGCTCGAAGCGGCGATCGGCAGGGATTTCGCGGACCGTCTCGTCGCGGCGCTGAGCGAAAAGCCTGGCGCAGCCCGACGCTGATTCTCC
Organism: Actinomycetota bacterium; assembly: GCA_046725305.1. Classification (GTDB taxonomy): domain Bacteria; phylum Actinomycetota; class Thermoleophilia; order Gaiellales; family Gaiellaceae; genus GMQP-bins7. Next base: position 7,640 of record JBKOYF010000128.1, read on the forward strand.
TCTAGGACCGACGTGGAGCCTCGCCGCCGCGCAGGCGGACGAAGACGAAGATCCCTGCGGCCACGACGAGGGAGACGATGAAGGCGAGCCCGCCCTGGACGCCGACTGCAAGCCCGCCGAGCCACATGAAGAGGAAGAAGACGACCGACCAGACGAAGGCAAGGACTCCCTGGTCGATGCTCGGCATCCGGAGGTGCATCGGCCGCGATCCTACACGCGAGGCCGGACCAAAAATTCACCGAGCCGGTGGCGCTTTCGTCCACTCGACCCGCTGACCGTCCGCTTCCGCGTAGAGCCTGCGAGCTGAGCTTCGACCTAGTCGCGCTCCGTGCTCGGTGCAAGCAGGAAGCTACGGGACAGGCCTGCAGGGGTCAAGCACGCCGTTCACCGGATTGCCGCAATTTGCGCGCGATTTCTTCGAGCGGGCGTCGGTGTCGCCGACGCGTAGGATCCGGCCGTGCGCCGCTCGGTCGTGTTCGGCGTCGCGGGTGCCGCACTCGCCCTCGCCCTCGTCCTGACGATCCTCGGAGTGGGGGACGACCCGTCCGCGCTCACGGACGGGCAGGCGTTCGTGCTCGGGGTCGTACAGGGCCTCACGGAGCTCCTCCCGATCTCGTCGTCCGGGCACCTCATCCTCGTGCCGTGGGCGGCCGACTGGACGTACCTCGAGGAGCACGACCGCTTCAACCAGACCTTCGACGTGGCCCTGCACCTCGGCACGCTCGTCGCCGTCGGCGTGTACTTCTGGCAGGACATCGTCCGGCTCGTCCGCGCCTGGCTCGGCTCGCTCGGGCGACGGCGGATCGCGACCGCCGACGAGCGCATCGCGTGGTTCGTCCTGGTGGCGACCATTCCGGCCGGCCTCATCGGGCTCGCGGGCGAGAACGCGATCGCCGACCACCTCGGCGAGCCGTGGCAGATCCTCATCCTGCTCGCCGCAGGCGCGCTCCTGCTCCTCTGGGCGGACCGTTCGCCGCAGACGCGGGCGATGAGCGACCTCTCGCTCAGGCAGGCCGTCGTCATGGGTTTCGCCCAGGCCGTCGCGCTTGCACCGGGAGTCTCGCGCTCGGGGATCACCATCACGGCGGGGCGCTTCATGAAGCTCGACCGCGACGGCGCCGCCCGTTTCTCCTTCTACCTGCTCGTGCCGACCGTGCTCGGCGCCGTGCTCCTGAAAGGCGTGAAGGACGTCTTGCTCGGCGATCTCCCGAGCGGCTGGGGCGGCCCATTCCTGGTCGGCACGCTCGCGGCACTCGGCAGCGGTCTCCTCGCCATCGAATGGCTCCTCGGCTACGTCCGTCGCCACACGTACGGCGTCTTCGTCGCGTACCGGTTCGTCGTGGCCGCCCTCGTGCTCGCCGCGATCGTGAGCGGTGTGCGCGACGCAACCTTTTGAGCGGCCGGTCTCATCCCGGTCTCATCTCCTCGCGGTAGACCTTGCGACGATCGCTTCCTACGGGAGGAGGGAGACATGTCACTGAGAATCGCGTGTGTCGCGGCGCTCGCGTGTGCGCTCGTCGCCTCGACGGACAGCGCGGCGTCGACGACCTCGAAGCCGTCCCCGCCGTCGTGGATCCTCCATGGCGCATACGCGCCGACGATCGACCCGGCGAACTTCGTCGCTACGGTCGACAACCAGTACTTCCCCCTCGAGCCGGGGACGAGACTCCACTTCGAGGGCGTGAGCGATGGCACTCCGCAAACAGACGACGTCCTCGTGACGGACAAGACCAAGCTCGTGCTCGGCGTGAAGTGCACCGTTGTCCGGGACACGGTCTCGGAGCACGGGAGGGCGGTCGAGCGGACCTTCGACTGGTACGCCCAGGACAAGCAGGGAAACGTGTGGTACATGGGTGAGAACTCCCTCGAGCGGAAGAACGGTCGCCTCGTTCGGGCCGACGACTCCTGGGAGACCGGCGTCAATGGCGGGAAGCCCGGCATCATCATGCGAGCTCACCCGCGGCCGGGCGACGTCTACCGGCAGGAGTACTACCGCCCCGGAGGCGCGCTCGACCAGGCGCGGGTGGTCGGGACGGCGACGGTTCGCGTGCCGGATGGATCGTCCAAGCGCGCCCTCGTCACTGTCGAGTGGAGCCCGGTCGAGCCGCAGCTCGAGAAGAAGCTGTACGTGCGCGGGCTCGGCGAGGTGGAGGAAGAGGTGATCGCCGGCGGCCACGAGCGTTTCCGGCTGACCCGCGTGACGAGCTGAGGAGATCAGCCGGGAGAGTAACGTGGTGCTCGGCCGCGGCGCGGAGGCCGGGGTCACCGTCACATGGCTGCATTACCCAAAGAGGCCCGAACGCTCCTCGCGGTGGAGTCGTCCGCATTCGTCGCGGAGCGCAAGCGTCTCGCGAAGGAGCTGCGAGAGAAGGGGAGAGCCGCGGACGCCAGAGCCCTCGAGGAGCTGAAGAAACCGCCCGCGACCGTCCTCGCCGTCAACCGCGCCGCCCGAGACAGGCCACAGGCCGCCAAGAACGCGGCAAAGGCAGCGGAGCGTCTTCGGAAGGCGCAGGTCCGGAACGACCAGACGGCGTTCGAGCGCGCGCGCGCCGAGGTGCAGGAGGCACTCGAGCTCCTCGCCGACGTCGCGATCGCCCACGTCGCTTCTCCCGGCAAGCGGACGAGCGAGGCGATGCGCCGGCGCGTCCGCGACCTCTTGCGGAGTGCCGTTGCCGACGACGCCTCGCGGAAGGCGCTCGTCGACGGCATGCTGACGAGCGAGGTCGAGACGACCGGTTTCGAGGCCTTCGCCGGCATGACCTTCACTCCGTCGAAGCGACGCGGACCGGCGGCGAGCCGGAAGTCGCGTTCCAGGGGCCATGAGCGCGAGCTTCGTGCTCGGCTCTCGGCCGCGAAGCGCCGACTCGCGGCGGCGGAACGATCTGCACGCGAGGCGGAAGAGGGCCGGGCCGCGGCGGAGAAAGAGGTCGCAGCCATCGAGGCCAAGCTCGAACGGTTATAGCGCCTGCTCGGTCGCCCAGACGCTCTAGTCCCGGAGACCGTCCCAATCCCAGCGCGGCATGCGGATGCCCGACGCGACGACCGCGTCCTCGGCCGAGTACGACAACACGTTGTCGACGGCCCACCGCATGTACGCATGCAGCGCCTCCCGAAAAGCGGCATCGTCCGGGAGCTCCGCATCGTCGAGCGCCTGGATGAAGCAGTCGACAAACCGGTCGCCGAGGTCACCCATGTCGCCGTTGCCGGCATGCATCCTGAGAACGCTCGACTCGTCACCGCAGGTCTGCGAGTACGCCGGAGGCCCGCCCAGCACCTCGGCCCAGTATGCGGCGAGACGCTCGACGTGCTGGGGATGCTGGTCGTCGTGGGAGAACGGATGATTGAGCTCCGGATCCGCCAGACAGCGCGCGTGATGGGCTCTCGCGAGAGCGACGAAGGCTTCTTCCCCGCCGGCGAACTCGAAGAGCGTCGGGCGCACGGGCGAAGTATTTCTCACGACCGAAGGGAAGGACGCGGTCTTACGGGTCAGCCGGTCTCGGGGTGCGCAGCCACGTCACGATGACGTGTCCGCTGCTATCCACATCGGCCGTGGTGACGACCCATTTGCCGTCGCTCCTCCTCAGCGTGTCCCCGACCTTGGGAACGTCCTCGCTGTCGGTGAGCTCCCACGCACCGTCGGGGTAGCGCACCGTGACGAAAGGTGAGGGCATAGCGCCTCTCTTCCCGCTCGACCTGGCGCAATGGCTCAGGACTTCGGGTCACGACGAGAGGTGAGCTATCGAGTGCCCACCAGTCTATCGCGGGAGCACCGGGACCGCTCCGACCTCGAGGGTCGGGTTTTGTCGAGCCACAGAAGCGGTAATCGCGATCTGCGAGATGGACGAGCTACCGGAGAACCTCTCAGCTCTCAGTGACGAAAAGCTCCGGCAAGAGCGAAACGCGCGCGATGAGAGGCTCCGGCCGCTCTTTCGCCGATGGCCGTCTCTCAGCAAGTTCGAGCTGAGGGAACTGAGGCGTGTCTACAACGAACGGGTGCGCTTGGCGCGGTGGATAGGCCGAAGTCGGCGCGATACCTAGACGCTCTCGTCCATCCGTGACCGGTCGGCACAACGCACGATAACCGGCGTTATGTCAAGTTGAGACGCGGAACGCCTGTAGGCGGCTCTCCTCCGGCTCGAGGGCTGGCTCTAGCCGATCGTGACCGGAAATGCGCGCAGACGTCGCATGACGATGTGCATACGCGTCCTGAGAGGCGATGACGCCGACCGGATGGCAGTTACGAGCGCGTCCTGCCCTTCGAGCAGATTCCGCTTCGCGTCGATCAGGTCGGCGGCGTCGTCAAAGTGTTCGAGGACGTCGTACTCTGTCTCCGCCTCGAGTACGTAGAGCCCTTCACGCACGGTCTCACGCAGCGCCGCCTCCGAGTTCGGGAGGTCGACCGAGATCCAGTCCGGCTCGAGGATCACTCCCACGATCCCGTCACCGCTCTCGACCTGCTCCTCCGTGACCGGATGCACGTCGACGAGCGTTCCACCCGGCATGAGCACGCGATGGACGTGGCGCAGGGCGTGCACGACGCCCTCACCCTGGATTCATCACAACGACCAGGAGAAGAGCGCGAGATCGAAGCGCCTTCTCGGCACGCGGACCTCGGCCGCCCCCGCAACCTGGAACCTCACCTTGTGCGCGAGCGCGGCAGGAAGCGACCCACGGGCCACCCGGATACGCTCTTCGTCCGGGTCGATCGCGTAGACCGAAGCGGCCGCATCCGCGATCTGCAGCGACACGCGGCCGTCGCCACACCCGAGCTCGAGCACGTGCAGCCCGTCCATCGGAGCAAGCTTCCCAAGGGCGCGGATCTCGACACCTTCCGGATCGATCTGCACCAACCGATCCTTGCACGCCGCGCAGATGGTCAGTCGGCGAGCCGGTAGCACGCCCCTTCGAGTCCTGGCCGTGGGAACATACGTTCGCACTGCGGAAGCGCAGATCGGCGCAGAGATGCCCGAGCTGCAAAGCGTCCTCCAGCGAGTGTTGGCCCATCTCTCGCGCTGCATCCTCAGCGAGCCAGAGTGCGCGGCGGTCGATCGCGCGGCGGAACGAACGCGGGAGTGCGCGTTCGCGCACGAACGCTGATACGCGACTCGCAGAGATGCCTTGCGCGGACTCATTGGGAACCTCCCTGTAGGTGGTCTGGAAGCTCCCTACGCGTAGCGCGTTTTGTACCCGTTGTGTACCCGCAGCGTGCGGGCGATTTCTACGCTCGCACGAAATACCTGCAAATCGAGCTATCCGAAACCGAGGATGAACTTCGCGTCGTCGGACATGCGGTCTGGAGTCCAGGGTGGGTCGAACGTCAACTCGGCTTCGACCTCTTCGACTCCGGGAACCGCTCGCGCCGCTTCGACGATCCCATCTGCGATCATCGGCCCCGCCGGGCAGCCCATCGACGTGAGGCTGTAGAGAATGCGCACCCTCGGGCCGTCCACCTCGACGTCGTACATGAGACCGAGCTCGACGATATCCATGCCGAGCTCCGGATCTTCGACCTCGTGCAGTGCCTCTAGGACATCCTCGCGCGCGACCATGCGAAGAGTGTAGAGACCGGCCGGAGTCAGGCGACGCCGACAAGCTGGTCGGCCTGGCGAA
>JBKOYF010000037.1:0-13303 GCA_046725305.1 Actinomycetota bacterium
CTTCTCCGTCGATCCGTACATGCGCCCGCGGATGAACGATGTCCGCTCCTACGTCGCGCCCTTCACCCTCGGAGAGGCGATGACGGGCGGAGCGGTCGGGCGCATCGCGGTGTCCCGCAGCCCGAGGTTCGCCGAGGGCGACTGGGTCGTCCACCCGCTCGGCTGGCGCGAGTGGGCGCTCTCGGAGGGGTCGGGGCTGCGTCGGATCGATCCGGCGAGCGCTCCGATCTCGACGTCGCTCGGTGTGCTGGGAATGCCGGGGTTCACCGCCTGGTACGGGCTCTTCGAGCTCGGGGCACCGAAGGCCGGCGAGACGGTTTTCGTCTCCGGCGCCGCAGGTGCCGTCGGCAGCGCGGCGGGGCAGATGGCGCGCGTCGCGGGCTGCCACGTCGTGGGGAGCGCCGGCTCGCGTGAGAAGGTCGCCTGGCTCCGCGAGCTCGGATTCGACGGTGCCTTCGACTATCGCGAGGAGCGCCCGCGCGACGGCCTCGCACGGCTCGCGAAGGACGGCATCGACATCTACTTCGACAACGTCGGCGGCGACCACCTCGAGGCAGCGATCGGCGCCCTCCGCACGTACGGGCGCGTCGTCGCGTGCGGCTCGATTTCGCGGTACAACGATGCCGAGCCCACACCCGGCCCTCGGAACATGTTCATGGTGGTGACGAAGCGTCTGCGATTGCAGGGCTACATCATCAGCGACCATTCGGACCGCTTCGGCGACTTCGCACGCGAAGCCGCGGAGTGGGTGCGCGACGGTCGGCTTCGCTACCGCGAGACCGTCGTCGAAGGAATCGAGAACGCTCCGAAGGCGTTTCTCGGGCTCCTGCGGGGCGAGAACATCGGGAAGATGCTCGTGAAGGTCGGGCCCGCCGAGTGAGGGCTCGGCGGCCGGATGGCTGTCGACGCGCCCGGCCGACGACTGTGGTATGAACAGCGCTGAGCGTGGGCATCGTCCACGAGAGCGGCGGAGTGGGGGCGCGTGTGCGCGCGGCGAGGCGCAGCGCTGGCCTGACCCAGAAACAGCTGGCGGCCGAGCTCGGTGTCGAGTCCATCACCGTCTCGAGGTGGGAGCGTGGCGTGACGGCCCCGTCGCTGTCTCGGCTGCGCCGCATCGCGGAGATCACCGAGACGACGGTGAGCGACCTCGTGCGCGCTCACGACGCGGCCTCCGCGGAGGCGGTCGAGCTCGCCGCGCTCAGGGAAGAGCTCGCAGAGACGCGGGCGCTCGTCGATCGCGTCGCTCGAACTCTCGATCGGCTAACGCGGCCTCGATCTGCTCCAGGCTCCGCATCAGCGTTCCGAGACTCGTGACGTCGACCTCCGCGAGCGGCTCGCCGTGGACCGCGAGCCCGTCCGCGCCGGGCACCGCTCTGAGCCGCATCAGGCGACCCGCGTAGAACACGACGTCCTCGACCGCATGCCCGGTTGCTCGGGCGTCGTCGAAGCACCGCCCGTAGACCTCGCGCGCCCTGGGCAGGTGGTCCCAGAGGACCTGACCGACCCAGTGTCCGAGGTCACGGTGCAGCGCCGACGAGACGTGGACGATCCGGTCGTCGTCGTCGAGCACCATGTACCGCTCGCGAGCCGCGGTCAGGCGCAGTCCGACCGTGGGGCTGCTCACCTGCCGCCCTCGATGACGCGGAGCGCCCTGCGCGCCTCCCGTCGGTCGAGGCCGACGCCGCGATCGTCGAGGAGCTCGAGCGAGCGGTCGAGGCTGTCGACGAGACCTCCGAGCGTGAGCGTATCGAGGCGCGCGAGCGCCTCCCAGTACAGCTCGAGTCGGCCTTCACCGTCCGGCACGGCCCGAATGCGGGCGACGTTGCCGTCGTAGAACTGTACGAAGTCGACGGGCTCACCGGACTCACGCGCACGGTCGTAGTACGGCTTGAACAACGGCTTGGAGCCCGGGAAGCACTCCCAGACGATCTCTCCGACGAGCGGCCGGAACTGACTTTCGGCATCACGACCCACCCCGACGATGCGGTCCGAATCGTCGAGAACGACAAACGCCGCTTGTTGCTCCACCGTGACGGCCACGGTGCGGACATCCTAGGTCGCCGACCGGAAGGTGTCGAGGAACGTGCGGAGCATCGCCGGCCCGTCGGGCGTCAGGACACTCTCGGGGTGGAACTGGACGCCCTCGACCGGGTGCTCGCGGTGGCGCACGCCCATCACCTCGCCGTCGGCCGTGCGCGCCGTGACCTCGAGCGCGGCCGGGACCCTCGCCGCCGCGAGCGAGTGGTAACGGCCTGCAACGAGCCCCTGCGGCAGGCCCGCGTAGATCCCTCTGCCGTCGTGATCGATTTGGCTCGCCTTCCCGTGGAGCAGAGATCGCGCCTGGCCGATCTCGCCGCCATAGGCCTCGACGATCGCCTGGTGGCCGAGGCACACGCCCAGGGTCGGCGTCGTCCTACCGAGCTCGAGGATGAGCTCCGACGAGCGGCCTGCGTCCGGGGGCCTTCCCGGCCCGGGAGAGACGACGAGGCGGTCCGGCGCGAGGGCGTGCGCCTCTGCGACGGTCACCGCGTCGCTCCGCCGGACGAGGACCTCGGCGCCGAGCTCCTCCAGTAGGTGCACGAGGTTGTAGGTGAAGGAGTCGTAGTTGTCGACCACGAGGACGCGCACGCGAGCGAGTGTGCCAGTGGACGAGCGACCCCGGACGTGCAGGCCGGTACGCTGGCTTCGTGAGCCGCACCGTCATCCTCGCCGCCGTCCGCACGCCGTTCGGGCGGCTCGGCGGAGGCCTCGCCGCGCTCCCGGCGACGGAGCTCGGGTCGGTTGCGATTCGCGAAGCGCTCGCCCGCGCCGGGCTCGAGCCGGACGAGGTCGAGTACGTGATCATGGGGCAGGTGCTCCAGGCCGGGGTGGGCCAGGCGCCCGCGCGGCAAGCCGCCGTCGGAGCGGGGATCCCGAAGGAGATCCCGGCCGACACGATCAACAAGGTGTGCGCCTCGTCGATTCGCGCGCTGGAGATCGCCGACCTGATGATCCGGGCCGGCGGGCACGAGCTCGTCGTCACGGGGGGAATGGAGTCGATGTCGAACGCTCCCTACCTCCTGCCAAAGGCCCGGTTCGGCTATCGCCTGGGCAACGGCGAGGTGGTCGACCACATGGTCTTCGACGGCCTCACGTCGACCTTCGACGGTCTGCACATGGTCGAGCAGGCGTCCAATGTCTCCCGCGAGCTCGGCATCTCGCGGGAGGAGCAGGACGAGTGGGCGTTCCGCTCGCACCAGCGCGCTGCCGCGGCGCAGGACGCGGGTCGCTTCGACGACGAGATCGTGGCGGTCGGCGACGTCGTCGCGGACGAGGGCATTCGCCGCGACACGACGGTCGAGAAGCTCGCGGCGCTGCAGCCGGTCTTCGACCCCGAGGGGACGACGACCGCCGGGAACGCGCCGGGCGTGAACGACGGCGCATCCAGCGTCGTCGTCTGCTCGGAGGAGTTCGCCGCGCGGCGCGGGCTGGAGCCGCTCGCGACGATCCTCGCGCAGGGGTACGTCGCCGACGACTACGCCTACCTTGCCCGGACTCCGGCGAGGGCGGGCAAGCAGGCGCTCGCGAAGGCCGGGAAGACCATCGACGACGTCTCGCGCGTCGAGATCAACGAGGCGTTCTCGTCCGTCGCGAAGAACTCGACCCGGATGCTCGGCGCGGACGAGGAGATCGTCAACGTCAACGGCGGTGCGGTCGCCCTCGGCCATCCGATCGGAGCCTCCGGGGGGCGAATCGTCGCGACGATGGTGCACGACCTGAGGCGCTCGGGTGGTGGCCTCGGCCTCGCGGCCATCTGCTCGGGTGGGGGTCAGGGCGACGCGCTGCTGATCGAGGTCTGAAAGCCTTCCTCGTCATCCCGCTCGCCGCGTTCGTCTTCGCGAGCCCGGCTGCCGCGTGCCAGTGCATCGATGCGCCAATCTCCGAGCGTCTCGACGACTCGGACGCCGCGGTCGTCGGAGCCGTTGTCGCCGAGCGGAGGGGAGAACTTCGCGGTGCGCCCCAGCTCGTCCTGACCGTCGACGTGCAGCAGCGGGTGAAGGGCGACGTCGACCGGGTGCTCGAGGTGCGCAGTCCGTCGGGCACCGACTGCGATGTCGCAGTCCCGCGCGACAAGACCGTCGGCCTGCTGCTCACGAAGGGGCCCGGCGGGAGCTGGCTCGGTACCGCATGCAGCGTCGTCGATCCCGGTCTCCTCGTCGCAGCGGGCGGCGAGCCGCGCGGCGGCCCGATCAAGGTCGTGGTGGGGATCGTCGTTCTCGCGCTCGTCCTCCTGTGGGCCCTTCTCCGGCTGCGCAAGGGGGCCCGCCCCGATCTCCCGGGCGCCCCCAGGCCGTAGTCGGGATACTCCGCGCGTGCGTTTCGAGCACGTAGTGGTCGTGGGCGCGGGCCAGATGGGAGGCGGCATCGCGCAGGTCGTCGCGACGTCGGGGCGCCGCGTCTCGCTCCACGACACGGTGCCCGGAGCGGTCGACCGCGCGCTCGACGCCATCGAGAAGAGCCTCGGCAAGCTCGCTGAGAAGGGAGGTCCGCCGCCCGACGACGTGCTGTCGCGCGTGACCCAGGTGGACTCGCTCGTCCCGGCCGACCTCCTCATCGAGGCGGTGGTCGAGGACGCAGATGTCAAGGCGGAGGTCTTCCGACGCGCCGACGAGACCTTGCCGCCGGAGGCGATTCTCGCCTCGAATACGTCGTCGATCCCGATCACGTCACTCGCCGCGGTCACGAGCCGGCCCGAGCGCGTGGTCGGGATGCACTTCTTCAACCCTGTGCCCGTGCTGAAGCTCGTCGAGGTAATCCGCGCCGTGCAGACCTCCGACGAGACCGCGGCGGCGATCGTCGCGCTCGCGGAAGAGCTCGGCAAGACGCCCGCGCAGGCGCACGACTTCCCCGGCTTCGTCTCGAATCGGATCCTCATGCCGTTCGTCAACGAGGCCGCGTATGCGCTGATGGAGGGTGTCGCGGAAGCGGAGGCGATCGCCACCATCGCCAGGCTCGGCGTTGCGCACCCGATGGGGCCGCTCGCGCTCGCCGACCTCATCGGGCTCGACACGTGCGTGTCGATCATGGAGGTTCTCCACGAGGGCCTCGGCGACCCGAAGTACGCGCCCTGCCCGCTGCTTCGCCAGTACGTCGCCGCGGGACGCCTCGGGCGCAAGTCCGGCCGGGGCTTCCACGAGTACGCGTGATGGATCCGCGCGTGGCCGCGGAGCTCGCGGCCTACGACAGCACGGACGAGGAGCTCGTCGACTCGCTGTTCCGACTGGTGCTGCGCCGAGTCCCGGAGCCCCAGGCGCGCGACCGTGCGCTCGCGAAGCTCGCCGACGGCACGCTTTCCCGTGCGACGCTCGTCCACGAGCTGGTCTCGAGCGACGAGTTCCGGCGCGTACGCGAGCTCGACGATGCCGTCGCCCTCGGCCTGGGGGCACGAGCGCGGCGTGAGCGAATCCGCTGGCTGCAGGCTCCTCCCGGGACCGACGAGCGCGTGGTCGAGATCCCCTGGGTGCTCTCGCGCCTCCGTACGACCGGCCGTGTGCTCGAGGTCGGGTACGCGTACGCCGAACCGGCGTACCTCGCCGCGCTCCTGCGGTCCGGCGTCGACCTCGTCGGCGTGGACCTCGCGACCCGCGACGTGGGGGCGCTGGAGACGGCGGAGGCCGACGTGCGCGACCTGCCCTTCCCGGACCGCTCGTTCGACCAGGTGCTGCTCGTCTCGACGCTCGAGCACGTCGGCGCCGACAACACCGTCTACGGCCTCGAGGCTGAGAGCGACGAGCGTGCGAGGCCGGCGGCGTTGCGAGAGCTCGCGCGGATCCTCGTCCGCGACGGGAGCCTGCTCGTGACGGTCCCACTGGGCGAGCCCGGTGATCACGGCTGGTTCCGTCAGGACGACGAGCGTGGCTGGACGTCACTGTTCGCGCGGGCTGGTCTCTTCGTCGAGGAGCTGGAGGCCTACGAGCTCGGAGTGGACGGCTGGCGTGCGGCACCCTCCTTCGATGCGGCAGGCGTGCGCTACGGGGAGCGCGGCCCGGCGGCATCTGCCGTCCTCTGCGCCGACCTGTCGCCCGGTCGACTGCGGCACCTCCTCACCCCGGGTGGCCTCCGGAAGGCGACGCGGCGAAGGGCAGCTCGCACCTACCGGCGCGCGCGACCTCACGACCTATAGTCCGGCGCGGTGGACTTCGACCTCACCGACGAACAGCGCGCGATCCAGGCGCTCGCGCGCGAGCTGGCGGAGACGCGGATCGTCCCGAACGCGTCGGACTGGGATCGCGAGCATCGCTTCCCCGACGAGCTGTATCCGACGCTCGCGGAGCTCGGGCTCATGGGCGTGTGCGTGCCGGAGGAGTACGGGGGAGCGGGAGCGGACTTCGTCTCCTACGTGCTCGTGCTCGAGGAGCTCTCGCGCGCGGACGCGGGCGTCGGCGTGACCGTCGCCGTGCACACCAGCGCGACGACGCTCCCGATCCTCGCGTTCGGGACGGACGAGCAGCGCGCCCGCTTCGTGCCTCCGCTCGCGCGAGGTGAGACGCTGGGCGCTTTCGCGCTCACCGAGCCCGGTTCGGGATCCGACGCCGGGTCGTTGAGGACGACAGCGACCCCGGACGCGGGCGGCTGGGTGCTGAACGGCTCGAAGCAGTGGATCACGAACGGCTCGCGGGCCGGGACGTTCATTCTCTTCGCGCGGACCGATCCGGCGACCGCGGGGGCCCGGGGCGTGTCGTGCTTCGTCCTCGACGCGGAGCACGTCCGCGTGACCCGCGAAGAGGAGAAGCTCGGTCTCAACTCGTCGACCACGTCGGACCTCGTGCTCGAGGGTGCTCGCGTCGGGCGCGATCGACTGTTGCACGAGGAGGGCCGTGGCTTCCGTGTCGCGATGGCGACGCTCGACGGCGGGCGGATCGGGATCGCGGCGCAGGCACTCGGGATCGCGCAGGCCGCGTACGACGTCGCGCGGGCGTACGCGCAGGAGCGCGAGCAGTTCGGGCGTCGCATCGGCGATTTCCAGGCGATCCAGTGGAAGCTCGCGGACATGGCGACCGAGATCGACGCGGCACGGCTGCTCGTCTACCGAGCGGCCTGGCTGAAGCAGGAGGGCCGCCCGCATGCCGCCGAGGGCGCGAAGGCGAAGCTGTACGCCTCGGAGATGGCGCGCCGGCAGACGGCCGAGGCGATCCAGATTCTCGGCGGCTACGGGTACACCAAGGAGTTCCCGGTCGAGCGCTACTACCGGGACGCGAAGATCACCGAGATCTACGAGGGGACGAGCGAGATTCAGCGCCTCGTCATCGCACGGTCGATCCTCGGCCGCCAACTACGCGAGGAGCCGGTCGCTCATGGCACGCACCCGTAGAGCGCGCGACGAGCCGGTCCGGCTGACGAAGATCTACACCCGTGGAGGCGACACGGGGGAGACGTCTCTCGGTGACGGCTCGCGCGTCTCGAAGCTCGACCAGCGAATCGCCGCATATGGGACTGTGGACGAGCTGAATGCGACGCTCGGGGTCGTCGTCGCCGGCGCATGCCCCGACTCGATTCGCGACGTGCTCGAGCGGGTGCAGAACGAGCTCTTCGATCTCGGCGCCGACCTCTCAGTACCGCTCGAGCACGACGACCGACTTCGGGTGACGCAAGGCCAGGTCGACCGGCTCGAGGACGACTGCGACCGCTTCAACGCCGAGCTGCCGGAGCTCAGGAGCTTCGTCCTGCCCGGCGGGACCGAGGCGGCGGCCCGCCTCCATCACGCGCGCACGGTCTGCCGGCGTGCCGAGCGCGAAGCGCTCGTCGCGGCTGGCCTGCACGAAGTGAACCCGGTAGCGCTCGCCTACCTGAACCGACTCTCCGACCTCCTGTTCATCCTGGCCCGTGCCGCGAATGCGGCCGACGGTCACGAGGAGCCACTCTGGAGGCCTGGGAGCTCCTCCTAGCGTTCGCAGCGGCCTTCGTGGCCGGGTACTTCGGGTCGATGCTCGGGCTCGTGCTCGGAACGTTGCGGCTCCCGTTCATCGTCGTCGCGACCGGGAGCCCGCTCGCGGCCGCGGGGACGAACATCGCCATCTCCGCCGCCGCGGCCGGTGCCGGCGGCCTGCGTCATGCGCGCGAAGGGCGTGTCGACTGGCGTGTCGTCTCGTGGATCGCCTTCCCGTCCGCCGCAGGAGCTGTTCTCGGCGCGCTCATCGCCGACGACGTGTCGGAATCGCTGCTCTATGGCGTCATCGCCGCGGTGCTCCTGTGGAGTGGCATCGACCTCGCGTTGCGCCCGATCCAGCCGCGTCCGCGCCGCCGGCTCCGGCTCGTGCCCGGGACGGGGCTCGCGTTCTTCATCGGCGTCCTCGGAGGTGCGGTCGGAGTGATCCTCGGGACGCTCCGGATGCCTGCGCTCATCCGCTCCGTCGGAATGGACGTCCGCCGCGCGGCGGGGACGAACCTCGTCGTGGGCTTCTTCCTCGGCGTCGCGGGGTTCGCGACGCACACGGTGGAGCGAGGCGTCGACTGGGCCGTTCTCGCGGCCGGCCTCGCCGGGGCGATCCCCGGCGGCTGGCTCGGCGCACGCGCGACCGGGCGTCTTCCGGAGAACACGCTTCGCCTCGCGCTCGGAGCAACGCTCGTCCTCGTCGGTGCGGCCTTCGCGGTGCGAGCCCTCACGTGAGGGCGCGACCTCTACGTCACGCGACGGCGGGCCAGCTCGCGTCGAGCCACTCGACGAGCTCGTCCGGCGGACGTGGGCTCGCGACGTAGAAGCCCTGGGCGAAGTCGCAGCCCCAGCTCGTCAAGACGCTCCAGGCGTTGCGCGTCTCGACTCCCTCGGCGACCACCTGCAGCCCGAGCGCGTGTCCGATGTCGATCATCCCGCGCACGAGCGCGGCGTCCGTGTCGCTCTTGCCGAGCCCGTGGACGAAGCTCACGTCGATCTTGAGCTCGTCGAGCGGGAGGACGCGGAGCGCCGCGAACGAGGCGGCCCGCCCGGCGTCGTCGAGGGACAGCCGCACGCCGAGGGCGTCGAATCGACCGAGGACCTCCTCGTCGACCTGGGCGCCCGCTCCAGGACCGGCGGGGACGACCTCGAGCGTGATCTTCTGGGTCTCAAGCTCGCTCGAGCGCAGCATCGAGGAGAGGCCTTCGGCGAACTGCGGGTCGTCGAGGAGCCGGTAGGGGATGTTGATCGAGACGCCGAGGTCATGGCCCGCGCCCGACCATTGCTGAGCCGACGCGAGAGCGTCCGCGACGACGAGAAAGGTCAGCTCGCGCACGAGCGGAGTCCGCTCGACGTGGGGGACGAACTCGGCAGGAGCGATGAGCGCGCCGTCCGGAAGGACGCGACGGATCAGGGCTTCGGCCGAGCGCGGCGTTCCCGTGGCGAGGTCGAGGATCGGCTGGTACACCACGAGCAGCTCGTTCCGCTCGAGCGCGCTCTCCACGTCGCGGACGATGCCGGCGTCGACGCCCCGACGGAGCATCACCGACTCGTCGCTCGTGTCGCGCTTCGTCGCGTACATCTGGCCGTCGGCGCGCGCGAGGAGCTCCTCGGCGGTCGCGCCGTCGTCGGGGAAGACGGCCCACCCGATGCTCCCGTCGATCTCGACGCTCGCGCCCTCGACCCGGAAGGGCCGGCGGAGCGCGTTTCGCAACCGGCCGACGAGGGCGCCGGCTCGATCGTCGCTGCCCGTACCCATCGAGAGGACGACGAACTCGTCCCCGCCGACGCGGGCAACCGTGTCCGCCTCGCGGACGATCGCCTCGAAGCGTCGTGCGAGCGTCCGCAGGACGACATCCCCGGCGCGGTGCCCGCGGACGTCGTTCACGTCCTTGAAACCGTCGAGATCGACGGCGATGAGCGTGAACGGCTCGCCGGAGCGGCGCGAGCGCCTGAATGCCTGCTCGATGCGGTCGTCGAGGAGCGCGCGGTTCGGGAGGCCGGTGAGGGGATCGCGCAGAGCCTCGGAGTGCGCGCTGTCGAGCCTCCAGTTCAGCAGTACACCTGCCGCCGCGGCGACGAACGCGCACAGCACGAGGACGGCGATGACGTAGTCGGGCGTCTCGCGAAACACCGCTGTGACGAAGCTCGAGACGATCACGAGCGCCGCGAGCACCAGCGCCCACACGAACGTGCTTTTCAGCTGTCGCCGCCTTGACCTCGTCGTCACTCGTCGCCGTTCTGCCCCGTTTGGGGGGCCGCCGCAGTTACATAGAACAGTAGTGCTCGACGGGGGGAAGTCACCCCCAGAACGAGGGATGGCCTTCCCCCGACGGAGCGAACCCAACCGCGGTGCGTCGATCACGCGGGCAGGAAGTCGTCCCGCGCCGCTGAATCGGTCGTCCGTGGACGCCGGCGCCGGTCTCGTCGGCCTGCTCGCAGGCCTCGTGGTCGGGCCGCTCGCCGATCGTCTCGCGACGAACGCCCCCCTCCACGATCCGCTCCTGCGCCGCGTTCCGCGCTCGCGGCGATTCGTGCTGGTCGTGGTCGGCACGGTGCTCCTCGGCGGCGCAAGCGGACTCGTCTACGGGTTCACGCTCGAAGGTGCCGCGGCAGGCGTCTTCTGCTGGGTGCTCGTCGTCGTGACGCGCACCGACCTCGAGCACAGGTTGATCCCGGACCTGATCGTCCTTCCCGGCGCCGTCGCGATCCTCGCTCTGCGGACGATCGACGACCCGAGCCTCGAGTGGATTCTCTCCGCGCTCGGTGCCGGCATCGTTCTCTTCCTGGTCGTTCTCGTATATCCGCACGGCCTCGGGATGGGCGACGTCAAGCTCTCGGCCTTCCTGGGTGCGGCGCTCGGCGTCTCGGTCATCGTCGCGCTCTTCGTCGGGTTCTTCGCCGCGTTCGTGCCCGCTCTGATCCTCTTCGCGCGACACGGCAGGGAAGCGCGCAAACACGCCATCCCACTCGGGCCGTTCCTGGCTCTCGGCGGCGTGATCGCGCTCTTCTGGGGCGACGCGATCCTCGACTGGTACCAGCGCCTCGGCACGTAGAAACGGCAAGCGACGCGCTCCAGAGCTGGACTGACCGAGCCGATATCAGATACATGGAGCATGCTGCGGCCCCGCGTGTCGCTCGCCCGATCGACGGCGGGCTCCTTGCCGCCGCCGCACGGACTGCAGCCAATGCGATCGGCGTCGGGCGCGATCCGACGAGCGCTATCGACGACGCGGTCGCGACGTTCTACGAGGCGGTGGCGGGTCTCATGCCGTCGGTGTTCGTTCTCGAGCACGGACGCCTCTGGCTCGTCTCCCAGCGCGGCTACGCCGTCGTGCCCGACGGCATCACGATCGACCGCGGGATCACGGGGCGGGCCGTGCGGACCGGGCGCGTTCAGCTCGCACCGGACGCGAAGGCCGATCCCGACTACGTCCCCGCGTTGCCCGGGGTCGTCTCCGAGCTTGCCGTGCCGTTGCGGGACGGCCGCACCGTCGTCGGGCTGTTGAACATCGAGTCCGAGCGCGCGCTTCCCGACGGGGCGGCGGATGCCGTCCGCCCACTGGTTCGCGCGCTGGTGCCTCTCACGGCGGCTCTTCGGGCCAGCGGCACCCTCGATCTCGCGGCGCTCGCACGACTGTTCGTGCACCTCGGCAGCATCCGTGACCCGAGGGAGATCGCTGCCCTCGCTGCAGCGTCCTTGCCGAAGGTGCTCCCCGTCGAGGCCAGCCAGATCGTCGTCTGGGAAGAGCTCGGAACGGGAGAGGAGCTCGCCGCCTGGCGCTCCGACGACACGTCCCGCGCGCCGCTGACGAGCGAAGAGATCCAGCGGACGCGTGAGCGGACGGATCCGAGCGTCGTGTGCCAGGTACTCGATCTCGCGCAGGGATCGGGGCGCCCCGCCAGCTCCGTCGTCTGGCTTCCGCTCCGCGCGAACGCAAGCGAGCTCGGCGCGCTCATCGGGATCAACCGGGAGGCCGCCCACGTCGATCCAGCCCTCCTCGACACCGCTGCGGTACTCGCGGCCCACGTCGCCACGTCGCTGGACGCCGCCTTCTCCCTGCGGCGCGAGCGCCTCAGCGCTGTGACCGATCCGCTCACGGGAATCCTGAACCGACGAGGACTCGAGGGACGGCTCGAGGGCGCGTTGCGCGGCGCTCAGGAGCGCCGCGTGCCACTGAGCCTCCTCGTCATCGACTGCGACGACTTCAAGGAGATCAATGACCGCGCTGGTCACGAGTTCGGTGACGCGCTGCTTCGGGAGATCGCAGACGTCCTCGTAGAGGCAGTGCCCGAAGGCGCGGAGACGGCTCGGCTGGGTGGGGACGAGTTCGTCGTCATGCTCCCCGAGGCGGGAGTCGACGCCGCAGAGGCGCTCGGCGGCCAGATCCGCACGGTTCTCGCGGAGGGCCTCACTGAAGCGGGCTTCCCGCTGCGGATCTCGGCGGGCATCTCGACGTACCCGTTCGACGGGGCGAAACCGGCCTCGCTCCTGCGCGCTGCCGACCAGGCGCTGTATGCCGCGAAGAACGCGGGCAAGGATCGCGTCGCGTCCTTCCGAGACCTGACGCTCGCCGTCCCGCCGATCCCGTCAGCCGGGGGGGCGAGCCTCGAGGGGCGCCGGCGTGGAAGGAGCGACGGCTCGGGTGCGATTCTCGCCGATGCCATGTCGGCGGCGAAGGCGATCGAGACGGAGGAGACGGCAGAAGGCGTGTGCTCTCGTCTGTGCAAGGCCCTCGTCTTCGTTGTCGGGGCGACGGGCTGCTCCGCGTCCCGTGTCGTGGGCGACTACGTCGTCGACGCGACCGAGCACGCGCTCCGCCACATCTCGCTCGGGGACGAAGCCGCATACCGAATCGCAGACTTCCCACTCACGGCGGACGTCCTCCGCACGGGTGAGCCTCGTGCGGTGTCGTTCGTCGATGGTGACGTGGATCCCGCCGAGGCGTTCATCATGCGGGACCTGGGGATGAGCGCGCTGCTCATGCTTCCCATCCGTGTCGCCGGACGAGCGTGGGGGCTCGTCGAGCTGTACGAGATGCGGCACCGACGGTTCAGCCAGGACGAGATCGCGGTCGCCGAGTTCCTCGTCGCGCAGGCCGCGAAGAGGCTGGAGTCGACGGCGACCTCGGACGACGGACGCCGCCGGCCGCGCGTCTACGAGCTCCCGCCGGACGACGGCTCGACGAAGCGCGTTCCGCGCACGAGATAAGCGCACCGTCGCGCGTCGGCGGGGAGTGGCGAAGGGCCGATCCGTGCCACGACGAACGAGTCGCCGTCGAGCTCGAAGGGTGCGCCCGACCTGAGCTCGGAGGCTTCGATCTCGACCAGCCGGTAGCGCTCGCCCGGGACGAATACGAGCTCGACTCGAGCCGGCTCGTCGCGAGCGCC
>JBKOYF010000118.1:0-16387 GCA_046725305.1 Actinomycetota bacterium
GGCTCGAGGTACTCGCGCGGCGAGTTGCCGAGGTCGAACCCCGGGATGCGCACGGCGTTGCGCTCGCCCCCGAGGACGCCCTCGCCGAGCACCTCCCTGAGCGTGCGGGCCTCGTCGACCGCGGCGGTGCAGAGCACCCGCTCGTAGCCGGCGGCGAGCGCCTGGCAGATCGTCGAGGTGGCGCGGATGACGTCGACGACCATGCCCGTCGGGGCCGCGCCGGCCTCGTCCGGTGTGAACACGACGTCGACACGCACGCGGGTACGCTAGCCCGCGGTGGCAGAAGCCCTTCGTTGCTACAGGCACCCGGACCGGGAGACCTACGTGTCGTGCGCCGATTGCGGTCGCGGGATCTGCCCGGACTGCATGGTGTACGGGCCCGTCGGCATCCGCTGCCCCGACCACGCCCGCGCGGACGGCAAGACGGCGGCGCCGCGTCGAGTCGCGCGCAGCGCGTCGCGCTCTCTTTCGCAGTACGGGCCGTTCGTCACGTTCACCCTGATCGGGATCAACGTCGGCGTCTTCCTCCTCGAGCTGCTCCTGGGCGCCGGCCTCAACGCCCAGTCCGGCTGGATCTACGAGCACGGCGTCCTCGTCTCGCGCGCGGTCGACTCGAACGGACAGGTGGTCGGCGTCGCCGAGGGCGAGTGGTGGCGCCTCCTCACTGCGACCTTCCTGCACTACGGGCCGCTGCATCTCGGGTTGAACATGCTCGTGCTCTGGTTCATCGGCCCTCCGCTCGAGGAGTACTTCGGTCACTGGCGCTACTTGCTCGTCTACCTCGTGTCCGGCCTCGCGGGCTCGGCCGGTGCCCTGATCTGGTCACCGAGCGCCCTCACCGTCGGTGCATCAGGCGCGATCTGGGGGATCATGGGCGCCGCGCTCGTGCTCGAGGCCCGGCGGATCTGGGTCTTCGGCGGGCAGGCGATGGGGCTCGTCGTCTTCAACCTCATCATCACGCTCGTCATCCCAGGCGTCTCGATCGGGGGGCACATCGGCGGAGCCATCGGCGGGGGACTCTGCGCGCTCGCCTTCTCGAGCCTGCGGAGAACGCCCGCGCTGGCGACGCTTTCGATGGCCGCGGTCGGCGCCCTGAGCGTCGTCCTCGCCGTCGCGCAGGTCAGCTGAGCAAGCTCAGCCGCCGACGGCCACGGCGGTAACGCCGGCCTCGGCGAGCGCAGCCTGCGCCGCAGCGAGCCGGGCGAGCGGCACCCGGTACGGCGAGCACGAGACGTAGTCGAGGCCCAGCCGGTGGCAGAAGGCCACCGACCTCGGCTCGCCTCCGTGCTCGCCGCAGATCCCGAGCTTGACGCCCGGCTTCGCACCGCGACCACGTTCGACGGCGATGCGCATGAGGTCGCCGACCCCGTCCTCGTCGAGCACCTCGAACGGGTTCCGCTCGAGGATGCCGTGCTCGAGGTAGTAGGTGAGGAACTTCCCCTCTGCGTCGTCGCGCGAGAAGCCAAGCGTCGTCTGCGTCAGATCGTTCGTCCCGAAGGAGAAGAAGTCGGCGTCGGCCGCGATCTCGTCTGCACGCAGCGCCGCCCGCGGCAGCTCGATCATGGTCCCGCAGAGGTACTCGACCGTGGGCTCCTCGGCGGCGACGCGTTCCGTGAGCTCACGCAGCCGGGCGAGCTCCTCCCGGAAGCCGACGAGCGGGTGCATGATCTCGACGATCGGCATCTCCCCCGTCCGCTCGTGGACGGCCCGCGCCGCCCGGACGATCGCACGCACCTGCATCTCGTAGATCTCGGGGAACTGGAGGCCGAGGCGGCACCCCCGCGTCCCGAGCATCGGGTTCGACTCGTGCAGCTGGCGGATGCGGTCGCGCATCGCCTCCGACGTCGCCTCCTCGAGCGGTGGGAGGAACTCGTGGAGCGGCGGATCGAGCAGCCGGATCGTCACCGGCAGCCCGGCCATCGCCTCGAAGATCCCCTCGAAGTCGCCTTGCTGCAACGGGAGCAGACGCTCGAGGGCGCTACGGCGCTCCTCCTCGTCGCGCGCGAGGATCATCTCGCGGACGATCGGGAGCCGCTCGTCCGACATGAACATGTGCTCGGTGCGGCAGAGGCCGATCCCCTCCGCGCCGAACTCCCGCGCCTTCGCCGCGTCCTCGGGCGTGTCGGCGTTCGCACGCACGTGGAGCCGGCGCAGGTCGTCGGCCCACGCGAGGATCGTGCCGAAGTTCTCGTCGATCGCAGGAGGCACGAGGGGGACGGCGCCGACGATCACGCGCCCGGTCCCTCCGTCGATCGTGATGACGTCGCCCGCGCGGAGCTCGTGCTCCCCGATCTGAACGATGCCCGCCGCAACGTCCATGGTCAGGTCCTCGCAGCCCGCGACGCACGGCTTTCCCATGCCACGCGCGACGACAGCGGCGTGCGAGGTCATCCCGCCGTGCGCCGTCAGCACTCCGGCGGCGTGGATGAGGCCGTGGATGTCGTCGGGAGTCGTCTCCCAGCGGACGAGCACGACAGCCTCCCCCGCCCTGCCGCGCTCCTCGGCGATGTCGGCGTCGAGCACGATCGCGCCCGAGGCGGCGCCCGGCGAGGCGTTCAGCCCACGGGCGGCGACCTCCACCTTCGCATCCGGATCGATCATCGGGTGGAGGAGCTGGTCGAGCTGACCGGGGTCGATGCGGGAGACCGCCTCCTCACGGGTGATGAGCCCCTCTTCGACCATCTCCGCCCCGACGCGGAGCGCCGCCGCGGCTGTGCGCTTCCCGGTTCGCGTCTGGAGAATGTAGAGCTTCCCCTCCTCGACCGTGAACTCGATGTCCTGGAGGTCGCGGTAGTGGGCCTCCAGCCGCTCGAGCGTGTCCACCAGCTGGTCGAACGCCTCGGACAGACGCTCCCGCATGCGGTCGATCGGCTCGGGCGTACGGATGCCTGCGACGACGTCCTCGCCCTGGGCGTTCGCGAGGAACTCGCCGTACAGCCGCCGCTCCCCCGTCGCCGGGTCGCGAGTGAAGCAGACGCCCGTGCCCGAGCTCTCTCCGCGGTTGCCGAAGACCATCTGCACGACGTTCACCGCGGTGCCGAGGTCGTCGGGGATGCCGTTCGCTCGCCGGTAGACCTGTGCACGCGGCGCGTTCCACGAATCGAAGACGGCGCGGTAGGCGCGGCGCAGCTGCTCGCGCGGCTCCTGCGGAAAGGCGCTTCGCGTGTCCTCTTCGTAGATCCCTGCGAAGGTCGCGACGATCTCGCGGAGATCGTCGGCGGTGAGGTCGACGTCCTGCGAGACGCCCTGGGCGGCCTTCCGGTCCGTCAGGGCCTGCTCGAAGCGATGCCCGTCAACGCCGTCCACGACCTCGCCGTACATCTGGATCAGCCGGCGGTACGAGTCGAGCGCGAACCGCTCGTTGCCGGTCGACGTCGCGAGCCCGGCCACCGCCGCGTCGTTCAGGCCGAGGTTGAGGATCGTGTCCATCATCCCCGGCATCGAGATCGCCGCGCCCGAGCGCACGGAGACGAGGAGCGGGTTGCCCTCGTCGCCGAAGCCCTTCCCCGTGCGTTCCTCGAGGGCGCCGATGTGCTCGTCGATCTCCAGGTCGAGCCCCGCCGGGACCGCGCCTGCTGCGGCGAGATACGCGCGGCACGCCTCCGTCGTGATCGTGAACCCGTCGGGGACGGGGATGCCGAGCTGCGTCATCTCCGCGAGCCCGACCCCCTTGCCGCCGAGGAGCGCGCGCCCGCCGCCCGAGTCCTCGTCGAAGTCGTAGACGTAGCGCATTTGCGGGGGGAATCTACACTCGACCGGGTGTCAGGCCGGATCCTTGCCATGGGCAGCTACTCGCCGCGGTTCGACGACTTCGTTCTCGAGCTCGCGGGACCGCGGGTGTGCTTCGTGCCGACGCCGAGTGGAGATGCGGTCGTCCGCTTCTACGAGTCCTTCGCCCATCGAGCCGTGGCCACTCATGTCTCGTTCAACCCGTGGCCACGCCTCGATCTTCGCGAGCACGTGCTCTCCCAGGATGCGATCTACGTCTCCGGCGGCAACACGGCGAACGCGCTCGCGATCTGGCGTGCACACGGCTTCGACGAGGTTCTGCGCGAGGCATGGGAACGGGGCATCCTCCTGTGCGGCTGGAGTGCGGGGATGATCTGCTGGTTCGAGGCCGGCGTCACCGATTCGTTCGGGCCGCAGCTCGAAGGCATGCGCGACGGTCTCGGATTCCTCCCCGGCAGCGCGTGCCCGCACTACGACGGCGAGGAGCTTCGCCGGCCGGTCTACCAAGAGCTCGTCGCGGAGGGCTTCCCGCCCGGGTACGCCGCGGACGACGCTGCCGCTCTCCACTTCGTGGGCACGGACCTCCACGAGGTCGTGGCGGCAGCCGATGGCGCCCGCGCCTACCGGGTGGAGCCCGGCTCGGAAGCGCCGATCGCCGCACGCCTCCTGTGAGGCGAGTCGCAATCGTCACGTCGGCGAGTGGATGCGGCGGGACGACGGTAAGTCGGAGGCTCGCGCGAGCACTCGGCGTACCGTTCCACGAGCTCGACGCGCTCTTCTGGCAGCCCGACTGGACGGAGCCGGACGCCGAGGAGTTCCGCGCGCGCGTCGCCGAGATCGTCGCGACCGACTCCTGGGTGATCGACGGCTCCTACCAGAGCTGGCTCGGTCAGCTCGTGCTCGCCGAGGCCGACATCGTCGTCTGGCTGGACCTGCCGCTGCGGGTGTGGCTGCCGCGCCTGCTGCGTCGGACGGTCTCGCGGGCGATTCGCGGCGAGGAGCTATGGGCCGGCAACCGTGAGTCGCTGCGAAACACGTTCGCGAGCCGCGACTCGCTCATTCTCTTCGCGCTCCGGCACCACCGGAGGCGTCGTGCCGCATATCCAGCCCGATTCGCCTCCTACGCCCTTGTCCGCCTTCGGACGGAGGCGGCCACCGAGCGTTTCCTCAGTGACGTCGCTGCGCGCGCGAACGGAGCTCCGCGACCCACGCCGCAGCCCTGAGCCCGAGCCAGATCGGCGTCAGGAGGACGTAGAAGACGAGATCGCCGAGGAGGAGGAGGCACCACCACAGCGCGAAGCGTGGCGCCGGGACCCAACCCTTCTCGCGCAGATCACCTCGTCCGCCCGGCGGGGGGCGGAATGGGTTGCGCAAGGGCGGCTCTCCCGGAGCGCCGTACGGGGGATGCGCGCGACGCTCGTCGCTCATGCCCGAGCCGCTGCCCGCCTGCGCCGCTCGACGAGGCGGATGATCCGCATCGCGGTCTCCTCCACGGAGAGCTCGGTGACGTCGATGACGGGGCAGCGAAGCCGGCGGTGGAGCTTCGACGCCTCCTCGAGCTCCGCGTACACCGCTTCGAGCTCGGCGTAGCGCCGGCGTGACGCGCCCATGCTCTTGACGCGCGCGGTTCGGATGTCGGTGAGGCGCTCCGCACCGATCGTGAGGCCGACGATCTTCGCCGGGTCGATCTCGAACAGCTCCTCGGGCGGGTCGATCCCGCGGACGACCGGGACGTTTGCCGCCTTGTGGCCCAGGTACCCAAGGTAGATCGAGAGCGGCGTCTTCGACGTGCGTGAGACGCCGACGAGCACGACGTCCGCCTCGTCGAGGCCTCTCCCCACGCCGTCGTCGTACTTCACGGCGAACTCGATCGCCTCGATGCGCTTGAAGTACGTCGCATCGAGCGGAGCCCGCGCGCCCGGCTCCATGCGCGCCGCGACCCCGGCGACACGCGAGATCGAGTCGATGGGGTGGCCGAGCAGGTCGCAGTAGTGGACGCGGGCGCGGCGGCACAGCTGACGCATCGCGTCGCGCAGGTCGGGGGCAACGAGCGTGTAGACCATCACAGCGGGACGGCCGCGTGCCTGCTGCACGGCGATGTGGAGGTCGTCGACGTTCTCCACCCGCGGGTGCCGGACCTCCTCGAACGGCTGGTCGGGGAACTGGGCCTCCAGTGCGAGGACGAGCCGCTGCGCCGTCTCGCCCGTCGAGTCCGAGACGATGTGCAGCTCGACCGGGACGCGGTCGCCGTCGTGGCCGCTCATGGAAGGAGGCTATCTCCCGTGCGGTCATATGATCCGACGTCCACTCGAAGGAGGCGAGACCATGGCATTCACGGAGCTCAAGGCCCGTCAGAGCGTGATGTGGGGCAACGGGCAGTACGAGCGGGTCACGAACACGATCCGCGGCATCCACGAGCTCGTCGTCGAGGGCGTCGACCCGAAGCCCGGCGAGAAGGTGCTGGATGCCGCCACGGGGACGGGCGCGCGCCGTCGCCATCCTCGCCGCGCGGCGCGGCGCCGACGTCGTCGGCATGGACCTCGCCCCCGCGCTCATCGAGACCGCCGAGCAGCGCGCCGCCGATGAGGGCGTCGACATCCGCTTCGAGGTCGGCGACGCCGAGGCGATGGCCTACGAGGACGCGAGCTTCGACGTCGTGACGTCCACGTGCGGCGTCATGGTCGCGCCCGACCACGCAGCGGTCGCAGGCGAGCTCGCCCGCGTGACCCGGCCCAGCGGACGCCTCGCGCTCGCCCGCTGGACGCCGGAGGGAGGCCTCGCCCAGATGTTCGGGATGATGCGGCCGTTCCTGCCGCCGCCTCCCGAGGGTGCCGGCAGCCCCGTTCGGGTGGGGGAACGAAGAGCATGTGCGTGAACTCCTGGGAGATGCGTTCGAGCTCGAGTTCGAGGAGCACGACTCGATCCTCCGCACGAAGGACGGCGAGGAGTACTGGGAGCTCTTCTCCACCTCGTACGGGCCAACGAAGACTGCAGCAGAAGCCCTCGACGACGAGCGGCGCGAGAAGTTCCGTCGAACGTGGGCGGAGTTCTTCGAGGCGCGTCGCGAAGGAGACGAGGTCGTCCACCATTCGAGTACCTGCTCACGCTCGGCACGCGCCGCTAGCTCCGTGGTCATCACGGCGGCTTCCGGTCGATCGCCGGGGACGACGCTCAGGAGAGAAGGTCGGCGATCGTGCTGTGGACCATCGTCGCGCCGTGGCGACTCGTATTCCGGGAGGGCGAGCCTCCGCCCCAGGTGACCGCAAGGGAGAACGCACTGGCCGCCTGCTGGCCGGCCGCCGCACGATCGCCGGCGCAGGCTGCCGCGTCGCTCGCTGACGGCGAGAGCCGAGTAACGTCTCGCCGGTGCCCGACGTGGTCACCATGGACAAGATCGTCTCGCTCGCGCGGCGGCGTGGGTTCGTCTTCCCGTCGTCCGAGATCTACGGCGGGCTCGCCTCGGCCTACGACTACGGGCACTACGGCGTCCTCCTGAAGCAGAACGTCAAGGCCCGCTGGTTCGAGGCGATGGTGCGCGAGCGCGACGACATCGTCGCGCTCGACTCTTCGATCATCCTCCACCCTGCCGTGTGGGAGGCGTCGGGCCACGTCGCCGGGTTCGCCGACCCGCTCGTCGACTGCCGGTTCTGCAAGCGCCGCTACCGCGCGGACCAGCTCGACGAGGCGCAGTGCGGAGCGAAGACCAGCAAGCACCCCGGCGAGGCCGAGCAGTGCGACCTCACGGAGCCGCGGCAGTTCAACCTCATGTTCTCCACGAGGATCGGGCCGGTGGAGGAGGCGGGGCAGGACGCGTACCTCCGTCCCGAGACGGCGCAGGGGATCTTCGTGAACTTCAAGAACGTCGCTCAGATCGCCCGGCGCAAGCCACCGTTCGGCATCGCGCAGATCGGCAAGGCCTTCCGCAACGAGATCACCCCGGGCAACTTCATCTTCCGCACGCTCGAGTTCGAGCAGATGGAGATGGAGTACTTCGTCCCGCCGGCGGAGGCGCAGGAGTGGTTCCGGTACTGGGTCGACGCCAGGGTCTCGTGGCACCGTCGGTACGGCATCCGCGAGAGCCACCTCCGCGTGCGCGAGCACGATCCCGAGGAGCTCTCGCACTACTCGAGCGCTACTTCCGACATCGAATACCTGTTCCCGATGGGCTGGTCCGAGCTCGAGGGGATCGCGCATCGCGGCGACTTCGACCTGCGTGCGCACACCGAGGCGTCGGGGACGAGGCTCGAGTGGGTCGACGGCGAGGAGCGCTACACGCCCGAGGTCGTCGAGCCGGCGCTCGGGGTCAACCGCTCGATGCTCGCGTTCATGGCCGACGCCTACGACGAGGAGGTCGTCGCGGAACGTGAGCGGACGGTGCTCCGCCTCCACCCCGCCCTGGCCCCGGTGAAGGCGGCCGTGCTCCCGCTCGTCCCGCGGAACGAGGACATGGTCACCAAGGCTCGTGCACTGCACGAGGAGCTTCGGAGAGCCGTCGTCTCCGAGTACGACGACTCCGGCCAGATCGGGCGCAGGTACCGGCGCCAGGACGAGATCGGGACGCCGTACGCGTTGACGGTCGACGAGCAGACGCTCGAGGACGACACGGTGACCATCCGTGACCGCGACTCGCTCGAGCAGGAGCGCATCCCGATCTCCGGCGCGCGCTCCGTGGTTCTCGACAGGCTCTCCGCGGACTGGAAGACGCCGAAGCCGGGCTGAGCTAGTCGGCGAATCGGCCGATCCAGACGATGCCACGGGTATCGAAGATGGCAAGCACGTTGGAAGGTGCGATGCGCAGCCGCACCTCGCCGTCGCCGACTGGGCGCTCGGCCTGCGCTGTTACGTCCCCGGATATCAGCCGAGAGAGAAAGTCGTGCAAGCTCACACGATCGACCGCTCCGAAGACGGTCGGCACCTCGCCTGGGTGCTCGAAGCGGATCCTGAAGCCGGAGACATGGCGGGAGCCTGACCGACCAGGATCGAAATAGATCTCCAGGGCGCCGTAGTTCCAAACGACTGATTGTGCTCGTCCAACGCCTTCCTTCCACGGATCACCGAGGGTCGTGCGCACGTCGTGATCCGCCATACCGAGTCGTAGCGGGCCGAGCTCTCCGGATCTCGCAAAGGCAACAACTGCATCCTGCATGGGACTGTCAGGAGCTCCAGCGCTCGAGCGCCCGCTCGCTCGGCTCCGCGAACCCGAACCTCCGGTACAGCTCGTGCGCGTCTCGCGTGTGCAGGAACCACTTCGTGCGCGCGAGCGGCCCTTCGTCGACCGAGAAGCGGACGAGCTCGACGCCGAGCCCGCGACCCCGGTGCTCGTCGAGGACGTAGACGTCCGCGAGGTACGACTGCGCGTGGCCGTCCGAGAGCGTCCGCGAGAAGCCGACCTGCTCCCCGCCGTGGTAGAGACCGACGACCCGCGCCGCGCCGTCGATCAGGGCGTCCTGCACGTCCCGCCGACGCCCCTTCGCCCAGTACGACTCCCCGCCGAGGTAGGCGTGCACGGCTGCGCGGTCGATCCGCGCAGGATCGTCGTCGAGCTCGTAACCGTCGCCGAGGTCGCGCTTCACGCGGTGAGGGTTCGCAGCCGGAACCCGCCGTGGAACTCGTACGACGCGACCACCACCGCCAACGTGTCGCGCAGCGCGCGCTCGCCGAGGCCGAGGCCGTGCGCGTCCGCGAGCGGGCTCCAGATCAGCGCGAGCATCCCGCGAAAGCCGTCCGGCGAGAGGAACACCGTCTCGTCCGGCGCGCACGCGGTGCACACCGCCCCGCCGGCCGGCGGCAGGTAGCCGACGAGGCCCTCGACGCCGCCGCACTCGACGCAGCTCTCGAGGTGCGGGACGTAGCCGGACAGCCACAGGAGCTTCAGCTGGAACGACAGCGCGAGCGGGTCGAGACCAGCCCGTCCGCGTGCACCAGGCGGGATTGCGTCCACGGCCGAGAGGAACCGCGTCAACGCCTCGAACGCGCGCTCGTTGCGCTCCTCCTCGACGAAGAGCCGGAGCATCGCCTCGGCTCCGACGAGCGCGACGGAGAGGCGGTACGGATCCTCCCGCGCAGGCCGATGGGCTTCGACGAGCGAGACGCCCGTGACGGTGTGCAGCTCGCCCGATCCCCGGTGCAGCATCAGCTCGACGTGCGAGAAGGGCTCGAGCCTTGCCCCGAAGCGGGACTTCGTCTTGCGCACGCCCTTCGCCATGGCGCCGACCCGTCCGCTTTCCGCCGAGTACAGGTGGAGGACGCGGTCGGCCTCACCGAAGCGGAACGACCGCAGCACGACCGCCTCGGTCTTGGTCACCCGCGCCATGCGGTCAAGTCTAGGCCTGCCGCACGTCGGCTCTTCGAGCCCGCTACTGCTCGTAGTGCTCGACCGTCTCCCCGGGGCGGATGACCGCCGCATCTGCGTCGAAGCCCGCCGTGCGCAGTGCACGCCGTTGACGGAGGAAGTCCCAGCACTGGTCCAGGGACACGCGGATCTCCTCGAGCCTCTGCCGATCCTCCTCCGACGCGGTGCCTGCGGCTTCGCGGTCCCAGAGCTCGTGCTCCTTCGTGACCAGCTGCTCGATGCTCTCGTGGATCTGGGTGTCGTCCATCTCGCTCCCTTTCCTCGCGGGCTCGCCTAAGCGAGTGAATCATGCGTGTCGAGTGGCTGGCAGCGGGGGCAGTACCACGTCCCGCGGCCGCCGACGCGGGTCTTCACGATCGTCGTGCGGCAGCGTGGGCAGGGCTCGCCGTCGCGCCCGTACACGCGGAACTCGTCCTGCATCGAGCCCGCGGCGCCGTCTGGGGCCCGGTAGTCGCTGAGCGTCGAGCCGTGCCTGGCGATGCCGGTTCGCAGCGCCCCGCGAATCGCGCGTGTGAGCCTGCCGAGCTCGTCACTCGAGACCTCGTTCGCGGGGCTCATTGGGCTGAGGCGCGCGCGCCAGAGTGCCTCGTCGGCGTAGATGTTCCCGAGGCCGGCGACGACGCGCTGGTCGAGGAGGACCGCCTTCAGCGGCGCCTTCCGGCGAGCGAGCTGGGCGCCGAGCCAGTGCGACGTGAAGCGCGGGCCGAGCGGCTCGGGGCCGTTCTTCGTCGCGAGGTACGGCTCGAGCTCTGCGTCCTCGAGCACGAGCCACGTTCCGAACCGCCGCACGTCGCGGTACACGAGCCTTGTCCCGTCGTCGAGCTCGACCACGGCGCGCTCGTGCGACATCGGCGTGAAGCCGAAGCTCCCCGTCATGCGGAGGTGGACGAGGAGCCCGAGTCCGCTCTCGAGGCGGAGGAGGAGGTACTTGCCCCGCCGCTCGACGGCGACGACGGCATCGCCCTCGAGCTCCTCCGCGACCTCGAACAGGTCGACCGGGCGCGTCAGGCGCGGGTCGAGAATCTCGACGCGAGCGAGCGTGCGCCCCACGAGGCGCGGCTCGAGCTGCGCCCTGATCGTCTCGACCTCTGGAAGCTCAGGCAATGACGTCGAGGACGATGCCGTGCGGGTGCGGCTCCTCGTCGGTGATCTCGTACGCGCCGAGCACGGCTTCCGCCGCCCGCGCAGCCGACTCGTCGTCGCGGGCGTGGACGTCCGCGAGCACCTGCCCGGCCTCGACCGTCTGGCCGCGCTTCGCGCTGCACACGACGCCGACGGCGTGGTCGACGACGTCGTCCTTCGTCCGCCGGCCGCCGCCGAGCTCGAGCGAGGCGACGCCGATCGGAAGGGCGGCGAGCCGGGTCACGCTCCCGCCTCGCGGCGCGACGACCTCGCGGACGACGGGGGCTCGCGGGAGCGCGTCCAGGTCGGGATCACCGCCCTGCGCGCGGATCCAGCGCTCGTACGTCTCCCGTGCGGACCCGTCGATCGTCGCCTGCTCGGCCCGCGCGCGCGCCTCGTCGAGGTCGATCCTGAGATCGGAGAGTGCGAGGAGACGCGCGGACGCGTCGAGCACGAGCTCGGTGAAGTCCGGAGGCCCTTCGGCCGTGATCGTCTCGACCGCCTCGCGGACCTCGAGCGCGTTGCCGACCGCCGCGCCGAGCGGCTGGTCCATGTCCGTGAGGAGGCAGACGACCTCGCGCCCTTCCCTCCTGCCGAGGTCGACCATCTGCTCCGCGAGGATCCTGGCGTCCTCGATCGTCTTCATGAAAGCGCCGTCGCCGACCTTCACGTCCAGGACGATCGCGTCGGCCCCGGCCGCGAGTTTCTTCGCCATGATCGACGACGCGATGAGCGGGACGATGTCCACCGTCGCCGTGACGTCGCGAAGCGAGTAGAGCTTTTTGTCGGCCGGGACGAGATCGCCCGTCTGGCCGATGATCGCGAGGCCGATCTCGCGGACCTGCTCGACGAACTGCTCGATCGTGAGCTCGACGGTGAACCCCGGGATCGACTCGAGCTTGTCGAGGGTGCCTCCCGTGTGTCCGAGGCCCCGGCCGGACATCTTCCCGAAGGGAACACCGCACGCGGCGACGATCGGGCCCACCGCCAGCGAGGTCTTGTCGCCGACGCCCCCGGTCGAGTGCTTGTCGACCACGCGACGGCCGAGTGCGGCCCCCAGGTTGAGCGTCTCCCCGGAGCGGATCATCGCGTCCGTCAGTGCGTGGGTCTCCGGGCCGGACAGACCCTTGAAGTACACAGCCATGCACCAGGCGGCCATCTGGTAGTCGGGGACGTCGCCGCGCGTGTATCCGAGGACGAGCTCGGTCATCTCCTCGTCGGACAGCTCACCGCCGTTCCGCTTGCGCTCGATCAGCTCCGCGACGCGGATCACAGCTCGATCTGACGGCCGGGGAGGCGCTTCCCCGGCGACTTCCCGCCCAGCCACGCGTTCACCGTCGCGCCCACATCCGCGAACTCCCCCTCCTCGTGAATCCGGCCGGCGGCGTTCCGACCCGCCGCATAGGCGAGGAGCAACGCGTGCTCGCGCGAGTGATCCGTCGACTCCGTGGTCGGGTCGCACCCGTGATCCGACGTGAGGATCAGGAGGTCGCCCGGGTGGAGCGTCTCGAGGATGTCGGGGAGGCGGCGGTCGAAGTCCTGCAGGCAGCGGTGGAAGTTGACCGGGTCGTTGCGGTGGCCCCAGAGCATGTCGGTCTCCACGAGGTTCACGAACACGAACCCGCCGTCGATGTTCTCGAGCAGCTCGACCGTGCGGTTGATGCCGTCGACGTTCGACTTCGTCGGGAACGAATCGTCGATGTCACAGCCCGCGAAGATGTCCGGGATCTTCCCCACGCCGTACACGGTGCTCCCCGCTTCGCGAACGGACGACAGGTAGTTCGGCCGGCGCGGCTCGAGCGATAAGTCGTGGCGGTTCGGCGTGCGCTCGTAGTTTCCGGGCTCGCCCACGAACGGCCGCGCGATGACGCGCCCGACGGCGTGCCTTCCCGTGAGGATCTCCCGGGCGACCCGGCATCCGTCGTAGAGCTCCTCGAGCGGGATCGTCTCCTCGTGCGCCGCGATCTGAAACACCGAGTCGGCGGACGTGTAGACGATCCACTTCCCCGTCCGCTGGTGCTCCTCGCCGAGCTCCTGGATGATCTCGGTACCGGACGCGGGCTTGTTGCCGAGGACGCCTCGCCCCGTCTGGTTCATGAACGGGTCGATGACCTCGTCCGGGAACCCGTGCGGATAGGTCGGGAACGCCGTCGGTGTGACGATCCCCATGTGCTCCCAGTGGCCCGTGGTCGTGTCCTTCCCCTTCGAGCGCTCGAACAGGCGTCCCGCGACGGCGGGCGCGCCGGGCTGCGGGGGGCAGCCCTCGAGCGGGAGAACGTTGCCGAGGCCGAGCGCCTCGAGATTGGGCAGGTCGAGGCCCCCGACGGCGCGGGCGACGTTGCCCAGGGTGTTGGAGCCTTCGTCCCCGTACTCCCCGGCATCGGGCAACTCGCCGGCGCCGACGGCGTCGAGCACGATGACGCACGCCCGCGGCACGTCGCTATTCTACGGCGGCTTTGGAGAAGATCCTGGGCCTGCTGCTCCTCGCCGTCTACATCCTCGGGATCGTCGGCCTCGCGGCCGCGATCACGTACGCGGTGATCAGGATCTTCCCGACCCAGCGCACGCCCTCGAAGCCGGACGAGCCGAGCGGGCCGTCGTCCTCGAGAGGCGAAGAGAGCGCCGCCGGTCGCCTCTTCCGCCGCGCGAAGCGCGAAGCGACATAGGAGGCCTTGGCGAAACAGGCTCTGTGCCGCCGGGGCAGCGCTGGATCGCCGCGAGCGGCGTCGACGACGACCAGCGGCAGCCCAGCGGCGAGGCCCGTTCCGCCAAGCCTCCTCGCTCAGCTTCGCCGTCGCAGCGCGACGATGCCCGCGGCGGCCGCGACGAGTGCGGCCACGACGAGGAGCACCTGGATGAGGTAGTCGTTGCGCTCGAAGAACGTCCTCGTGTCCGCGGGGGCCTCGAACAGCGCGTTCGGGCTCTCTGCACCGAGCGTTCCTGCGATCGCTCGGGTGAAGCCCGTCGCAGCGGGCGGGAGTTGCGCGAAGTCGTACGCCGGCGCCGCGACGTCGTGCGCCCCGTACAGGAGCCGGAACGGAGGGCGATACCCCGCAGCAAGGAGCAGCGGTCGCGGACGTGCTTCGGTCGTAACGCGAAGCTCCGCGAGCGGAGGGTCGTCGCCGTCGTCGATCGTCACGCGGACGAACCGCTGCTGCCCGTCGACGGCGAGCCGCGCGAGGTCGACTCCGGGGAACCGTGCGATCCGTGCCTCCGCAAGGCGGACGTAAGTGACGCCGTCGTTCGAGCCCTCCACGCGCACGAGCCGGACGTAGCGCGGCGTCGACGACTGGATCCGGATGCTGTCGACCGGAACCCGCGGGAACCCGAGGTCGAGTCGCACGACCGTCTGCCGCTCCAGCTCGCGGCGACGCGGCCGCGACGCGACGGGCTCGAGCGGCACCTGCGCGGGATCCCGCGCCACCCGCGCACCGGTGATCGCGGAGACGCCCCGTGCTTGCACGAGCAGGTAGCGGTAGTCGGTCGGCGGGAACACGGCGGTCGTGCTCCGAGCGTCGACCGCGCCGTGGACGGCGTAGATCTGCGTGGTCGACAGTCTCGCGTACGTCCCCTCCGCCCCGGTCGTGCTCCCGAGGACGACGGCCTGGCCGACGAACGTCCGCTCCGGGATCTCGAGCTCGGCCCGGTCGATGACCGGGTGGACGGCTCCGCGATCGAGGACGACGGAGAACGTGCCGGCCCGCCGGCCGCGTGCGACGACCGTCACCGGCTGCGAGGGCACGGCGACCGCCGTCGGGAGAGCCCGCCAGGGAACCTGTGTGCCGTCGGAATCGAGGACCCGGAGATCGGGGAAGCCGCTCCGCGTATGGCCGTACAGGCGCGCGTCGGGCTCGAACCTCACCGGAGCACCTACCGCGGCGTCCAGCGCGCGTGTGTAGCGAAAGGCGCTCTGGTCGACGTCGTTGGCGCCGGCCGCGATCGCAGCCGCCAGCAGCGCGGCGAGGATCACGCGTCCCGCCCGGCCGAGCGGACACGCTGATACGCGTACGCACCGGTCAGCAGGAGCAGCCCCACCGCCACGAACGACAGCACGCGGTACAGCTCGTCGAGCTCGGCGAGGTCGTACGCAAAGAGCTTCGCGACCCCGAGCCCGAGCAGGACGAGCCCTCCGTACCGGAGCTCGCGGACTTCGCGAATCAGGCCGACGACGATGGCGAGGAGGCCGACGCCCGCCCAAAACGCGCTCAGCACGACCTGCGCCGTCTGTGAGCGCTCCACCTCATCGCCCTGGATCACGTCGACGATGCCGAGCGAGACCGCGTAGACGAACGCCACTCCGGCGGTGGCGAAGAGGAGGATCCACAGGTCTCTGCGCTTGACGAGCAGCCCCATGACCAGAGCCGCAACGCCGACGCTCACCGTCGCTGCGAGCGCCTGGCCGAGATCGGCGACGCCGTCGACGAGGCCATCCGCGGGAGCCTCATCGACCAACGTGTGCGCCGCCGCGAGCCCGAGGAACACGAGTGCGAACACGAGCGCCCGTCGTTCGCCGGTGCGGCGGGCGACCCAGGTCAGGATCACCGCCTCCGCCGACCACCCGACGACGAGCGCGGGGCCGTCGAGCGCGAGCGCGAGGGTGACGCCCGAGAGCGCCACTCCGATCGCCACGAGGAGCCCCGCGATCTCCGGGCTCATGCGTTGCCGGAACCCGAATCCGCCGACAAGGATGTAGGCGACCGTCACGGCGAGGACCCATGCGGTCGAGCCGGTGTCCGAGCCACGGTCGTCGACAAGCGCCCACCCGAGCCCGGACGTGAAGGCGGCGTTCAGGAGGAGCACCGACGCTGACGACACGCGCAGCTTCGAGGTCGGTACGCGGAGCTCGTAACCGATCCCGGCGACGACGAACGCACACCAGAAGAGCGCGAGCACGAGGAGCGGCAGGAGCAGTCCCTCCCGATCGTCGGCCCAGAACGCGAGCTGCGGCGCGGTCAGCACGAACGCGCCGAGCACGAGCCATCCCCAGCGCTGCCACACGAGAACGGCGACGGTCGAGACGAGGGCGATCGCGGTGAACGCGAGCGCGAGCGTCGACGTCCCGCTGTCGACGAGCACGGGCGCGGCAAGGGCTCCGAGCATCCCCAGCGCGGCGACGACCTGCGAGTGCCAGCGCACCGCGATTGCAGCTCCGGCCGTGCCGACGACGCCGGCGACGACCAGCCC
>JBKOYF010000094.1:0-4020 GCA_046725305.1 Actinomycetota bacterium
AGGAAGACGCCCATGTCCTCGGCCACGGTCGCCCGCTCCCCGAGCAGGTGCGCGAGCACCGAGACGCCGGCCTCGCCCGGGTGCACCGCCTGCGTCACCTGCGCGAGCTGCACCGGGTCGCCGAGCAGGACGAGCGTCTTCGCGCACGTGCCGAGCGCGAGGGTGTCGGCGAGCGACGTCTGCCCCGCCTCGTCGATGAAGAGGTAGTCGAGCTTCGCGTCGAGCTCCTCGCGCGAGAAGAGCCAGCTCGTGCCGGCGAAGAGATCGTGGTCGGCCTCGAAGAACGCCTCCGCCGATGGCTCGTTCTCGACGAGACCGAGCCCCTCGTAGAACGACTCCTCGTTCCCCTCGGTCGCCTTCTTGACGCCGCGGAAGGTGACGCCCTCCGAGACTGCGTCGGCCTCGATCTCGCGCAGGAGGTTGTGGATCGCCTTGTGGCTCTGCGACGCGACGCCGACCCGCTTCCCGATCGCGACGAGGTACGTGATGAGCCGCGCACCTGTCCACGTCTTGCCCGAGCCGGGCGGGCCCTGGACGAAGAGGTATGAGCCTTCGACCTCGCGCACGCGCCGGCCGAGCTCCTCGAGCCCCTCCGCCTGGACGCGCGCGCCGCCGAGCGGAAGCTCGCGGCGGAGCACCTTCTCGAGGTGCGGATAGCGCCCGTCGCCCGCGACGTACGAGCGCGCGACGCGGGCGACCGCGTCGCGCTGCGCCCAGTCGGAGAACGGTGAGGGCGGGATCAGCGCACGCGGCAGCGGCTGGTCCGCCCGAGCCTTGCTCCGGCGAAGCGTGACGACGCCCTCCTCGTCGTCCACGTCGACCGCGTACGCCTTCTCGGTCGCGGGATCAACGCCCGTGCCGCCGATCTTGTGCTCCTGCGGCGGGAACTCGAACGTGTAGAGGAGCGACTGTCCGTCTTCGACCGGCGCGCCGACGAGCTCGAGCCCGCCGATCGTGTCGTCGTCCTCCTCGAACTCGGTGCCGACGAGGTCCAGGTGGTGGAACCACTCCCACCACGCCGACTTCGCCTCGCGCTGGTGGTAGTAGAGGAGGTGCGCAAGCAGCCAGCGCGGGTCGCCCTCCTCCGCCCCCTCGAGCAGTGCCGCGTGCAGCGCAGCCCGCGCGGCGTCGCGCTCCTCGGCCTCCTCGCTCCGCTCGTACTCGTCCGGTGGCGCCCGCCACGGCATCCCCGGCGGCCGACGTGCGAGCAGCCACGCGTGCAGCGCGACCGTCGAGCGGCAGTCCTCCTCGTTGTAGAGCCGGATGCCCTCGAGCAGCTCGTGATCCCGCGTCTCGATCCAGCGGTCGAAGTCGACGGCTGACTCGGCCCCGCCCTCGACGCTCGCGCTCCGCGTGAAGCCGTAGAGCTTCTCGACCTCCTTGATCGAGTAGCTCGGGACCGACGCGCGCAGGGCCTGGCGGACGACGCGGTAGAGGTCGACGAGGGCCTCCTGTCTGAGGAGCTCGTCGATCGCGTCCTCGCGCACGGCGTGCTCGCCCATGAGCCGCCGCAGCGCCGTCCGCTCGTACGCCGCGTAGTGGTAGACGTGGAGATCGGGGAAGTGCGCGCGCCGCTCCTGCAGCCAGTCCACGAAGCGGCAGAAGGCGGCCTTCTCGCCCTCCCGGTCGAGGCCCCAGATCGCCCCGTAGCGCATCGCGCCGTCGTCGTCGCGGTAGCAGTAGCCGAAGAGATACTCGAGCCCGCGCGCGGGCTCGTAGAACGGGTGGCCCTCGAGGTCGAGCCAGACGTCGCCCGCCGACGGGGCGGGGAGCAGCCGGTAACCCTTGTCGGGCTCGTCGGGGAGATCGTCGACGCGGTGCTCGCCGGTCTCCCGGAAGAAGAGCTGGAGCGAGGCCTGATGCCGCAGCGTCTCGAAGATCTCCGGGCGGATGCCGTTGGCGTCCGTGCCGGGCCGCGCGTGGCCGAGCTCCGCGAGCGTCGTGATCCCGCGGCCGGCGAGCCGATCCACGTACCTGCGCCCGAGCCCGGCGACGAGCACGAGGTTGTCGTCGTCCTCGAGCCGCTGGTAGCAGAGGTGGCGAAAGTCACAGATCCTGCAGTGGTCGCACGGCCAGGGGTAGGTGTCGGCGCCGTCCGCGATCGCGGCCAGGAACCGCTCGCGCGAGCGCCGGAAGAAGGCGATGTAGTCGGCCGTGCGGAACGTCTCCCTGACGCCGGTGCCGAGCTCGACGTGGAGGTGCTCGGGGAGCCGGCCCTGGATGCGCTCGAGCGCGAGCGCATAGAAGCAGAGCTGGAGGAGGTGCGCCGGCTTCGCCGAGCGGGCGAGCTTCGTGTCGACGGGCTCGTAGGTGCCATCCGGCCGGCGCTCGAGGAAGTCGGCGAACCCGCGCCAGGCGCCGTCGACGAGGTAGGCCTGGTAGATGACGTCCGCCTCGTGGGCGCGGATCGTCTCCTCAGTTCGTCGTTGCGCTTCCGCTGGGTCGAAGCCACCCTCGTCCTCGTACTGGGGCATACGGGCGATCGACTTGCCTTCGCCCTCGAGCCGCTCGAGGTACGCGAGCTCGTGCAGGTTCCCCTTTTCACGGATGAGCTTGCCGTACGCGTCGTCGAGGACGGGGCGCTTCAGCTCGCCGCGCTGCACGCGGAGCTCGAGCTGCGTCAAGTGCGGGCAGGCGAGGTGGTTCCCGAGGTCGGAGGGAGAGAGCCGAAGCGTGCCGTCAGAGACGAGTCGCATCTCCCCGGAGTATCAGCTGTCAGCCAACCCGGGCTTACGCATGGGGCACGCAGGCGGTCCAGGCACAACCGAGCATGTCTGTCACGGGGACCCGCTTCGGGACTTCTCGAAGAGCCAGCCGGCGTCAACGACGAGCGCCCCGGCTCGTCTGAGCACGGGGCGCTCGCAGAACCTGCGTGTGAGGCGGCTACTTGTTGTGGCCGTTCCCCTGGCCGTTGCCGTTGCCGCCTGCGTTGCCGTTGCCGCCGCCGTTGCCGTGGTCGTTCGACTGGCCCGGCGGGGAAGCCGGCGGCCCGCCCCCGTTCGACTGGGACGAGGCGTTGGGCTTCTCCTTCTTCGGCTTGTTCGGCTCTTCCTGCGGCGCGGGAGCGGCAGTCACCTGCACGGTCGTGCTGCTCTCGGCCGTCGGTGTCTCGTTCTTCTTGGACTTGCCGTTGTTGGTCTTCTCCTGTGTACCGGCCGCGGCGTTCACGGCGCCCTTGTCCGGCTTGTTGTTGTTCTGCTTGCCGGCGGACGCGTTCTCGGAGCCCTTCTCGGGCTTTTGCTTCTTCGACTTGCCCGTGGAGCTCTGCTCAGTGGCCGACTCCTCGGTGGCCTGCGGCTTGCCGTGCTTCTTGCCCGTGGCCGCTGCGGCGGCCAGAACCTCCGGGCAGGGCCCGAGCGTGTCGCCGTGAGCCAGATGGGCCGGAACAGCCGGCGCACCGACAGTGATCGTGTGCGCGTTGTCCGGATTGCCCGGCGGGATGTGACAGATCGTCACCTTGACGGTGCCGTACCCGTATCCGAAGCCCTGGCTCTGAGGGTCGCCGGTCGGCAGGAGCGGCGCGGCGTTGGCAGCCCACGCCAGGACACCTGCGATGCTGACGATCGAGATGACTCTGAGCCCGAAATTCATAGGCGGCTCCCCCTTCGATCGATTCCGGTCCCCCACACCCTCCTAAAACAATGGCGGCGCCAGGGACCTTCCGAGGGTACTAGCCCTCGAGTTGGCCGGGCCGCGAGGCCCGACATATTTACAAACGTCTTTCACCTAGGAGGACCTTCCCCCCTCCGCGGCTTCGAAGTCTCCCCCGCGCAAGGGGAATTCG
Source organism: Actinomycetota bacterium (assembly GCA_046725305.1). Taxonomy (GTDB): domain Bacteria; phylum Actinomycetota; class Thermoleophilia; order Gaiellales; family Gaiellaceae; genus GMQP-bins7. Next base: position 3,785 of record JBKOYF010000094.1, read on the forward strand.
TCCCCAGAACGAGGGACTCGTCACTCCGCACGCGGGCGCGCATCCCGAAGGACGCCGGTGTAGCCGGGCCGGCCCTCGACGAGCGAATAACCGCAACGGCCCAGCCTCGACATCGTTTCCGCGCTCTCCGCTCCGTCCAGGACGAGGACCCAGCGGATGCGCAACCGGCGTAGCGTCTGGGCGAGCGCACAACGCGAGCTCGCATTCCGGCCGACAGCCAGACCGATTCGGTCGTA
>JBKOYF010000104.1:0-31752 GCA_046725305.1 Actinomycetota bacterium
GCTCGAGGAGGGACACCTCCTGCCCGAGTCGGAGCGCCTCATCGTGCACTTCCAGAGCCTCGTCGTCGACGCGCTCGGCTGAAGCGCGTCACGGTCGCCTCCCGAATATCTCCGATTGGTTAACGTCCCGCGCGCATGCGGATCAGCCTGACCCCGCGGACGTCCGAGTTCTTCGCGTTGTTCGCCAAGGCGGGTGGAAATGCTCTCGAGATATCCCGGCTCGTCGAGCGCCGCTTCCGCGAGCATCCGAGCTCCGGCGTGACGCAGGAGCAGGTGAAGGCGGTCGAGACGGCCGGCGACGGGCTCACCCGCGACCTCATCAATCTGCTGAACACGCAGTACATCACGCCGTTCGACCGGGAGGACATCTACCTCCTCGCGACCGAGATCGACGACGTCGTGGACTACCTCGAGGAGGCGTCCGACCTGCTCGGCCTGTACGGCGTCGAGATGCCCACGCGCCATGCGGTCGAGCAGTGCAGGATCATCGTCCAGGCCTGCGAGCAGCTCGCGATCGCGTGCGAGAACCTCAAGGGCATGCGGGGAGTCCAGGAGGCCCTCGTGGAGCTGAAGAACCTCGAGGACGAGGGCGACCGGGTCCTGCGCGACGCGCTCGGCGCGCTGTTCCGAGGCGAGCGCATCGACCCGCTCATCGTCATCCGCTGGAAGGACATCTACGAGGCGCTCGAGCGCGGGCTCGACGCATGCGAGACGGCGGCCAACGTGATCGCCAACATCGTGGTCAAGAACGCCTGAGGTCGAGCGGGCGTGGAAGACCTCACGCTCGTCGCGGTGGTCGCAGTCGCGCTCTTCTTCGACTTCACGAACGGCTTCCACGACACGGCGAACGCCATCGCGACGAGCGTCTCGACGCGTGCCCTCTCGCCACGCTCCGCCGTTCTCATCGCCGCCGTCCTCAACTTCGCGGGTGCGTTCGTCTCGCTCAAGGTCGCCGCGACAGTCGCGAAAGGAATCGTGAACCCGGACTCGGTGACGCTGAGCGTCATCCTCGCCGGGCTCGTCGGAGCGATCACGTGGAACCTCGTGACGTGGCTCCTGGGCCTGCCGTCGAGCTCGAGCCACGCGCTCATCGGCGGCATCGCCGGCGCTGCGATCGCGTCGCAGGGCTGGCAGGTCATCCAGTGGCAGGGTGTCTGGGACAAGGTGGTGAAGCCGGGCGTCCTCTCCCCCGTCCTCGGCTTCGCCATCGCGCTCGCGCTGATGCTCGTCATCCTCTGGGTCATCCGGCGACGCTCGCCGAGCCGCGTCAACCGCGTGTTCCGTCGTGCCCAGATCGTCTCGGGCAGCTTCGTCGCCTTCACGCACGGCACGAACGACGCGCAGAAGACGATGGGGGTCATCGCGCTCGCCCTCATCGCCACCGGCCATCTGAACGCCGAGGAGTTCGATGTCCCCGCCTGGGTCGTCGTCTCGTCGGCGACGGCGATGGCGCTCGGCACGTACGCGGGCGGCTGGCGGATCATCAAGACGATGGGAACCCGGATCGCCAAGATCGATCCACCGCAGGGATTCGCCGCTCAGTCGGCATGCGCCGGAATCCTCTGGACGACTGCGCATCTCGGCTTCCCCGTGTCGACGACGCAGACGATCACCGGCTGCGTCATGGGAGCAGGGGCGAGCCGCCGGCTCAAGGCGGTGCGCTGGGGCATCGCGGGCAACATCGTCGTCGCCTGGCTCCTGACCCTCCCCGCGGCGGGGCTGGTCGGCGCGATGATGGAGGAGGTGACGCGCATGCCCGCGGGTGACCTGATCGTCTTCCTGCTGGCGGGGGCAATCGCCTCGGCGGCCTTCCTCGGCCGGCGGTACGAGACGCGGCGCCTCCTGCCCGCACACGCATAGCAGCGGCGCAGTTCGGGCATGCTTAGCCCGTGGACCGTGCTGCCGATAAGAATCCAGCGATGGCAACGAGGGCGCAGACCGAGCCGCTCGGGACGCTGCTCAACCGCGAGCTGTCCCACCTCGAGTTCCACGCCCGCGTCCTCGAGCTCGCGGCCGACGAGACGCTGCCGCTCCTCGAGCGCGTGCAGTTCTGTGGCCGCTTCTCGTCGAACCTCGACGAGTTCTTCCAGGTCCGGGTCGCCGGGCTCCTCGGCCAGGCGGAGTCGGGGATCGCGGTGCGCTCCGCCGACGGCCTGACGCCGCAGCAGGCGCTTGCCCGGATTCGCGAGCGCGTCCTCGAGCTCTCCGCTTTCCAGTCGCGACTCTGGAAGCGCGAGCTCCGACCGGAGCTCGCCGCCCAGGGGATCGTCGTCGGCGGCATCGAGGATCTCGACGCCAAGGCGCTCGGAAAGCTCGAGAAGCGGTTCCAGCGGGAGATCTACCCCGTTCTGACGCCCCTCGCCGTCGGCCCGGGACAGCCGTTCCCGTACATCTCGGGCCTCTCGCTCTCGCTCGCGATCTTCGCGGAGGACCCGGAACTCGGTGAGGAGCGGTTCGCGCGCGTGAAGATCCCGGAAGGCCTGCCGCGCTTCTTCGACGTGAACGGGCTGTACGTCCCGCTCGAGCAGATCATCGCCCACTTCCTGCCGGCGCTCTTCCCCGGCGTGACGATCGTCGAGCGCGCCGTGTTCCGCGTGACGCGGGACGCCGACTTCGAAGTCTCGGACGACGCCGACGACCTGCTCGAAGCAGTGGAGAGCCAGCTTCGGCGCCGGCGCTTCGGCGACGTCGTGCGCGTCGAGGTCAGCGCTTCCGCGTCCTCCGAGATGGTCGCGCGACTGCAGAGCGGCCTCGGTGCGGACGAGACGCAGATCTACCGGGTCGAGAGCCCTCTCGACCTCTCCGAGCTCCTCGAGCTCGCGGAGCTCGATCGCCCGGAGCTGAAGCCCGAGCCGTGGGTCCCGGTGATCCCACAGCGACTCGCGAGCTCACAGACCACCGAGTCGCGCATCTTCGACGAGATCCGGCGCGGCGACGTCCTCGTGCACCAGCCATACGGCTCCTTCCGTGCGAGCTTCGAGATCTTCGCGCAGGCGGCGGTTCGCGATCCGAACGTCATCGCGATGAAGACGGCCGTCTACCGCACGAGCGACGACAGCGTGCTCGTCGGCTCACTCATCCAGTGCGCCGAAGAGGGGAAGCAGTCCGTGTGCCTCGTCGAGCTGAAGGCGCGCTTCGACGAGCTGCGCAACATCGAATGGTCGCGAGCCCTCGAGCAGGCGGGCGTCCACGTCGCGTACGGCTTCCCCGACCTCAAGATCCACGCGAAGATGACGTTGATCGTCCGCCGCGAAGGAGACGGGCTCAGGCGGTATGCCCACATCGGCACGGGCAACTACCACGCCGCGACGGCCCGCCTCTACGAGGACCTCGGCATCTTCACCGCCGACGAGGAGATCACGGCCGACGTCGCCGATCTCTTCAACTACATCACGGGCTTCGGGCGGCCGCAGGCCTTTCGGAAGCTGCTCGTGGCTCCCTTCACGTTGCGAACCGGCCTCGTGGACGAGATCCGGGCCGTGGCCGCCGCGGCCGCGGCCGGAAAGCACGCCCGCATCCGCCTCAAGCTGAACCATCTCGTCGACCCCAAGATCGTCGACGAGCTCTACGCGGCGTCAGGCGCGGGCGCGACCATCGACATCATCGCCCGCTCGACGTGCGCCCTTCGACCAGGCGTCGAGGGCGTCTCCGAGAACATCCGCGTCCGCTCGATCGTGGGCCATTTCCTCGAGCACAGCCGGGTCTTCTCGTTCGAGGCGGGCGAGCGCGTGGCGACGTACATCGGCAGCCCCGATCTCATGCAGCGGAACCTCGACCATCGCATCGAGGTGCTCGTACCGGTCGAGAACGCCCGCGTCCGGCAGGAGATCCACGCGATCCTCGACAGTGCGCTCGAGGACGACACGAACGCGTGGATCCTCGGCCAGGACGGACAGTGGACGCGACGCGTCCCGGCGAAGCCCTCCAAGCCGCACTCGCACCACGCGACGATGATGCGTCGCGCTCTCAAACGCGCCCGGCGCGGGGCGCGCGAGCGCCGAACGAACCAGCCCGGTACGTAGGCAGCGACTGGGTCAGACGGCCTGGCGCTGACCGACGCCGACGGTCGCCGGCGGAGCGACGTACAGGGTCGGGACGAGCTCGGACCCGTTTCGCTCGAGCACCCACGCCCCGCCCTTCTCGCAGGTGACGTCCCAGCCCAGCAGGGTCTCGAGCACCTCGCGGTGCGTGCAGGCGAGCGTCGTGTCCGGGAGGTCGTCGAGAAGAATGCGCAGGTCGTTCAGCGAGACATCCGGCTCGAGCTCCCAGCGGTTCTCGACCACGAGGCCGCGGCTCGCGGCGAGTGGAGCCACGCTCTCGACACAGCGCGCGAGCGGGCTCGAGACGATCCTCGTGATCTCTCGGTCGGCGAACGCCCACACGAGTTGCCGCGCCGCGATCCGTCCTGCCTCATCGAGCCGCCGGAAGCGGTCCACCCCCGGGGAGGACAACCGTTCGCCTGCGCTGGCGTGTCTCAAGAGCAGCATCGGACCCCTCTCGTCGAGCTCTCCCTGCTCGTGCTCCGATTCTCGGCGTTCTCGGGGGGTCGGTCAAGGGGTCCGGACACCGAATCGGTACTCAGGAACCTTCGAGCTGGCGCCGCTTCCGGCCGGCGAAGAGCTTCGCCAGGATGTTCATGACGAGCACGAACGCGATGAGCACGAGCGCCGCGGCCCAGCCGGCGGCCTGCTCACTGGGATCCGGCGACTCCGAGTTGACGTAGATCGTCACCGGAAGGGTCGGCAGCGCGCCGTGCACGTCGAACGAGACCTGGTTCGCAGCAATGGACGACGTGAAGAGAAGCGGCGCGGTCTCCCCCGCGACGCGCGCAACCGCGATCACGACCCCGGTGAGGATGCCCCCGATGGCGGCGGGGAGGATGATGTTCCACGTCGTGCGCCACTTCGTCACGCCCAGCGCGAGGCTCGCGTGACGAAGGCTCTGCGGGACGACCTCGAGGATCTCCTGAGTCGCGCGCGAAACCATCGGCAGCATGAGGATCGCGAGCGCGAAGGCGCCGTAGACCGCGCTTTGGCCGTGCCCGACCACGAGCAGGCCGAAGACGAAGACGCCAACGACGATCGCGGGCACCCCGTTGAGGACGTCGAGGACGATGCGCAAGCCCCGCGACACGCGTGGGCCTGCGTACTCCGCCATGTAGATCGCCACGAGCACTGCGACCGGGATCGCCATGACCATCGCCATGCCCACGATCAGCGCTGTTCCGACGAGAGCGTCGGCGATGCCGCCCTCCTCGCCGAAGAGCGGCCGCGGCTTCGTGAAGAAGTCGAGGCTCAGCTCGCTGAAGCCCTTGTAGATCAGCGTCGCGAGGACCACTGCGAGGATTCCGCAGGCGAGGAGAGCGGCGAGGAAGGCGAGGACGCCGAAGATCTTCTCCGTGAACCGGCGGCGCCGGAGCCCGTTCGAGCGAACCGTGATGTCGTACGGGTCGACCGTCGTGGGCGTGTCGCTCACACGGCCCTCCTCGCCCGCTCGAAGCGAACGACCACGAACTGCGCTACGACGTTCGTGACGAGCGAGATGACCATGAGGATCGCCGCGAGGTAGAGGATCGACGAGGCCTGCTGGAGGCTCGTCGCGCCCACGTACTCGGACGCGACCTTGCTCCCGAGCGAGTCGCCCGGCTCGAACCACGACGTCGGAATCGCGTTGTGGTTGCCGATCGTCTGGTTGACGGCGATCGCCTCGCCGAACGCCCGGCCGAGACCGAGCAGCACCGCGGCGACGATGCCGGGCGCGGCGTACGCGAGCATCACGCCCCGGATCGACTCCCAGCGGGTCGAGCCGAGCGCGAGCGCCCCGTCCGTCAGCTCCTTGGGCACGCGAATGAAGAGCTCTCGGCAGATGGCCGACGTGATCGGGATGACCATGATCGTCAGCACGAGCGCGGCCGGCAGGATTCCCGCCTGCGACGGCTCTCCCGAGAAGACCGGCAGGAAGCCGAGAACGTCCTTCAGCCAGGGCTCGAGGTGGTCACGCACCCACGGCCCGAAGACGAGGATCCCCCACAGGCCGAGCACGACGCTCGGAATCGCCGCGAGGAGCTCGACCATGGTTGCGATCGGGGCCGCGACCCTCCTCGGCGCGATCTCGGTGAGGAAGAGCGCGATCGCGATCGAGAGCGGCGTGGCGATCACGAGCGCGATGAGCGAGGTGACGACGGTCCCGTAGATGAAGATGAGCGCCCCGAACTGCTCCTTTACGGGGTCCCAGGCGTTCGTCCACACGAAGCTGAGCCCGAAGTGCTGGATCGCCGGCCAGGCGAGTCGCAGAACCTTGTACGCGATGAGCGCAAGGAGGAACGCGGCCGCGAGCGACGCCGCCATGGCGAGCCCCTTGAAGACGACGTCGCCGGGCCGAATGCCACGGCGCCGGAGATCGCTCTCCGGCGCCGTGGGGTCGTACGCCGTCGTGGTCAATCCCGGTTCCTAGGTCCCTGCCTGGATCTTCTTGATCTCGCGGTAGACGAAGCCGTTCACGGCCTTGGGGAGCGGGACGAAGTAGAGCGGCGGGCCGAACTTCTGGCCGGCCGTGACCGCCCAGTAGATGAACTTCCGCAGGTCCGCCGCCTTGTCGCCTGAGGCCGTGGGAACGATCACGTACGTGAACGTCGAGATCGGGTAGGCCCTCTTGCCGGCGCTCTTCGGCGGATCGACGATCTTGAGCTGCGAGAGGTTCGTCACCTTCGCAGGCAGCTGCGACAGCGCCGCCGTGACTCCGCGCACGCCGGGAGTGGCGAAGCCGCCCGCGCGGTTCTGGATCAGCGCGAACTGGAACTTGTTCTGGATCGAGTACGCCGCGTCCACGTACGTGAGCGCGCCTTCCGTCGACTTCACGACTCCGGCGACACCCGAGCTTCCGCGGGCGCCGGTGCCGTTCGGGAAGTTGACGCTCGTGTTCCTGCCGACCTTGCTCTTCCACTGCGGGCTGACGGCGGAGAGGTAGTCGGTGAACGCGTACGTCGAGCCCGAGCCGTCCGAGCGGTACACCGGCGTGATCTTCAGGTCGGGCAGGTTGAGTTTCGGGTTCAGCGCCTTGATCGCGGACGCGTTCCAGTTCGTGATGTTGCCCAGGAAGATGTTCGCGATGACCGGTCCGTTCAGGCGAAGCCGGCCGCTCAGGCCCGGGATGTTGTACGGCACCGACATGCCGGCCAGCGCCCACGGGATGACGACGCAGCCCTTGCAGGCTTGGAGCTGGTCCGGAGAGAGCGGCGCGTCCGAGGCGCCGAAGTCGACCGTGCGAGCGGTGATCTGCGCGATCCCCGCACCTGAGCCGGTCGCCGAATAGGTGATCCTGATCCCGAGGGCGTCGTCCACCGCGGGGATCCACTTGGAGATGAGCGGGAACGGGAACGTCGCCCCGGTCCCGACGAGCGAGCCTGCCTGCGGCTTCGCGGACGCCGACTGCGTCCGCCCTCCGAGGACGGCAAGCCCGATGACTGTGAGCAGCACGAGCCCGCACAGGACGATGCGCTTCATCGAGTTCATACCCCTTTCTCTCCCATCGAATGTCCTCCCGACGGAGGCACCGCGAGTGTTCCCCGCCCGCTTTCGAGCGTGTGCTCCCCCGGCGTGAACGTCTGGTGACACGGTGGTGAAGTCAATGCGACGCGTCCGTGAACTCGCGCAGCTCGCCGGAGACGAGGAAGGCTGTCTGCTCGCCGATGTCCACGGCGTTGTCGCCGATCCGCTCGAAGCAGCGCGCGACGGTGATCTGCCGCATCCCCCACTCGAGCGCGCTCGCGTCGTGCACGTAGCCGAGGACGTCGTCGAAGACCTGCCGGTTCGCCCGGTCGACGAGCTCGTCGAGGTCGTGCAGTCCGTGAGCCATCTCGATGTCGCGCGATGCGAACGCGACGAGCGACACCTGGACCATCTCGACGCAGCGCTCGCCCATCTCCACGAGGCCTTCCATCACGGCGCGTTTCGTGTCGAGGTGGCTCGAAAGCTTGGTGAGCTTCGCGATGGTGACGCACTGGTCCCCCATGCGCTCGATGTGAATCGTGGAGTGGAGGAGGGCCAGCACGAGCCGGAGATCGGTCGCGACCGGTGTCTGGCGCGCGAGCACGAGCTGGATCTGGTTCTCGATCGCCATGTAGCGATCGTCGATCTCGTCGTCGAACGCGATCACCTCGTCGCACAGCTCGACGTCCTGCGTCCGCAGCGCGTCGACGGCGCCGCGGATCGCGCGGGAGACGACGTCGCCGATCTCCTGGAAGCTCGCCTCGAGCGAGTCGAGGTCGGCCTGCAGCTCCGTCCTCATCCGAAGCGCCCCGTGACGTAGTCCTCGGTGCGCTTGTCACCGGGGTTCGTGAAGATCTTCGTCGTCAGGTCGTACTCGACGAGGATCCCGTGACGCCCGCGCCCGTCCTCGCGCAGCTCGACGCTGAAGAACGCGGTCATGTCCGCGACGCGCGCCGCCTGCTGCATGTTGTGCGTGACGATCGCAATCGTGTACTCGCGCTTGAGGTCGTGGATCAGATCCTCGATCCGCGTCGTCGAGATCGGATCGAGCGCCGAGGCGGGCTCGTCCATGAGGATGACGTCAGGCTCGACGGCGAGCGCCCTCGCGATGCAGAGGCGCTGCTGCTGGCCTCCGGAGAGACCAAGCGCGTTCTCCTTGAGCCGGTCCTTGACCTCGTCCCAGAGCGCGGCCTGCACGAGCGTCCGCTCGACGCGCTCGTCGAGCTCCTTCTTCATGCCGAGCATGCGAGGCCCGAAGGCGATGTTGTCGTAGATCGACTTCGGGAACGGGTTTGGCTTCTGGAAGACCATGCCGATGCGGCGCCGGACCTCGACGGGGTCGACCCCGGCCGCATAGAGGTCGCGGCCGTGGTAGAGGATCTCGCCCGACACCTGCGCGCCGGGAATGAGGTCGTTCATGCGGTTCAGGCAGCGGATGAACGTGCTCTTGCCGCAGCCGGAGGGCCCGATGAAGGCCGTAACGGCATTCTTGTGGACGTCGAGCGTCGCTCCCTCGAGCGCGAGTGCGCCGCTGTAGCGCACGGACAGGCCGTCGATCCGGAAGACCGCCTCCCTGGACCGGACGTCGGTCGCGCCGCCTGCGAGCTCTGCGATCCGCCGGCTGTCGACGGCAGGGGCGGCGGTAGCCGTCTCGTCAACCACGGTCAAGTGCGCCGCTTCGTCGCGGGAACCATGGCACCAGTGTCCCGCTCCTCCTGCTCGCGGCGTGCACGCGGCTGGTGAAGATGTGGTGGAGATCCGGTGAGGCCTACGCAGGCGCCGGCAGCTCACAGCGGATCTCGAGCCCGTGGCCACGCGCGCCTCGCGCCTCTACCGTCCCGCCCGCCTGCGTGACGTTGTGCTTCACGATCGCGAGCCCGAGGCCCGTCCCGCGCGAGGCGCGCGCGCGGTCGGAGCGGTAGAAGCGCTCGAAGAGCCGCGGCAGCTCTGCCTCCTCCAGCCCGATGCCGTCGTCGCGACCGGCCAGCACGATCATGTCTCCTTCGCGGCGCACCACGAGCGTGAAGGTCGAGCCCGGGCCTGAGTAGCGAATCGCGTTCTCCGCGAGGTTGCGCGCGACGACCCGGAGCATACGCGGCCGGATCGCGAGCTCGACCTCGTCGTCACAGTCGAGCCGGAGCACCACGCCCGCGCGGGCGGCGCGCTCCTCGAGCTCCTCGAGCGTCTCCTCGAGCACGGGCTTGACCGGCGTCGGGCCGAGCGCAACGACTCGGGCGCCCGACTCGAGCTCGGAGAGGAACAGCACCTCGTCGATGAGCTCCGTGATCTGATCGATCTCCGCGCGAGCGCGGTCGACGAGCGCCGGAACGTCCTCACCCGGGAGCGTGGTCGACTCGAGGAGCGTCAGCAGCCGGGCGAGCGGCGTCCGGAGCTCGTGCGAGACGGCGGCCGTGAAGCCGGCCCGCAGCTCCTCGTACGCGGCGAGGTCGCCCTCGCGAGAGAGGTACACGAGGCGCTCGCGCCGTCCACCGACCTCGTACGGGACCACCAGCGGGATCACGCCGCGCTCGCCCGTGAGGAGGTCGGACGGGATCGGCTCGCCCTCGCGGAGGTCGTCGATCGACTGTCGCGCCCGCCGACTCGCGAGCAGGACGCGGTCGGCATCGTCGAGGACGAGGATCGCCTCGCGGCTCTCCTCGACGAGCGCCCGACCCCGGATCGCGTCCGCATCCGTCACGTCACGCGGTTCTAACAGAAGGTTTGCGAATCGCTTGCGAGCGGCTCACCGCGCCCGAACTCACATGTCGGTGAATGCATGCGTCCTCACGAAAGGAGAGAGGCATGAAGCACAGGGCAGTGGTGCTCGCGGCGGTCGCCGCAGTACTGTCGACGGCGACGGTGGCCGCGGCCGCCGTCATCCACGGCACGCCGGGCGACGACGTCCTCCGTGGCACCGACCAGGCAGATCGAATCTCCGCGTTCGCGGGGAACGACGTCGTGTACGCGCGGGACGGCGGCGACGACGTGCGTGCCGGCAGCGGGAACGACGGCGTCCGCGCCGCCGACGGAGCCGACATCGCCTACGGCGGCCGCGGGAACGACACGATCGCGGGTGGCAACGGGCCGGATCGCCTGTACGGCGGCTCGGATTCAGACCAGGTCATGGGCGGCGACGGGGACGATCGTGCCGCGGGCAACAAGGGCGCCGACGACGTCACGGGCGCCGACGGAGACGACTCGCTGTTCGGTGGCTGGGGACCCGACCGCGTGTACGGCGGGAGCGGGAACGACACGCTCCACGCGCTCGCGCCTGACGGCGACGTCGACCTCCTGAACTGCGGGCCGGGGAACGACACGGCGTTCGTCCTGCGCTCGGAGCGGCCACGCACGCAGCTCGTCGGCTGCGAGACGGTGTTCGTCGTCGACGTCCTCTCGCCCGACCAGAAAGAGGGCGAGAACGCCGACGCGGACGACGAGGCGGACGGCTAAGCCCGGAGAGAGCTCAGGGGTCGAGCGCGAACTCGGCCCCTGAGCACACGCCGCCTCGTTCACCATCCGGTTACCAGACCGTCACCGGCCCTGCGCCCCCGGCCCGCGCGAGGGCGGACACTATGGTGTTGCCGAATGGCAAAAGTCCTGATCATCGAAGACGACGACGTCATCGCCCGCGGCATGGCCCGCCACTTGGAGACTGCCGGGTTCGACACTGTCGGCGTGGCGAACGGTGAGACGGGCCTCGCGCGACTTCGCTACGAACGCCCCGACGTCTGCGTCCTCGACCTCATGCTTCCCGGCGTCGACGGCTGGCGCGTGATCGAGCAGGCGCGCGGCGAAGGCATCGGCACGCCGATCGTCGTCGTGTCCGCGCGGGGGACCGAGCACGACCGCGTGCACGCGCTCGAGATCGGCGCCGACGACTACCTCGTGAAGCCGTTCTCGATGAAGGAGCTCGCGGCGCGCGTCCGTGCCGCGGCACGCCGCGGCGTGAGCGAGGCGGAACCCCGGCGGGGAGACGGGATCGAGATCGAGGAGCTCCGGCTCGACCCCGACAACGTCCAGGCGTACGTCGACGGGGCAAGCGCGGAGCTGACACCGACCGAGTTCCGCCTGATCTACACGCTCGCCCGGGAGCAGGGACGCGTCCTCACGCGCGACGAGCTCCTCCAGCGCGTCTGGGGGCGCCGTGCCACCCACCGCGACCGGACCGTCGACGTCTTCGTACGGAAGCTGCGCGAGAAGGTCGACCGCCGCGCGCCGCGCCACACCTTCATCCACACCCGCTACGGCGTCGGCTACAAGCTCGAAGCAGAACCGAAGTAACTCAGGCGAGCGCGGCGGGCCTGGCTTCGACGAGCTTCTCCTGCAACCGATCCTCGGGATTCGGGAGCGCGGTGGCGACGAGCCAGCCCATCGCCGCGGCGAGAACTGCGATCGGAGCGACGTCGAATGCCGACGGACCCATGAGAAGCGACACGAGCAGAACGGCGGTGAAGGGAACCCTCAGGACGGCCGTCGTCCCGGCAGCGATCCCGGCTGCAACGGCCGGCGTCGTGTGCAGCCCGGGGAGAAGGTTGGCTGCAACCATCGCGGTGGCGACGCCGAGTGCAATTGCCGGAAACACTGGCCCGCCTCGGAATCCGGAGCCGAGCGACAGCGCGTAGGCGAGACCCTTGGTCACGACGAGGAGGAGCAGCACCGCCGCTGATCCCTCGGCAATGACAGCCGGCAGCTGGGTCTGACCCGAGAAGAGGACGAGGTCGACGGGCCGGTCGGCGGTCGCACGAAAGACGACCGCGAGCCCGCCGACGACGAGCCCGGCAACGATCAGCAGTCCGGCAGGGCCAAGGACCGACTGCGCCGCGATCGCGTGAGCGACGTGGCGAACGGCTACGACGAGGGCGGCGACGGCGACCGCCATGAGCAGGCACCAGGCCAGGTCGGTGATACGCAGGCTCTCGTACGGCGGAAGCGAAGGGATCGAGAGATTCGTCTGGTGCAGTCCGGACCAGCCCGCGACCCCGGTGAAGACGAGCGCCCCGGTTCCCGCGGCCACGAAGCCCGGGAGGAGGGCGCGCCCAATCTGGTGCGCGGGAACCTTCCCGCCTGCGGCCGTCACCTCGAACAGGAGAAATGCTGCGACCAGTGGTCCCCCGAAGAGCGCGGCTATCGCAGCGAAGGCACCCGCGAGGACGAGGAGCTGAGCTCCTGTTCCCTTCAACCGAATCAGGCTGACCGAGAGCGCACCGAGACCGAGCCCGAGGGCGATCAGAGGGGCTTCGGGGCCGAGAACGAGCCCGAGCCCCAGAGTCGCGAGCGCGGCGGGGAGGATGCTGGCGAGTGCGATCGGCGGGATTGGGTCTGCTCCGAGACCTTCCAGAGGAGAATGTCCGCCATGGCCCGGGAGCCGAACAGCGGCGGCAACCAGCAGCCCTGCGAGCCCGGGTACGAGGACGACGTACCACCACGAAGGCTCGCTCCAGCCGAATTCGTCAGGGATCACATCCCACACGAGGTGGATCAGGTCGTGGATCGCGGTTTGGAAGAGCACGGCCGCGAACGCGACGGGCACACCGAGCAGCGCCGCGAGCACGAGCGTTCGGACGTACGCCATCGCCTCCGAGTCGCGCATGGGCGGACCCTACTGCGACCACTGGATATGACCGGGTAACTCGCGCGAGGGATGGCCCACCGGCAGCTGCGATGCCGATGATACGGTTCACTACGTTAATGGTTAGTGACGTTACGCTTGGCCCAGAGATCGTCGCCGCGGAGCTCCGGCCCGTGCTTCTGCGTCTCGCACGCGAGCTCCGGAAGGAGACGGAGCAGCTCGGCATCACCGCGCGCCAGGCGACGCTGCTCTGGCTCGTGAAGCGCAGCCCCGGGCTCTCGCTCGCGGAGCTCGCCGCGGAGGAGGGAATCTCGCCACCTGCGATGTCCGGGCACGTCGACCGACTCGAGCGAGCCGGGCTGATCGCTCGCGTACGCTCGAGCGACGACCGCCGGCGCGTCGGCCTTCGACTCACCGACGACGGTGTGCGTCTGCTCCGTCGCATCCGCGCCCGGCGCACGACCTGGCTCGCCGGTCGACTGAACGCGCTCGAGGCGAGCGAGCTCGAGGCGATCGAATCCGCGATTCCGGCTCTCGCGACCCTCGTCGGGGACGAGACGTGACGGCGTTCGTCTTCGCGCTTCGCGCTCGGACGTTCCGAAGCCTTCGACGCCACCGCAACTACCGGATCTTCTTCACCGGTCAGATCGTGTCCCTCGCGGGCACGTGGATGCAGAACGTCGCGCTCGCCTGGCTCGTGATCGAGCTGTCGGGGTCACCGCTCGCAATCGGCGCGCTCGCCTTCTGGCGCTTCGTCCCCTTCACGATCTTCGGGCTCGCCGCGGGTGTGGTCGCCGACCGGATCGAGTCGCGCAAGCTCGTCATGGCCACCCAGGCGTGCGCGATGGCCATCTCGATCGCGCTGGCCGTCGTCACGCTCACCGGCACCGCGACGCTTCCTATCGTCTACCTGCTCGCCGGTCTCGGCGGGATCGCCCTCGCATTCGACGCGCCCGGACGTCAGTCGCTGACGTTCCAGATGGTCGGCCCACGCGAGCTGCCGAACGCCGTCGCGCTCAACTCGGGCCTCTTCAACGGGTCGCGCGTGATCGGGCCGGCGATCGCCGGCCTCGTCATCGCGGCCGTCGGCACGGGTCTCTGCTTCGTGCTGAATGCGGTGAGCTTCCTCGCGGTGCTGACGGCCCTCGCGATCGTGCGCAAGGACGAGCTCCACCCGGTCGAGCGCGACCACACGGCGACCCTCATCGGCGGAATTCGGCGCGCCGCGGCGTACGCCTGGGCGGACCCGCAGCTTCGCCTCATCCTCAGCGTCGTCACGGTCGTCGCCACGGTCGGTTTCAACTTCCACGTGCTCGTGCCGCTGCTCGCCGCGGACACGCTGCACGTCGGGCCGGAGGGCTTCGGCCTCCTCTCCGCGTCGTTCGGGCTGGGAGCCCTCGTGGGTGCTCTCGCCGCCGCGACCTTCCACCGGGCAAGCTGGCGCCTGTTCGCAATCGGCGCCGGGGCGTTCGGAGTGCTCGCGATCCTCCTCGCGCCCGTGCAGAACGCGGTGCTCGCGGGCGTCATCCTGTTCGGAATCGGGATCGCCTTCACGCTCTTCACCGCAAACGCGAACGCACTCGTCCAGCTCGCCTCGCCAGGTCACCTGCGCGGCCGGCTGATCGCGCTCTACTTGTTCGCGTTCCTCGGCCTGGCGCCCGTGGGCGGGCTCTTCGCCGGATGGCTCGCCCAGGTCGGCGGAACGACGCTCGCCTTCACGGTGGCCGGCCTGACGTCGCTCGTGACGATCGCTATCGCCAACGCGTTCCGCTCCCGGATCGTCGAGCCTGCGCTCGCCACCGAATAGCCTTCTCCGCATGGAGGCGTACCGCACGCCGGACGAGCGGTTCGAGGGGCTGCCCGGATTCCCCTTCGATCCCCGCTACCTCGACCAGGACGGCCTGCGGATGCACTACGTCGACGAGGGGAGCGACGATCCCGTCCTGCTGCTCCACGGCGAGCCGACCTGGGCATTCCTGTACCGCAAGATGATCCCACGGCTCGCCGTCGTCGCGCGCGTCGTCGCGCCCGACTACCTCGGCTTCGGACGCTCGGACAAGCCGACCCGGATCGAGGACTACTCGTACGACTTCCACTACGCGGCGATCGAGCGGCTGGCGGACGAGCTCGACCTGCGCGGGCTCACGATCGTCGTCCAGGACTGGGGCGGGCCGATCGGCTTCCGGCTCGCCGTCGCGAGACCCGATCGCGTCGCGCGCCTCGTCGTCCTGAACACGGGGATCGGGGCCGGTCGCGCGCCCTCGCCCGAGTGGCTCCGCTTCCGTGACTTCATGCGGCGCGTCGGCACCGAGATCGTCCCCGGACAGCTCGTCCGCGTCTCCGCGGTGAGCGAGCTCGCGGACGACGTCGTCGAGGCGTACAACGCCCCGTTCCCGACGCCCGAGTCGAAGGCCGGCGTGCTCGCGTTCCCCGAGCTCGTGCCCACCGAGCTCGACCACCCGAGCGCGGCGACGATGCTCGAGGTGCGCAGCGCACTCGAGAGGTGGCAGAAGCCCGCGCTCGTGCTCTTCTCGGACTCGGACCCCATCTTCTCGCCCGCCGCTGCCGAACGCATGGCGTCACGCATCCCCGGTGCGGGGCCGGCGGAGATCGTCGCGGGGGCCGGCCACTTCCTGCAGGAGGAAAAGGGCGAGGAGATCGCCGAGCGGATCGTCCGCTTCCTCGACGAGTCCGCGGGCTAGGCGGGCGGGTCGGCGCCGTCCCACTCGTCGCTTCGCTCGAACGCGCGGACCGCGTACGAGACCGACCACGCGACGAGAGCGACCGTGAAGGGCACCCCGGTGACGAACTGGACGACGGCAAAGGCGCCGATGTTGCCCTGGGCGAGGACGAACATCCGAATGCCGCTCCGCGCCAGCAGGTACACACCCCAGACGACCGACTCGATGCCGAAGACGCGACGGTACGTGCGCGACGCCTTGATCTCCGGCGGAAACGGGTACCAGGCATCGGCGAACATTCCCGCGAGGGGACGCCCGACGAACGCCGAGCCGATGTTGGCGACGCCCCAGATGGCGCCGACGAGCACCGGCTGCGCCAGATAGACGACCGCACTGTCCGCAGCGAGACCGACGACGGCCTGAACAACCACGAAGGCGACGGAGACGAGCGCGAGAGCGCCCCCGCGACCGCGCCTGCGTTCGTACAGGTCGAGCGCGATCCCGACGGCGCTCGCGAGCAGGATCCCGACGACGAGGCCGCCCAGCTTCCAGCCCAGGTAGAACGCAGCCACCGGGCCGAACAGCTCGCGTGCGAACCGCGGTGCCCCGGCGAGGAAGATCGAGCGGAAGCTCGGCTCGGGGAGGCGGTTGCCGCCGAGCTGTGCGATCGCTGCGGGACCGGCGTTCACGCGGCAGCCTCCGCGGGCCCTGCGAGCCTCGCCTCCTGCTCGTCGCACCACGCGACGTTGAACTCCGCGTACGCGATGCCGTAGCGGAGCACGAGGTCGACGAACGCCGGGTCGTCGCCCGCACGAGCCTGGATCTCGCGCAGGAACGCGACGAACTCCGCGTGACCGGCCCTGCGCATGCGCAGCTGCTCGATCGCCTTCTCGCGCGGCAAGGCGTCCGCGAAGAACAGCTTCAGGAGGCTCTCGTCGCGGAGCTCCGGCATCGACGCGGGCGCTTCCAGCCACCGGAGGAGCTCGCCTCGCCCGGCTGCCGTGAGCTCGTACTCCCTCCGCTTCCGACCCCCCGTCGGTGAGCTCTTCCCCTCGACGAGGCCTGCCTCCTCGAGACGACGGAGCTCGGGGTAGATCTGCCCGTAGCTCGCCGCCCAGAAGAAGCGGGTCGATTGGTCGACGCTGCCCTTGATGTCGTAGCCCGTCCGGACGCCGAGGGCCAGCATCCCGAGGATGACGTACCCAGTCCCGCTGAGCGGTTCCATGTCGCGTCAGGATATATCGCTACGATATATCTGTCAAGCGACGTCCCACGTGTCGCCGGAGTGGAGGAGCGCCGTGAGGTCGCCCTCCCCTCGAGCATCGCGCGCGGCTTCCAGCTGCTCGCCCATGAGGTCGTCGTAGACCGGGCGCTCGAGGCGTCTGAAGACGCCGAGCGGCACCGCGCCGTCGGTGTCGAACGTGATCCGGGAGAGCGCGAAGGCCAGGCTCGCCTGCACATGGCCCGCGTCGTGAACGAGGAGCGAGTTCTCGCCCGCCTCCGCGACGTCGACGACCCGCAATGAGCCATCGGGGTACTGCTGCACGCCCCTCTCGCCATCCGGGCCGAAGCGAATCCGCTCCCCGTCCTCGAGGTAGATCCGGTTGCCCTTCTCCTCGCGCACGTAGTCGAAGGCGCCGTCGTTGTAGATATTGCAGTTCTGCAGGATCTCGACGAAGGCGGACCCACGGTGGCGGGCTGCTGCGCCGAGGACCCCGGTCAGGCCCTTCTTGTCCGTGTCGATCGCCCGAGCGACGAACGACGCCTCGGCGCCGATCGCGATGGAGAGCGGGTTGAACGGATGGTCGAGCGAGCCCATGGGCGTCGACTTCGTGACCTTCCCGAGCTCCGAGGTGGGCGAGTACTGGCCCTTGGTGAGCCCGTAGATCCGGTTGTTGAAGAGAAGGATCTTGAGGTTGACGTTCCGGCGCAACGCGTGGATGAGGTGGTTGCCGCCGATCGACAGTGCATCGCCGTCTCCCGTCACGACCCACACCGAGAGGTCCGGGCGCGTCACGGCGAGACCCGTCGCGATCGCCGGCGCGCGCCCGTGGATCGAGTGCATCCCGTACGTCTGCATGTAGTACGGGAAGCGAGCGGCGCAGCCGATCCCGGAGACGAAGACGATCCGCTCGCGCGAGAGGCCGAGCTCGGGCATGAAGCCCTGGATCACGTTGAGGATGGCGTAGTCCCCGCACCCCGGGCACCAGCGAACCTCCTGGTCGGACTTGAAGTCCTTCCCGGTCAGCTGCACGAGATTCCCGTTGCTCTCCGTCATCGCGAATCCACCAGCGCGCTGATCGCGTCCGCGAGCTCCGCGGCGCGGAACGGGCGCCCCCGCACCTTGTTGTAGCCGACCGCGTCCACGAGGAACGCGGCGCGGAGCAGCATGCGGAGCTGCCCAAGGTTCATCTCGGGGACGAGCACCTTCTCGTACGCCTGCACGACGTCGCCGGTGTTCCGCGGGAACGGGTTCAGGTGGTGGAGGTGCGCCGTCGCGACCTTCCGACCGGTCGCCCGCACGCGCCGCGCTGCCGCGCCGATCGCCCCGTAGGTCGAGCCCCAGCCAAGGACGAGCGTGTCCGCGCCGTCGGGATCGTCCACGTGGAGCTCGGGGATGTCCGCCGCGATTCCGGCAACCTTCGCCGCGCGCAGGCGGACCATAAGGTCATGGTTCTCGGGGTCGTACGAGACGTTCCCGGTCTCGTCCTCCTTTTCGAGGCCGCCGATCCGGTGCTCGAGCCCCGGCGTCCCCGGAATCGCCCACGGCCGGGCCAGCGTCGCGGCGTCGCGCTTGTACGGCAGGAAGCGGCCGCCGTCGTTCGGCTCGCTCGCGAAGACTGCGTCGATCGCCGGAAGCGTCGCGACATCAGGGATGAGCCACGGCTCGGAGCCGTTCGCGAGGTACGCGTCCGAGAGGAGGAAGACCGGGGTGCGGTACTTCACAGCGATCCGCACCGCCTCGATCGCCGCGTCGAAGCAACCCGACGGCGTCGACGCCGCGACCACCGGAACCGGCGACTCCGAGTTCCTCCCGAACAGCACCATGAGCAGGTCCGCCTGCTCCGGTTTCGTCGGCATGCCGGTCGACGGGCCCGCACGCTGGATGTCGACGATGACGAGCGGAAGCTCGAGCGTCACCGCGAGCCCGACCGTCTCCGACTTCAGCACGATGCCCGGCCCAGCCGACGTGGTCACGCCGAGCGCCCCGCCGAACGCGGCGCCGAGCGCCGCCCCCGACGCGGCGATCTCGTCCTCGGCCTGGAACGTGCGGACGCCGAACTCCTTCAGCTGCGCCAGCTGCTCGAGGACGTCCGACGCGGGCGTGATCGGATAGGCGCCGAGGAACAGCGGGAGGCCCGAGAGCTTGCTGGCGGCGACGAGACCGTACGTCAGTGCCGTGTTCCCCGAGACCTGCCGGTACGTACCGGGTGGGCTCGGCGCGGGCGCGATCTCGTAGGAGACCGCGAAGTCCTCGGACGTCTCGCCGTAGTTCCAGCCGGCCTTGAACGCCCGCGTGTTCGCCTCGACGATCTCGGGTCGAGTCGCGAACTTGCCCTCAATGAACCCGATCGTCCCCTCGACCGGACGGTTGTAGAGCCACGACATGAGGCCGAGCGCGAAGAAGTTCTTCGAGCGCTCCGCCTCGCGGGGCGTCACCCCCTCGATCCCCTTCAGTGCTTCCACCGTCATCGACGAGAGCGCGACCGGGTGGATGTGGAAGTCCGACAGCGTGCCGTCTTCGAGCGGGTTCGACGCGTACCCCGCCTTCTGCAGGTTGCGGTCGTTGAACGAGTCGGTGTTGGCGATGATCGTCCCGCCCTTCGCGAGGTCGTCGAGATTGACCTTGAGTGCTGCGGGGTTCATCGCGACGAGGACGCTCGGCTGGTCGCCCGGCGTGAGGATGTCGTGGTCCGCGAAGTGCACCTGGAAGCCGGACACGCCGGGAAGCGAGCCGGCCGGCGCGCGTATCTCCGCCGGGAAGTCGGGGAGCGTCGCGAGGTCGTTCCCGAACACGGCGGTCTCGCTCGTGAAGCGATCGCCCGTGAGCTGCATCCCATCGCCGGAGTCGCCGGCGAACCGAATCACGACCCGTTCGAGGCTCTCGACGGGCTTGCTCTGTGCCACGGTCGAGGTATAGCTGACGCGGCGGCGCGGCCGCGACCTCTTTAAGCTGCGACCGGCCGCAAAGCGGCCGCTTCAGGGATCTTCGCGCGGGCGGAATCCGCTCGAGCGGATTCCGCTCGCTGCGGGCAACTCAGCTCAGCCGGTAGACGATGCGGCCGCGGGTCAGGTCGTACGAGGAGAGCTCGATGCGGACGCGGTCGCCGGGAAACACCCGGATGCGATAGCGCTTCATCCTGCCCCCCATGTACCCGAGCGCTTCGTGGCCGTTGTCGAGGCGTACCCGGAACATCCTGCTGCGGAGAGCCTCGATGACCTCACCCTCGACCTCGAGCTTCTCTTCCTTCTCTTTCATCCGGAGCTCCTTGTCTCGGGGAGAAGAAGACCGTGGCCGCGCGAGGCGGCCACGGTTCGGTTTCGCTAGGACGCGACGGGAATGACGTTCGTCGCCTCGGGGCCCTTCTGACCCTCGCGCGGCTCGAACTCGACGCGCGAACCCTCGGACAGGCTCTTGAAGCCATCACCGGCGATGTTGCTGAAGTGCACGAAGAGATCTTTCGAGCCTTCGTCCGGGGTGATGAAGCCGTACCCCTTGCTGTCGTTGAACCACTTCACGGTTCCAGTTGCCATAGAAAACACCTCCCTCACCAAACTCACGAACGGGTAAGGAAAGCGCACGCGCAAACCGGACTCGCTCTTGATTTAACGCCAGAACATTAGCAGTACGGCTCTCTCAACCCGCTTCGGCGAGCAGCGCCTGCACGTCGAGTGGGCGCGTGAACATGTCGATTCCCTCGCCGTCTGCCCGCATCGGCCACTCCTCGCGGGGCCGATCGCGGTAGAGCTCGAGCCCGTTTCCGTCTGGATGACTCATGATGTCTTGACTGGTGATCTCGTTGAGGCTTGGCCAGAACTCTCTGTTCCCGAGCGGCGCCAGTTGATGCACGGCCTCTTGGAGAAAGTCGTACTGGTCAGATCAGACGGTCGCAACAAGGCCACGCTCGTGCCCATTCAGGAGCGAACGACCATCGTGCTGCGAGAGGGCCAAGTGCTCCATGGGGGCGCACGGCCGCAGAGCGATGATTAAGCGGGTTCGGGCTCGCCGAGCAGCGAGTTGAGATCAAGCGGCGCGGTGAACATGCCCAACGAGCCGTCTGCGTTCCGCGGCCACTCCTCTTCCGAACGATCCCAGTAGAGCTCGACGCCGTTGAAGTCAGGGTCATGCAAGTAGAGCGCCTCACTGACTCCGTGGTCCGACGCACCGTCGAGCTGAATTCCAGCAGCGATTACCCTCCGCAGCGCATCCGCGAGTGCAGCACGAGTCGGGTAGCGCACCGCAACGTGGTAGAGGCCCGTGGTTCCGGGCGGAGGCGGTATACCCCCCTTGCTTTCCCACGTGTTCAGCCCGATGTGGTGGTGGTATCCCCCGGCGGAGATGAAGACGGCCTGGTCGCCGGAGCGGGCCTGCTCCTCGAATCCGAGGACGTCACGCCAGAAGCCGAGTGAGCGCTCGATGTCCGAAACCTTGAGATGGACATGGCCAACATCCACGCCGGGATCGATCGACCCACGAGTCATGCGATCAGCCTAATGAAGCGGAAGAGTCGAATCGCTTCTGGGCCTCTTAGATCCGACTCTCGAGGAAATTGGCTGCGGTCAGCGGTGACTAGACAGCACGTCCGGCACGCCTAGTCCCTACCTCGGTGACACCTGACGTCCAAATGCTCTAGGCGGGTCGCATGAGGGCATGATGGCAGAGCCCTGGTTTAGACCAGGGCTCTCGCCGCGTGTCTGCCGAGTACACGCAAGGTGCGCACCCGAGTACGCACCCCTCTAGCTGCCGGTTAGTACTGAGGAGTTGAAGGGATCGCGCGCCCGGCGCGAACAGCGTCGACGACAGCGCCGGCGTCGACAGCGCGGTACTCCTCCCCATATACGGCACCATCACGCCTGGGGGCCTCCATCACCGAGCACTCGGCAGTTCCCCCAAGGTCGACTGGAATGAAGCCCGCGTCCTGAATCAATCCTGCGACGATCCGCTTAGCTTCCGCGTCGTCGCCACACAGCCACTGTACGACTCGCTTCTCGCCCTGGCGCCCGGCCGCTTCCGCCTGGAACGCGGAGGTCAGTGTGTTGAAGGACTTCGTATAGCGCGCCCCGGGCATGCGGGCGGCGTTGAAGTGCGCCGCCGTCTCGCCCTCAGGCGGCAGTGGAGGCGCGCCGAACTGGTTCGTGGTGTCGATCACGATCTTGCCGGCGAGTGAGCCCGCCTGCTCGAGCGCCTGCGGCAACGCGCTCCACGGGACGGAGATCACGATGATCTCGCCGAACTCAGCGGCTTCCGCGGCGGTGCCCACGCTGACCGCTGGTCCAAGTTCTTCCGAGAGCCCGTCGAGCTTTCTTCGATCGCGGCTGAAAGACAGCTTGAGCTCGTGGCCTGCATCTGAAAACTGTCGCGCGAGCCCGCCGCCGATGCGTCCCGTGCCGATGATGCCGATCTTCACAGTTGCCTTCTCAAAGACGCAGGTCTCGCTGAGGTTAGCGGACTAGTTCCAGGAAACGACAGATGCCGAGACCGCGCCCTCTCCCTGATGTGTTTTCGTCTCTGCCCCTCCTTACCGGCCCCCCGTCAGGATCTCTGGGCGGCTGCTGGAGCCCTTACGATCGGCTCTATCGAGGACACCCAACCGCGGCGCGAGCGCACCCTCAAGGTTCTTGCGGGCCTCGAAGCGATGTCTACGGAGAGCCCGAGCCGGCCGACGGACACTCCAAGTGTCCCGACGGCGAAGCGTGGCGAAGCAGGCTTCGGCTCAGCGCTCAAGCTGGGGTCGGTGGCGCTCAATGATCGAGGCACAGTCGACGCCCGGTGGAAGCGTGCCGTACGCCCGTCCCCCTTCGCCTCCAAGCCGGGTCGCGCAGAAGGCGTCGGCGACATCGGTCGGCGCGTGCCGTACGAGGAGCGATGCCTGCAGGCAGAGCGCGCCGAGCTCGACGACGCGCCGCGCGCGGAACTCGAGCTCCTCGGTGTCAGTGAGCTCCCGTCGGAGACGATCGATCGCGGAGTCCAGTCTCTTGTCGGCGCCCGCGGCGAGCTCGGCTTCGGTAAGAAAGGCATCCACGCTCTGGGGCTGCTTGGAGGACGCACGCAGCACGTCGAGCGCGTTCACGTTGCCCGCGCCCTCCCAAATCGACTCGAGTGGCGTCTCCCGGTACAGGCGTGGCAGGACCGACTCCTCGACGTAGCCGTTGCCGCCCAGGCACTCGAGCGCCTCGGCGACGTGGCCAATGGCTACCTTGCAGATCCAGTATTTCCCGACCGCGGTTGCAAGTCGGCGGAACACCTCGTCGTCCTCGTCCCAAGAGCGCGCGATCCGCATCACCAGCGCCGTCGCCGCCTCCGCTTCGATGCAGAGGTCGGCGAGAACGTTCTGCATTAGCGGCTGCTCGGCGAGCAGCCGACCGAAAGCCGAGCGGTGCGACGCGTGATGGGTCGCCTCCGCCACGGCCCGGCGCATGAGCGCCGTCGAGCCTAGCGCGCAGTCGAGGCGGGTCAGATTGATCATCTCCGCCACCGTCGGCACGCCTCGTCCCTCCTCCCCCACGAGCCGCCCCAGCGCTCCGTGCAGCTCCACCTCGGCGGAGGCGTTCGAGCGATTCCCGAGCTTGTCCTTGAGGCGCTGGAGGTGGAAGCCGTTGCGGGCACCGTCGGGGAGCACGCGCGGGACGAGGAAGCAGGAGAGCCCTGACGGAACCTGCGCGAGTACGAGGAAGGCATCGCACATCGGCGCCGAGCAGAACCACTTGTGACCCTCGAGCTCGAACTGGCCCTCTCCCAGAGGCCGGGCGAGCGTTTCGTTCGCGCGGACGTCCGAGCCGCCCTGTCTCTCCGTCAGCGCCATGCCGACGAGAGCGCCTTGCTTCTCGGTCGTCGGTCGGAGGCCGGGGTCGTAAACGAGCGACGTTATCCGCGGCCTCCACTCCAGTGCGAGCTGCGGTTCGAGCTCCAGAGTTGCCAGGGAAGCGTTCGTCATCGAGAGCGGGCAGCACGCCCCCGCCTCGACCTGGCCCAAGCCGATGAACATGGCCGCGCGGGCGGCGTGAGCTCCCAGCGCCGATTCGCGCCACCGAAGGGCGTGCAGGCCCGCCTGGATCGCGAGCCTCAGGAGCGAGTGCCAGGCTGGGTGAAACTCGACCTCGTCGATGCGGTTGCCGAAGCGGTCGTGCGTGCGGAGGACGGGAGGGTGCTCGTTCGCGAGCCGACCCCACTCGAGCGGTTCGCCGCCGAGGGTCTCGCCGAAAGCGACGACACGCTCCTCCCAAGCCGCACCGCCCTCGCGCCGCAGCGCCTCGACCAGGGGGCGATCCTCGGTAAACAGGTTGTATGCCTCGAGCGAGGGTGGCTGGTTCGCGGTGTGGAGGTACGCCGAGGTGGTCATACCCCTAGCCTGCGCCGCCGCTCAGTGGTCTGCAAGCGTTGGCGGAGCACCGCGGGCTTCAGACCACGTCTACCACAGCCACGCGGGTACGCAACGCATTTCGTCGCGGCTTCGTATCGTGACCACGTGAAGCGCCTATTCCTGCTTCGTCACGCGAAGTCGGCTCGGGACGATCCGACGCTCCGTGACCGCGACCGCCCGCTTGCACCACGGGGGCGCAAGGCCGCAAAACGGGTCGCGCGCTGGGCGAAGAAGCACGGCGTTCGCCCGCAGCTCGTCGTCTGCTCGAATGCAGTGCGCGCGCAGCAGACGCTGCAGCGGGTGCTTCCCGGCCTCGGCGAGCCCACGGTGTGGGTCGAGGTCACCCTCTACGCAGGCGGGGCGGAGACGCTACTCGCGCGCATCCGGACTCTTCCCGATGAGGTCGACGAGGCGATGCTCGTGGGACACAACCCTGGCCTAAGGGACCTCTTGCTGCTGCTTGCCGCACCGAGCTCGCTGCGCGAGCGGGCGCACGAGAATGTTCCGACCGGCGCGCTCGCGGAACTTGAGGCGGATGTCGAGCGCTGGGCCGACGTGTCGCCGGGCGAGGCGCGGCTGACGAAGTTCGTGGTGCCGCGCGAGCTCACGTAACCACACCGGATCAGCCCCCTTTCGCGGTCCGCACCCGCTCTCCCATCGCTTCCGCCTCCTGCACTCGAGTGGGTTAGGGCTGATACAGCACGTCGGTCTTGGCCGCCATGACGAAATCGTTGCGATGCAGGCCTCTGATCTTGTGCGTCCACCAAGTGACCGTCGTCCGGCCCCATTCGGTCAGCAGCGCGGGGTGATGGCCCTCTTCGTCTGCAAGCTCGCCGACCTTGTTCGTGAACTCCAACGCCTGCGCAAAGTCGTCGAACGAATAGACGCGTGTCAGGCGCTTGATTGCATCGAGCTCCACGATTTCCCAATCAGAGACTTGGGGATGGAACTCGGCGATCTCCGCATCGGTCACGGTCGGTTCGCCCTTGCGGCACGCGACGCACTTCATCTGCATCAGTGTCTCCATCTCCCTGTCTCCCGTTAGTCGGCTCCCGCCACACGTGGCCTTTCGTAGCGTCAGAGTCTGCTCGCGGTATCGATCCCGCGGGACCGATCCACGAGTAGTTCGCCGCCGCCCACTCGAGTTTGCGCTGCGCGGCCTCCCCCGCCGTCAGGTCTTTACGCGCTTTCTCTTGCGCGGCTCGACCCTCGCGACACCTGCCGAGGGAGCGAAGATGCTCGTGCGCCCGTCGTCCCACCGGACGCGGAAGCGCGGGGGATCCTGGGCCAGAACCTCCTCGATGACGCCCGCCTGCCCCGACTGAGCAGCCCGCTCCGACTCGACGACGATCCTGTCTCCCACGCTTGCGTCCATCCTTCCGCCCTCCTGCGATTCGATCTCGTGAATGAAGGCTAGCGCGGGTCGCCCGGTCTGATCTGCGAGCTCCTGCGGTAGCGGGGGCGAGTTTCGGCGGACCGGACGGCCTTCGGGCATCGTGTGTTCGTGCGCCCCGTGACGCCGGTGGGACGCTTCGCCAGAGCACTCCTCCTTGCGCCTGTCTACGGCACCTACACGCGCAGACTTCGCCACGAGGTACTACAACAGCTCGTGCCGCAACACGTTGCCGTCATCCTTGACGGCAACCGTCGCTGGGCGAGCTCGAGCGGACTGCAGGGGCCCGGCGCCGGTCACAAAGCAGGAGCAGACAAACTCGACGAGCTGATCGACTGGTGCGCGCAGCTGAAGATCGAACAGGTCACAGTCTGGGCCCTCGCAAGCGAGAACATGGCTCGCACTGTCGAGGAGCTCGCCGCCTTGCTCGGTGTCATCGCGGACAAGCTGGACTTGCTCGCCGCCTTGCATGCGCAACAGTCGGTTCGGATCCGCGTGTTCGGGAGGCACGCCACACTGCCAGACCGCCTCCGGCAGTCGATTGAGGCAGTCGAGCGGATGACCGCAGACAACGACGGTCTCCGTCTCAACATCGCCCTCGGCTACAGCGGCCGCGACGAGCTGGTGGACGCCGTACGCGCGCTCGTGCACTCGCTTGCCGCGTCTGGATATCAGTCGACCGAAATTGCGGACAGGATCACCCCGGAGACGCTCGCCGAGCACCTGTACACGGCGGGGGAGCCGGATCCAGATCTGATCATCCGGACGAGCGGCGAGCAGCGACTAAGCGGGTTCCTGCCCTGGCAAGGCACCCACAGCGAGCTGTACTTCACCGACGTCTTTTGGCCCGCCTTTCGGGAGCTCGACTTCCTGCGCGCCATTCGCAGCTTCCAGCAGCGGGAGCGCCGATTCGGCCGCTAGCAGTGTCGCACTAGCGGGGGAAAGCAAGCTTCGGCGCGGAGAGGCGCGAGGCGACGAGGAGGAGCGGCGCTGCGGCGAGCTTGATCGAGTGCGCCCCGCCGCGAAGGGCGAGCGCCTTCCTGACGCCCCAACCCAGTCCGTACTCCTCGCGAAGGCGTGGCGGGAGCAGTGCCGCAGTAGAGAGGCGGTGAGCCGGCCCGATCAACCGAAGCGGCGCTGGCAGCGACGATGCGCGCAAGATCACTTCGGCGACCTGGCGGGCGGGCTCCGTCACGCCGATCTCTGGGCTCGCGAGGCGCTCGCTGAAGTAGGCGCGGAAGTCGGGGAGAGTCGGCGGGATCACATCCTTCGGCGTTCCGAAGAGTCGTGCGACCAGTGCCATGTCGCGGTAGTACGCATCCCGCTGATCAGCGGAGAGCCGGTGGACGAAGCGGCAATAGAGGGCGAGCGAGGTTTCGACCAGCGTGCCGTGTACCCAGAGCATGAGGTCCGGGTCGGAGGCTGAGTAAGCGGTTCCGGCTGGGAAGGGACCCAGTCGCTTGGTCGTATGGCCGCGTACTCGGCAGTGGACCGAGTGGACTGCCTCACCTGCACGGTCGGCTTCGACTTCGCTCCCGTACACGATCAGGTAGAGCGCCCTCAAGGTACGGATTAGCCGGCTCCAGAGTTCGTTCCTGTAGTCCGAGTGCTCGGTCACACCCGCGGCGACGAGCGGATGGGCGACCTGGAGGAGCACTGCGGCGCCGCCCCCGAGCAGCGGCACGAGTGGCGAGTTGCCGACCTGTCGGATAACGCTCTCGGGCGCGAAGTATCCATCCCGACTCGCCAACCGCTCGGCGTGCGACCTTGATAGCGGCTCTCTCCCCCTCCGGTACCTCAACCTAGCCACACCGACAGCGTGCCTGAGTGGACGCCCACTCCGTCGCTGATCTCATCATCCTGGTCGTCCTCGTCTGATCGCCCTGATCTGTCTGACCCGCGTGGACCTGGGCATCATTCGGGAGGAGCGCAGACCCTGCGAGCCGCGTTTTCCCTGCGCCACCGGTGCCGGTCAGCGTGCAACCCGCGAGGTCATCTCCCTCAGAAGTGGGTTAGCTCACTTGCGAATAGGGGGTACTGCCCTTTCGATGGCGAATCGCAATGAGCTGCCAATAGTGTTTGCCGAGGACGGTAGTGTCGTTGTCAACTTCGGCATCCTTTCAGGGCGAGAGGCCACGCAAGCAGAGTTGGATCGGCTGGCCCTGGTGTTGCGCGAAGCTGGATCGGGCGCTGAGATGACGATCACTGCAGCGCGCCGCCAAGATTACGGTCCAGGCTTCGAGGGTGTCGTCCACCAGGTGCACGTCACGCTTGCCGGTTCCCCAACTCCATCGGTGGAGGCGATCTGCCGCGAGTGGGCGTTGAACTGCGCTGAAGATAGGAGCGTCGAGCCGCTCGGAGATGCCGGGGTAGCTTAGTTCTGCCGTTTTTGCGCACGCTCGACGAGCCGGACGAGCACGTCCGCGGTCGACACGTTCCAGAGCGCGACGGCGTACACGTTCAGACCAACCCTTACGGGGGAAGACATACGCGTGATGCGTCTGAAATCGACCACGAGGAGTTGTCATGTACGCACGCGTAGCGATATTCGAAAGTCGGCCTGAGAACGTCGAGGACGCCATTGCCATGATCCGTGCGCAGGTGGAGTCTGAGGAGACACCGCTGGGGCTCGAGGGAGCGAAGATGCTAATGCTCGTCAACCGAGAGACGGGCAAGGGCGTTGGCGTGACCCTGTTCGAGTCGGAAGACGCGATGCGGCGAGGCGACCAGGCTCTCAACGCAATGAACCCGGGCGGTGCGGAGCGTCGCGTATCCGTCGAGTTCTTTGAGGTTCCAGTTCAGACGGTGACGTAAGGAAACTGGACGGGAAGCGCGCTTCCACCCCGGAGAGCTCTGGTCAGAGGACACCCGCACGCGGAGACACGACGACGTGGATGACCGACTGCCCTCGCGTCCACGCAATCAGCCCGAGCGCCTCGAGACGTTCCAGCGTCCACTCGAATGCTGCCGCCTGAGCTCCTGATCCGTATCGCCTGCGTATGTCAAACGCGAAGCCCGTCGCATGCACGCCCGCGTGTGCTGCAGCGCCAGGGTCGTGCGGCGTGAGGGTTGACGCCGCCTCCTCGTCGTACGTTGCTCGTGTGATGGTGAGCGGGTGCTCCTCGCGGCTCAGCTCGTACACCTTCGCGGTGAGATACGCGAGCATGCGCGCCGCGCGGGGGCGAAGAGCCACGTACGCGCTCGGGGTCTCGGTCAGACGCGCCGCGATTCTCTCGAGGCGCGGATCGATCGCGAAGTGAGCGCCGTTGTGGGGCCGTACCGGGACGAGCACGCCACGCGCGACGGCAGCCTCGAGCTCTCCCTGGTTGGCGTAGCGCCCACGCTGCGCGGGCGAGTGAAGGACGAGCTCGGCGCTCGGCAGGTGGTCATGCAGCCCGGCGAGCCGCTCCAGTCGGCCGGGGTCGTCGCGGAAGAGATGCATGATTCCGAGCGCCCCCAGGACTCGCCAGTAGTACGTCTGCGAGTCGTCTCCGAACGAGGCGAGCCGCTCCCAGGCCGCTCGATGGACGATCGGCGAGGAGTCGAAATAGAGGCGCGCGTAGTCGATGTCAGCGTCGCGGACGACTGAGTCGATCGGATCCTCGTCGCGCCCGGTGTACGCGCGCACGACGCCGGCGAGATTGCCGATGCCCATGTGGTACGAGACGACGGCGAGGTCGTCGCGTCCGAAGACCTTTTTCGCTTCGGTCAGGTAGCGCACGGTGCCGGCGAGCGCCCGTTCCGGATCGAAGCGCGCGTCCACGCGTCGTCGCTCTGAGCGAAATCGAGCAGCCTCTGCCTCGTCGCCTCGACGGACCGCCTCCTCCAGTAGGTGGGTGAGCCGCCGGCTCGCCTCGAGATCGACCTGCATGTCGAGGAAGTTCGTCGCGGTCTCGGCAAGGATCTGCGTGAGACCGGCCGCGTTCTCGGGGTCGTCTCCCGCGATCACGTCCTCGCGCCCGGCACTCTCGAGCAAGACGATCGCCTCGACTATGTCGGGCTCGATCCCGCTGCCTGAGACCGCGCTGTCCACGATTTCCCGAAAGCGCGCCGTCCGTTGAGCGGCGCGCAGCACCCCGCCCGGACTCTTCTCGAAGAGCACGTGGCTCAAGCCGAATGCCGCAGCCTGCTCGTACTCCTGGGTTCGGCCGGGCTCGAAGTGGAGAGGATCGGGGCGCGCAATCTGCGCTGGCACCTCGAGCGCGATCTCAGGTCTCGCTGCCTTGTCGGTGCGAGTGAAGAGCACGGTGAAAGCAATCACGGCCGCCAACACCGCGAGGACGACCCCGACCCGCGCGACCTTCACCTATTGGGCGCTGAACTGAGCACTTCCTCAGACTGCCTGAGCTCCGCGAGCTTTCACCTCGGGATCGCCTCGCCTCGACGCGAGCAGTCATCTGAGGACGTCACGTTCCGGTGCCCCAGTGTGCGGGAATGTCTCTTGGGCGGCGAGCCGGGGAATCAACTCTGGAAGGCCCGAATCCTTTGAGCTCGTACTCGCCCTAATCGACGAACTCGAGACTGAGTCCTGACACAGGAACGCTACGGATCTCGGTACGCCGCGGCGCGCTCCGTCCGGCCAGATTCCCTGCGTCGCAGTGATTAACGGGCTTGGTGGCGCGTGAGGGCGCGAATCATCTCCGCTCGCTGCGGCCACCTGGCGATCAACTCGTCCGGGTTTGCACCCTCAAAGTCCGTGAGCGCGAACCCCGGCGCCATCGTGTTGCCATAGACCCCATAGTCGCCGCCGGGTCGCAACCGCGCCCCCATCCAAGTCCCGGCCGGAACGACGGTCTGCACTCGCTGCCCCGCGAGAACGTCATGTCCAAGAATGACCAGTTCGTCGCTGCCGTCAGGGGAAAGCAGTAGCAACTCGATTGGATCACCGAGGTAGAAATGCCAAAGCTCGTCGGTGGGCAGCCGATGCATATCCGAGAAGACATTGGGATCATCGACAAGGAGAGCGACGATCGCGGAGCACAGCGGTTTTCCGTCCAGGCCGATCTTGTCGTCGACGTACGACTGCCAGAAGAGAACGTTTTCGGTGGGCATGGTGGTCAAGTTCCACAGTTCAACCAGCTGTTCAGGGCGTGGACGAATGCGCACGGCGCTTTAGGTTAGTCCCGTTCCCCGGATCGACGCGTCTCAGGAGTGCGTGCCGTCGAGCGCTCGTGTTCGGAGCAGGGCGTCCCGTTACTGGTCGAGGATCGGCGAGCGCTGTCCGAGGTCGATTCGCTCGGATGCGCGAGCGTGCGGGAATGTCGCTTGAACTATCCCCGCCGAGGAACGAAGGCGGCTACGCGTCAGGCGCGCCGTGCTCGAGCTGGCGGTCGTATTCGTCCTGGTCGTAACTGCCGCGCGACACGGCGACGAGGCCGTTGTCTCCGAAGGTCCACTCCTCGAAGCCGGTGATCCGGACGGCCTGTCCGGTACCGCCCGGCCCTGTGTTCGTGCCCGTGAACGTCCAGTGATACTCGACCGTCTCGTCGTTGAAGACGACGTCGTCCATGAAGACCTGAATGTCCGGGAAAGCCTCGATGAACGAACGAGCGACCTCCGTGACCTCGGTCGGCTCGCCGCCGTTGATCGCGATCGTCCCGCCGCTCACGAAGTGATCGGCGACCCTCTTGGGGTCGTGGCTGCACCACGCGTCCGTGTAGCTGCGGGCGAACTCACGTATCCGAGCCTGATCGTGCGCCATCGGTGCCTCCTGTCGTCGAGATCGCGCTGCACGACGGCTCGACCCTAGTGCGCACGTTCTGATGAGACAACCTCGGCGTGGGCCAGTGTTCGGGAATGTCCCCTGACGCAGCCTGGGCAGAGGCCGATGAGTTACGGGTCGCCGAGCGGTCTACCTTCGAGAGCAACATTTACGTGCAGCCGGAGGAGGCCGCCGAGAAGGAGTCATGCGATGCCGCGGTACCTGATCTCGTTCGATGCCCACGCGATGGACCACATCCCCGACGAGGACATGCCCGCCGTGACCAACGCCTCGCTCGCGGTGGTCCAGGAGGCCATCAACGCTGGCGTGTGGGTCTTC
>JBKOYF010000031.1:0-7503 GCA_046725305.1 Actinomycetota bacterium
GTCGAGGCCAGCGGCTCGGTTGACGTCCACGAGCAGCGTGGGGCGGACGAGGCGCATGTTCAGCGCCGGCACGAGGCTCTGGCCGCCGGCGAGGACCTTCGCGTCGCCGTCTCCTCGCGAGAGGGACTCGAGCGCCTCGTCGAGCGTCTCCGCCCGCACGTACTCGAACGGGGCGGGCTTCATCCGTGGAGGAGCTCCCAGATGCGGCCCGGCGTGAACGGCGGCTCGACGTCGTCCCGGCCGAGCGCGTCGGCGACCGCGTTCGCGACCGCTGCCGGGACGCTCATCGTCGTCCCCTCACCCAGCCCCTTCGCCCCGAGCGGAAGGAACGGCGACGGCGACTCGCGGTGGCCGATGCGCGGCGTCGGGAGGTCCGGGGCCGTCGGGACGAGGTAGTCCATGAACGACGCGGTCAGGAGGTTGCCGGTCTCGTCGTAGACGTGGCGCTCGTAGAGCGCCGACGCCGCTCCGTGCGCGAGACCGCCGCGCACCTGCCCTTCGGCGAGGAGCGGGTTGAGGAGGCGTCCGGCGTCGTGGACGGTCACGTAGTCGAGGATCTCGACCTCGCCCGTGTCGCGGTCGATCTCGACGACGGCGACGTCGGCGACGAAGCCGTGGGCACCGGACGAGGCGACCCGATCCTCGGCGTCGGGCGGGAGGAGATGCGGCGCCGCGTAGTAGGTCGTCACCGCCAGGCCTGCGTCCAGCCCCGGTGGGAGCGACTCGGGGTTCCAGTGAACCGTTCCCGCGACCCGGCGCAGCGACGCGCCCTCGTCGCCGAGGTGCTCCCGGATCGCGGAGATCTTCGCCGCGAGCTGCTCGGCCGCCGCCGCGACCGCCGCGACCGCGACGCCCGAGAAGCGCGACGAGTAGTTCCCCGATGCGATCGTCCAGGGCGAGGTCGACGTGTCGGTGTCGGTGAGGACGTCGACGTCCGCCGGCCCGACGCCGAGCCGATCGGCGACGACCTGCGCGATCACGGTCGCGTGTCCCTGGCCCTGCGGCGTCGTCGTCGTGCGGACGGTGATCCCTCCCAGCGGCGAGATCGCGATCGTGCAGCCCTCGGCGTTCCCCGACTTCGGCAGCCCGCGCGTCTCGCCGGGCTCGGCGAGCGTGATGTAGCCCATGTTCGAGATCGACGGCTCGACGACGCAGGCGATCCCGACGCCGACGAGGCGCCCGTCCCGTCGTGCAGTCTCCGCCTCCGCGCGACGTTCGTCGTAGCGCGCGAGCTCGAGTGCATCGTCGAGGCACGCCCCGTAGTCGCCCGAGTCGTAGAGCGCTCCGGAAGGCGTCCGGTAGGGGAACGCGTCGACGGGAATCAGGTTGCGGCGGCGGAGCTCGGCCGGGTCGAGGCCGAGCCGGTTCGCAGCGATCGTCATCGTCCGCTCGAGCGCAAGGTAGAGCTGCGGGCCGCCGAATCCGCGGTTCAGCCCGCTCGGCATCGTGTTCGTGAGGACGACCCGATTCCTCGCCGCGACGTCGCGGACGCCGTACGCGCCGGCGAGCGATCCGTGCATCCGGTAGAGCGTCGCCGGTTCCGGCGCGCGGACGTACGCGCCGACGTCCTCGATCGCGTCGTAGCGGAGAGCGACGAGCTCACCTTCGGTCGTGAATCCGGCCTCGACATGTGTCACACGTCCACTCGCGGACGAGCTCGCCGCGAGATGCTCCAGTCGGTCCTCGATCCAGCGGACAGGGACGCCGAGCTTCCGCGAGGCGAGCCCCATGAGTACGACGTATGCGAAGACCGCGGACTTGATCCCGAAGGAGCCACCGGAGTCCGGCGGCGTGATCAGGCGGAGCTTCGAGCCGGGCAGACCGAGTGCGGTCGCCGCGACCGAGTGGAGCGTGAACGGGCCCTGGAAGTTCGCCCAGGCCGTCAACGACCCGGCGGCGGCGTTCCAGTCGGCGACGACGCCGTAGCACTCCACCGGCGTGCAGCTCCAGCGGAGGGAGCGAAAGCGCTCCCGCACGACGAGATCGGCGCGCGCGAGGGCCGCGTCAACGTCGCCGTAGTGGAACGAGCGGTCGGATACGCACGCTTCCGTCTCGACCGCCGCCTCGGCGTCGAGCACGGCCTCGAGCGGCTCGTACTCCACCTCGACGAGCTCCGCGGCGTCCTCTGCGAGGTACCGATCCCGGGCGACGACGACGGCCACCGGCTCGCCGACGTAGCGCGTGACCTCGGTCGCGGCGGCGTGGTGCGCGACGGGCGAGTCGATTCCGGCCGGGAAGGGTCGCGACAGCTCGGCGACATCCGCTCCGGTGAGGACTCCAACCACGCCTGGAAGCTCGAGCGCCGCGGCCGGATCGAGCCGCGTGATGCGTGCGTGGGCGTACGGCGAGCGGACGATCGCGGCGTGGCGAGCGTTCGGAACCGGTGCGAGATCGTCGAGGAAGCGCCCTTCTCCACGGAGGAGAGCCTCGTCCTCGAGACGGGGGAGAGACCGGCCGACCCACGTCTCGGACACGGCCGTTTCGCCCACGCGCCTACCTTACTATCGTCCCGTGGCCGGGCTTCGCGACGATCTCCGCGAGCTCCTCGAGCGTGTTCGGACGGGGACGACGAGCCCCGACGAGGCCCTCGAGCAGCTCTCCGGCCTCTCCTACCTCGATCTCGGCTTCGCCCGCGTCGACGTCCATCGCGAGCTTCGCCAAGGCGCCCCCGAAGCGGTTCTCGCGGAGGGCAAGAGCCCGGAGCAGGTCGCCAGCATCTTCTCCGCGCTGCTCGAGGGCGGCGCTGGGAGCGTGCTCGCGACACGCGCCGACGAGGCGGCACGCGCGGCGGTCCTGGCGGCGGTGCCCGAGGCAGAGGAGGACGTGCTCGCCCGCTGCGTCTGGGTGGGGCGGAACGTGCCGGAGCCGCGCGGGCTCGTGGTGATCGTCTCGGCGGGGACATCCGACGGCCCAATCGTCCACGAGACGCGAATCCGCGCGGAGCTCCTCGGGACGTCCGTGGTGGTCCACGAGGACGTCGGCGTCGCGGGCGTCCACCGGCTCGGCGCCGTCCTCCCCGATCTGGAGCGTGCGGAGTGCGTCGTGGTCGTCGCGGGGATGGACGGTGCGCTCGCGAGCCTCGTCGGAGGGCTCGCCCGCGGTCCCGTGATCGGCGTCCCGACGAGCGTGGGGTACGGCTCCGCCCACGGCGGGACCACCGCGCTGAACGCGATGCTGACCTCGTGTGCGGCCGGGCTCGCGGTCGTGGGGATCGACGACGGCCTCGGCGCGGGAACGATCGCCGCCCGCATTGCGCGAGGCGGCGGGTGAGTCGGCTCGCGTACCTCGACTGCGTCGGCGGGCTCGCGGGCGACATGCTGCTCGCGGCCCTCCTCGACGCGGGCGCCGAGCTGGAGGCGCTCCAGCGCGTCCCGGTCGCCCTCGGTCTCGTCGGCGTCGAGATCGACGTCGAGCGGGTCGAGCGCCAGGGAATCGGTGCGCTGCACCTGCGGATCGACGCGCAGGACGATCACGAGCACCGGGACTACCGGACGATTCGCAGCCTCGTCGAGGGAGCCGATCTTCCTGACCGTGCGCGGACGCGTGCGCTCGCTGCCTTCGCCCGACTCGCGGAGGTCGAGGGCGGCATCCACGGCGTCCCCCCTGACGACGTGCACTTCCACGAGCTCGGCTCGCTCGACACCCTCGTCGACGTCTGCGGGGCGTTCGTGCTCCTCGACGAGCTCGCCGTGGAGCGTGTCGTCTCCTCGCCGCTTCCCTTCGCGCGCGGGCTGACGAGGGCCGCGCACGGCACGCTGCCGCTGCCCGCGCCGGCGACGCTCGGGCTCCTCGAGGGTGCAGCGCTCGTCGGCGTCGACACGGAGGCAGAGCTGGTCACGCCGACAGGGGCTGTAATCGCCGCCTCGGTCGTCGACGAGTGGGGCGCGCTGCCGCCGCTCACGCTCGACGCCGTGGGCTACGGCGCAGGCACGAAGGAGCTCGCGGACCGGCCCAACGTCGTGCGTGTCGTCCTCGGAACGGAGAGCTCGCGGCCGACCGGCCGGGTCGTCCTCCTCGAGACGAACCTCGACGACTTCCCCCCCGAGCTCGTGCCCGATGCGGTCGAGCGGTGCTTCGACGCGGGCGCCCTCGACGTCTGGACCTGCCCGGCGCAGATGAAGAAGGGGCGGCCGGGGTTCGTGCTCTCCGTGCTCGCGCGTCCTGACCTGCAGGGCGAGATCGCCCGCGTCCTCCTCGAGGAGACGAGCGCGCTCGGCGTGCGTGTGGCGCCCTTCGACCGGTACGAGCTCGAGCGACAGGAGCGCGTCGTCGACGTCGCCGGCGGCACCGTCCGCGTGAAGGTCGGGCTGCTCGAAGGCCGCGTGGTCAACCTCGCGCCCGAGCACGACGACTGCGCCGCCCTTGCGCGGTCGACGGGGCGCTCCGTACAGTCCGTGTGGGCCGAGGCGCTCGCCCGCGCCCACGACGGATGACGACGACCGCGCACCTCGAGCAAAGGATCGGCTCCCTCGGGAGTGCGATCGTCGCGTTCTCGGGCGGCGTCGACTCGTCGCTCGTGGCCGCGCTGGCGTACCGCGCGCTGGGCACGCGTGCTCTCGCCGTCACCGCCGTGTCACCCGCGCTCGCGACGGGCGAGCTCGACGGCGCCCGCCACGTCGCTCGAGCCATCGGCATCCGCCACGAGACGGTCGCGACCGCCGAGCTCGAGCGCGACGGCTACCGGGCGAACGGGCGCGACCGCTGCTACCACTGCAAATCGGAGCTCTACGACCGGCTCGCCGACCTCGCCGCGCAGCGCGGCTTCGCGGCGGTCCTCTCCGGGGCCAACGCTGACGACGAGGGCGACTGGCGGCCCGGGCTCGCGGCAGCGGCCGAGCACGGGGTCGTTCACCCGCTGCTC
The DNA here is from genome assembly GCA_046725305.1 of Actinomycetota bacterium. Lineage (GTDB taxonomy): Bacteria > Actinomycetota > Thermoleophilia > Gaiellales > Gaiellaceae > GMQP-bins7. The sequence goes on from JBKOYF010000031.1 coordinate 4,862, forward strand.
GAGGCCGGCGTGGGCAAGGAGGAGGTCAGGCGGCTCGCGCGCGAGCTCGGGGTGCGGAGCGCGGAGAAGCCGGCGTCGCCGTGCCTCGCCTCGCGCATCCCGTACGGCACCGTGGTCGACCCGGCGGTCCTCGCGCAGATCGACCGCGCGGAGCTGGCCGTGAAGGCGCTCGGATACCGCGTGCTCCGGGTCCGTCATTACGGCACCCGCGGGCGTGTCGAGCTGGCGGCGGACGAGTTGGGTCTCCTCACGCCCGCGAAGCGCCACGCGATCCTCGCGGCGGTGCGCTCGGCGGGCTACGCCGACGGCGAGGTCGCCGACGAGCCCTTCCGCTCCGGCTCGCTCAACGCCTCGTTCACGAAGCGCCTCGCGGTCGCGAGCTCCTAGCCGCGCGCGAGGGCGGCGGCAGCCGCTCGGATGTCCTCGAGTGGAATCCGTGCATGCTCGCAGAGCGACGCAAGGTCGAAGTAGATCCGCTCGCCGGCCATCAGCCCGTGCTCGAATGGCACGACGTTCGCGAACGGCACCGCGAACGTCCCTCCCCCCGGAGGAACCCCGAGCCAAGCCCCGCGACTCGTACCGCGGAGCGTGCCCCACACAGCGAGCACGTCGTCTCCGACTGCCATACCCTCGTCCTCCGGAGCGAGATCCGGAAACGACGTGAAGAACTGGGACTCGTACGCCGCTCGGACGGCGTGCTTGCCCTCGCTGCGAAGCCGGAGCGGCACCGTCTCGAGGAAGCAGTCCGTCGAGAACGTCTCGAGGATGCCGTCGATGTCGCGGGCCGCTTCGGCTACCCGGTGAGCCTCGAACAGGCGAAGCATCTCAGCTGAGTCCATGCGCGCTCCTTTCGGCTCGCGGAGCGTAACGTCATGCGGCGTGGCGGGCCACGGCCGCCTCCACCTGCGCGGCGTTCGGGCCGCCGTGCTCGAGCGCGCGAAAGGCCTCCAGCACGGAGCGCGGATCGCGTCGATGACGCTTCGCCGCCATGGTCAGTGGCTCGTGGAAGGCGCCGCCGCAGTGGGCGCACGCCATCCGGAGCTCCGCGAGCAGGCGCGCCGCCTCGCCGTCGGGGAACATGCGGAGCAGCTCGACGATCGTCGTCGACCCTCTGATCTCCCGCGACTCCGGAGCCTCCGCGGACGTTCCGCGCGCGTCGAGCCCCGGGACGCTGCGCTGGGTCAGCGGACGAGCGCCTCCTCGGGGTACCGGATCGGCTCGGCGTCCATGCGGACCATGTTCGCGGGCAGCTGGTAGCGCGCGTACGGCAGGACGATCACCTTTGCGTCCGCCCCGTGGCGCTCCAACGCTGCCGCGAAGGCCTCGTCGAGCGACGTCGTCGCGTCGATCCCGATGTCGGCTGCCAGCTCGAGATTCTCGGCGAGCGTCACGAGCGTCAGGTGCTTGCGGGTCATCACCTCGTAGATCGGCACCCAGATGCAGCCCGCCCACATCTGGATCGCGCGCGCGTGGATGTCCTTGAGCACCGACTGGTAGTTCTCGGGAGTTGCGGGCATGTACGGCTTCATGAGGTCCATGAGCGCGAGGCCCGGGAAGTCGCCGATCGCGGTCGAGACGCCGGGTGACGGCGAGCAGTAGACGATCGAGCCGCCGTCCTTCACGACGAAGTCGGCCGACATGCAGCCCCAGCCCGTGTGGAAGAAGAGGTGGTCGGTGGGTGCGAACACGCCGCAGATCGCGATGTCCGCCTGCGTCCCGGGGTGCTCGTACGCGTAGATCTCGTTGAAGCGCTCGATCGCTCTGCGATGGGCGTCGGGGTGCGAGCCGAAGATGCACTCGACGACGCGCCCGTGCGTGTCGAGGACGACGTTCATCGTCGCCGAGAGCCCGCACATCGTCGCGACCTCGTCGATGTCCGAGCGCATCGGCCCCGCGTAGGCGCCGTAGTGCGTCTGCGGCGAGGGCACGAAGTTGCAATGGTTCGACTCGATCGTCTCGTCGGAGACGACGCCCGGCAGGATCAGCTTGCCGCCGCCGCCCGCGCCCCAGTGGTTCGACTGCGCCTGCCCGATCGAGATCTTCACGTCGCACGCGGCGACCTCCTTGTGGAGCCAGACCGGAGTTCCACGCGAGGAGACGCCGACGTACTCGTAGTTGTCGGCGTTCCGCGGGTCGTTCTGGTGGAACGCGATGCCGAGGTGCTCCATCCGGGCGAGGTTGTCCTTGCCGATCTTCTGCTCGATGTCCGAGTCCGACATCGGGAAGACTTTCCCGTTCGCGCAGACGACGACGGCCGGCTTGCCCGCGGCCTCGAGGGCGTCGAGGACCGGTGGCAGCAGCTTCGACTGCGGCGTCGGCCGAAACTGGTTGTCGATGATCACGCACACCTTCGTCGCCGAGTCGAGGAGCTCGGCGAAGGTCGGGCCCGAGACGGGGGACGCGAGCGCCGCGCCGGCGGCCGCGGTCGCGTCGGCGACCGGCGGCGGCTCGGCAGGGTAGATCGCCGCGAGGAGGTTCGCGTCGGGGATCTCGAGCTCGAGCGTGTCGCGCGAGACCTTGTCCTCGTCGCCGGAGGACCCGATCGTAAGCGGGTCGAGCGACTCGTACGGGATGACCGTCTTGTACGCCATGTCTCCTCCTGTCGCGGGCGTCTCAGCCAGGCTAAGTGCGGCGAGTGCGGC
>JBKOYF010000113.1:0-8412 GCA_046725305.1 Actinomycetota bacterium
AGTGCTCGGCGGCCTCGTACGTCCAGCGGCCGCCGACGACCGCACCGACCGAGGCGATCGCCTGCTCGAGCCAGGCTGCGTCCTCGTCGGACGCATCGCCCTTCGGTCCATCGGCGTAGCTCCAGGGCCCTCCGAACACCCAGTAGTGGAGGCGTTCGCCGCCCTCGCCCAGCCCCTTGCCCGGCCCGTCGTCGGGGCCTGTGATGTAGCCGTCGACGGACGTCGTCATCGCTGCGACAACCTTTGCCATCAGAGCTCACCTCTCTTTCGGAGACCGTGTCCTCTCGCCCGTGGGCCGTTCGTCTACACCCGACAAGCTCCACGAGCGAAGGAGGAACGATGAAGTACATGCTGCTGATCCATCAGGGCGACACGCCGTTGCCGGGAACCTCCGAGTGGGACAAGCTGTCCGAGGACGAGCAGCGGGCCGTCTACGCCGACTACCAGGCGATCAACGAGACGCCCGGCGTCACCCCCGGCTTCTGGCTGGAGTCTCCCGAGGCTGCGACGACGGTCCGCGTACAGGACGGCAAGACGCTCACGACGGACGGACCGTTCGTCGCGGTCAAGGAGGCCCTCGGCGGGTACCTCTTCTGCGAGGCGGACGACCTCGACGCCGCGATCGAGCTCGCGTCGCGGATTCCGGCAGCGCGCCTCGGCGGCGGTGTGGAGATCCGGCCGCTCAAGGAGAGCTGAGGCATCCTCGAGCAGGTCTTCCGCGAGGAATGGGGCCGCGTCCTGGCAGGCCTCATCGGCTTCCTCGGCGACTTCGACCTCGCCGAGGAAGCCACTCAGGAGGCGTTCGCGATCGCCGCAGCGCGCTGGCCCCGTGAAGGCACGCCTTCGAATCCCCGGGCGTGGCTCGTGACGACCGCACGCAACCGCGCCCTCGACCGCATCCGCCGCGACCGCACGCTCGCCGCGAAGACGCAGCTCCTCGACGTACCCCGCTACACGGAGGACGTGGTGGACGAAATGGACGAGACGACGATCCCCGACGAGCGGCTCGAGCTCGTGTTCACGTGCTGCCATCCGGCCCTTGGGCTCGACGCCCAGGTCGCGCTCACGCTGCGGACGCTCGGCGGGCTCACCACGGACGACATCGCGCGAGCGTTCCTCGTCCCGGAGGAGACGATGGCCAAGCGGCTCGTCCGCGCGAAGCGGAAGATCAAGACGAGCGGTATCCCGTTTCGCGTCCCGCCGCCAGAGCTGCTCCCCGATCGGCTCGTGGCGGTTCTCGCCGTCGTGTACCTGATCTTCAACGAGGGGTACGGCGGGCGCGGGCCGCTCGCCGCCGAGGCGATCCGGCTCGGGCGGGCGCTCGCCGAGCTCATGCCGGACGAGGCCGAGGTGCACGGCCTCCTCGCGCTCATGCTGATGAACGACGCCCGACGAGAAGCGCGCTTCGCCGGCGGCACCGTGGTCCTCCTGGCCGATCAGGATCGGTCGCTGTGGGATGCACAGGACATCGCCGAGGGGCGATTGGCACTCGACCGGGCGCGCTCCCTCGGCGGCCGCGGCCAGTACGTCGTACAGGCCGAGCTCGCGTCGCTCCATCTCGAGGAACCACCGGACTGGTCGCAGCTCGCGGCCCTCTACGGCGAGCTCGCCGAGCTCACCGGCTCGTCGGTCGTCGAGCTCAGCCACGCGGCCGCGATTGCGGAAGCCGGCGACGTCGAGACCGCCCTCACGATCGTCGAGGGGCTCGACCTCGACCGGTACCACTACTTGCACGCGACGCACGCCGAGCTCCTGCGCCGGCTCGACCGCGTCGAGGACGCGCGTGTCGCCTACGGACGCGCGCTCGAGCTCGTCCAGTCGGACGCCGAGCGCCGTTTCCTCGAAGGACGGTTGCACGAGCTCGAGGGCTAGCCGGCGGCGGCCCGCTCCAGCTCGGCGACGTCGATCTTCCCCATCTTCAGCATCGCCGCCATCACCCGCTGCGCCTTCTCCCGGTCGGAGTCGCCGAGCAGCCGCGGCAGCGCCGTGGGGATGATCTGCCAGGACAGGCCGAACCGGTCCTTGAGCCATCCGCACGGACCCTCCGCGCCGCCCTCGGACAAGGTGTTCCAGTACGAGTCGACCTCGTCCTGGGTCTCGCAGTCGACGAGGAAGGAGACGGCCTCGTTGAACGTGAAGTTGGGACCGCCGTTCAGGGCGACGAACCGCTTCCCGTCGAGCTCGAAGCTCACGGTCATGACGGTCCCTTCCGGCCGCGGTCCCGCGGACCCGTAGCGCGTGATCTCGAGGATCCGTGAGTTGGGGAAGACCGAGGTGTAGAACTCGGCTGCCTCCTCGCCTTCCGTGTCGAACCAGAGATACGGCGTGATGTTCGGCATGCGTTGCTCCCTTCGCCTCGATGGCCCAGTTCCCGTTGTAGACGCCCCCTATGCCCGGAAGTCATCGCGTGACCCAGGCCCGCATATCATCCGACGATGGCAGGCACGCGGGCGAGGGCGGGAAGGCTGACAGCGGCGCAGATCGCCGAGGCTCTCGATCTCGCGAAGGACGCCGACAGCGTCGAGCTCAAGCTCACCGTTCCCGACACCGACCAGCGCTCGGCGATCATGGCACTCGGCATGGATCCGCTCGAGGCGGAGATCCGCCAGATCATCTTCTTCGACACACCTGACCTGCAGCTCGACAAGGCGGGAGTCGTGGTGCGAGCACGCCGGATCCGCAAAGGCGGTGACGCGACCGTGAAGCTTCGCCCGGTCGTGCCCACCGAGCTACCTCGAAAGCTGCAACGCTCGCCGAACTTCGGCGTCGAGGTCGACGCCATGCCCGGCGCCTTCGTCTGCTCCGGCTCGCTGAAGAGCAAGGCCGACAACGAGCGCATCCGGCAGGTCATCGCGGGCGAGCGCGCCATCCGCAAGCTCTTCTCCCCCGAGCAGCGGCGCCTCGTCGCCCAGCGCGCGCCGGACGGCATCGGGCTCGACACGCTCGTGCCGCTCGGCCCGGTCAACGTCATCAAGCTCAAGTTCTCGCCGACCGGGTTCGCGAGGAGGCTCGTCGCGGAGCTCTGGTCCTTCCCCGACATGACCCGCGTGCTCGAGCTCTCCACGAAGTGCGCTCCCGCGGAGACCGTGCGGATCGTCGGAGAGGCGCGGGCGTACCTGACCGAGCGTGGGGTCGACCTGACCGGCGAGCAGGCGACGAAGACACGGAAGGCGCTCGCGTACTTCGCGAAGGCGGCGGCGAGCGGCTAGATACGCTCACGGCTCCGTCCCGCATCGAGAGGAGGCAGGCGATGTCGGTAGCGAAGGTGATCGAGCTGACCGCGAGCTCGCCCGACAGCTTCGAGGACGCGGTTCGCGCGGGGATCGAGAAGGCCAGCGAGACATTGCGCAACGTCAAGGGCGCGTGGGTGTCGGAGGAGAAGGTCGACGTCGAGGACGGCAAGATCGTCGTCTACCGCGTGACACTGCGCGTCAGCTTCGTCCTCGACTGAGCCCCCGAGCGGGGACCGTGCGGCGTCGATGACCGAGCCGACCGGGATCGACTCCGGCCCGGACTGGGGCCGTCGAGCGCTCTGGGTCGCGGCCCTCCTCGTCGTGCTCGTCGTCGCGGGCCTGATCGCGTCCGCGACTGTCCCGCGCTGGTGGGCGCACCGTGTCGGCGACCAGGTCGACGGGAGCATCACGCAGGGCACGTTGCTCGGAATCTTCTACGGCTTCGTCTTCACGTTCCTGCCCGTTGTGGTGCTCCTGCTCGTCCTCCGCTGGCGGAGGACGGCCCGGACCATCGTCGTCGCCCTCGTCCTCGCACTCGTCCTCGCGCTCCCGAACCTCATGACGCTCGGCATCGTCCTCGGGCGCGGGAACGCGGCCCACGCGGGTGATCGCGTGCTCGACGTAGAGGCACCGGCGTTCCGGGGCGGGACGCTCGCAGGCGCGATCCTCGCGGTGCTGCTGGTCGGCTTCGTCGCATACCTCATCGCCTCGCGCAGGCGTGCGCACGAGAGCGCACGTCGCGCCCGCGACGCGACGAGCGCGCCCTAGAACCGGTTCTCAGACGCGTCCCTGGAACGTGTCGCAGCTCTGCGGCCCGGAGCCCTCGATACCGCGGACGAACCAGCTCTGCCGCTGCTCCGCGGACCCGTGCGTCCACGTCTCGGGCGTGACCCGGCCCTGCGTGCGCTCCTGAATGCGGTCGTCGCCGACAGCCGCGGCCGCGTCGAGCGCGTCCCCGACGTCCTGCCGCGTGAGATCCTCGATGAAGCCCGTGTCGACTGCGTGCCCCACCCAGAGGCCGGCGAAGCAGTCGGACTGGAGCTCGAGGCGCACCTGACCGCCCTGCGGCCCCGTGTCGCGGTCGGCGCTGGAGAGCGTCCCGACGAGGTCCTGCACGTGATGCCCGTACTCGTGAGCGAGCACGTACGACTCCGCCAGCGGTCCTCCGCGAGCGCCGAGCCGCGACTGGAGCTGGTCGAAGAAGCCGAGGTCGATGTACACGTAGCGGTCGCTCGCGCAGTAGAAGGGCCCGACGGCCGACGACGCGGGGCCGCAGCCGGTCTGGATGCTGCCGTCGAAGAAGCGCGTCCTCGTCGGCTCGTAGCCTCGGAGCGTCTTGCCCCAGTACGCCTGCACGCTGTTGATGACGGCGACGATGCGGCAGTCCTCGCGCGAGTTGGCGTCCGCGCCCGTCCGGCACTCCTGCGCGAGATCTCCCGACGGCCCCGTCGGCCCCACCGTCTGACCGGCCAGCGAGCCGAGGCCTCCGTTCCCTCCTCCGCTGAGGAAGATGAAGGCGAGGAGGATGATGATGCCGATGAGGCCACCGCCGCCTCCGAGCGTGACCGGCATCCCGCCCGGCAGCCCACGTCCACGGCCGCGGTAGTCCTCGACCTGCGACGGGTCGAGCCTCGCGTCCTTGCGAAAGCGCATCGAGGGCGACAGTACCCCCGACGGCGCTACCGGAACCGCGCGGGCGGCTCCGGTAGCGCTGGAGTTTTCTCAGGCCGCCGGCTCGAGCGCGGGCTCGGCCGCGTGCGCTTCCTGCGTCTGCAGGTCGCGGCCGCGGACGAGGAAGAGCGAGACGAGGACGCCGAGGAAGGCGATCCCCGCGCCCGCCCAGAACGCGGCCTGGAAGCCGTCGGTCAGCGCAACGGCCGGTGCGGTTCCAGGGGCCGCGCCGTCCGTCGTCGAGACCGCGATCGTCGTGAGGATGGCGATACCGACGGCACCGCCGATCTGCTGCGACGTGTTGATGAGGCCGGAGGCGAGGCCGGCCTCCTCACGCTTCGTCCCCGCGACCGCCGCGATCGTGACGGGCACGAAAGCGAACGGGAGCCCGAGGCCGATGATGAGGAAGCCCGGGAAGAGGTCGGCCCAGTAGGAGCCGCCGACGGAGACCTGCGTGAAGTACAGGAGGCCGACGGTCATCAGCGACATGCCGAAGACGAGGGCCGATTTGACGCCGATCCGCGTGACCGCGGCCGCAGCCACGTTCGCCCAGATGATCGCGGTCCCGGCCACCGCGAGGTAGCCGATACCGGTCTTCAGCGGCGAGTACCCGAGCACCTGCTGCATGTACAGCGTGAGTATCAGGAACATCGCGAACATCGCGGTGCCGAGGATGAAGCCGACGACGTTGGCCGCTGCCAGCGTCTGCAGTCGGAAGATCGAGAAGGGCACGAGCGGGTCCTTCACTCGCAGCTCCCAGCCGACGAACGCGAGCAGGAGCAGCGCGGAAGCCACGAAAACGCCGATCGTCCGACCCGAAGACCAGCCCCACCCGTGGCCCTGCGTGACGCCGAGGACGAGCAGCGACAGACCGGAAGTCACGAGCACCGCGCCCGGGATGTCGAATCCCTGACCGTGCTTGTCGAGGCTCTCAGAGAGCAGGAACGGCGTCAGGATCAGCGCCAGGATGCCCACCGGGACGTTCACGAAGAAGATCCACTCCCACGACAGGTAGTCGGTGAGGATTCCTCCGAAGAGCACGCCCGCCGCGGCTCCGAAGCCTCCGACCGCGCCCCACGCGCCCAGCGCGATGTTGCGCTCGCGACCCTCGGCGAAGGTCGCGACGAGGATGGAGAGGGCCGCCGGGGTGATAAGCGCCGCGCCGAAGCCCTGGAACGCACGGAACGAGATCAGGGCAGTGTCGCTCCACGCGAGGCCGCAGAGAAGCGAGCCGAGCGTGAAGATCACCGTGCCCACGATGAAGATGCGCCGGCGCCCGAGCAGGTCGGCCGAGCGGCCGCCGAGCAGGAGGAAGCCGCCGAAGACCAGCGCGTAGGCGCTGATCACCCACTGCAGGTTCTCCGGCGAGAAGCCGAGGTCGACCTGGATCGACGGCAGCGCGACGTTCACGATCGCGACGTCGAGGATGACCATGAACTGCACCGCGAGGATGAGCGCGAGTGCGAACCACTTCTTTCTGTCGGTGCCTACCATCAGTACCCCCACATTTCGTGTCCTTGGTGAGGCGGGGGATGCTACACGATCTTGCTTGCACTTCGCAAGTGTGTACTTTCAATTTGTAATCCGGATCGCTACAATCTTTCCGGCATGGCGAAGAGCTACGAGCAGTACTGCCCGATCGCACACGCCCTCGACCTCGTCGGTGAGCGCTGGTCGTTGCTGGTCGTGCGCGAGCTGCTCCACGACGGGCCGCTGCGCTACTCCGACCTGCACGCCCGCCTCGAGGGGTGTGGGACGAACATCCTCGCGGCGCGCCTGAAGGCACTGGAGCAGGGCGGCGTCGTCCGGCGGCGTCGCCTCGATCCGCCTGCTGCGTCGTGGGTGTACGAGCTCACCGAGTACGGGGAGGGGCTACGTGACGTGCTCCACGTCCTCGCCCACTGGGGCGCCCGCTCGCTCCGACCGCCTTCTGCGACGGGTGATCTCCAGCCGGGCTGGCTTCACGGCGCCCTGCGCATCGCGCTGCCGAAGACCACCGCCGGAACGATCGAGTTCAGGATCGGCGGAGAGCTCGCGTCGGTCGTCGGAGACGCGATCGTCGGGGGTGCAATCGAGAGCCCCGAGGCGATCGTCGTCGGGGATCCGCCGGGCTTCTACTGCCTCATGGTCGACCGCGACACGAGCAAGGTCTCGATCGAGGGCGACGCCGGCGTCGTCCGCGGCATGCTGGACTCGCTCCCACCGGTGCCGGCCCGTACCGGCGTGACGCGGAGCTAGCGCGCGCCGAAGTCGTCCACGCGGCCGGTCTTGCCTCGGATCCCCAGCCCCGCGTAACCACCCCCGCTATAGGTGGAATCGGTCACCTGGCTCAGGCGATTCCACGTCGAGCCCGCGCGAATCCACGCCTCGAGCGCACTGCCCTTGGCGCGCAGCAGGAGGCTGTTCCCGGCGGCGACCTCGCGGTTGACCGAGGCGAGCTCGGTGAGAGCTCCGTTCGTCAGCCTGTAGAGCAACACCTGGTCCATGCCGCTCAGCTGGTTGTAGAGGAGCATGTACCCGTCGACCGCAGACGAGCCGGGTGTCTGGAGACGGGTGTACAGACGGACGCCGTTGCCGTTGCCGGGGAGCGTCGCGACGGTTGCATAGGCCTCCGAGTCCGCTCCCAGCTGCGTCGTCCACCACGCGGTCGCCGTCGTCGTCCGGTCGCTCGCGCACTGGTTCGAGATGACCTTGAGGCTGCGCTCCGACTTCCCGAGGATGCCGTTCCCCCAGCCGACGCCGAACGAGAGCGGATTCTCGTCGGCGCGGTTGAAGGTGTCGAGGATCGCGAGCGGCTCCACAGGAAGCACGAGGTCGGTCGGGGTCGCCGACGCCTCGTTCGAGAGCGGGCCCTCGTTGACCGCGTTGACCGCGGACACCTTGTAGTAGTAGGTGGTGCCGTTGGCGGCGCTGAGGTCGGAGTAGCTCGTGCCCGTACCGGGCGGGCTCGCGAGGATGGTCTCGGTGCCCGAGCTGGTGCTGCGGTAGATCTTGTACCCCGTCACCGTCGAGCCGCCGTCCGAAGCCGGCGCACTCCAGGCGAGGGAGACCTGCCCGTTGCCGCCTGTCGCCTGCAGGTTCTGGGGAGCGGTGGGTGGGGTCGCGGGGGCGACGGGCGTGGCGTTCGCCTCGTTCGAGAGCGGGCCCTCGTTGACCGCGTTGACCGCGGACACCTTGTAGTAGTAGGTGGTGCCGTTGACGGCGCTGAGGTCGGAGTAGCTCGTGCCCGTGCCCGCTGGACTCGCGAGGAGGGTCTCGGTGCCAGGGGAGAGGCTGCGGTAGATCTTGTAGCCCGTCACCTGCGAGCCGCCGTCCGAGGCAGGGGCGCTCCAGGTGAGGGAGACCTGCCCGTTGCCGCCCGTCGCCTGCAGGTTCTGGGCGGCGGTGGGTGGAGTCGCGGGGGCGACGGGCGTGGCCGACGCCTCGTTCGAGAGTGGGCCCTCGTTGACCGCGTTGACCGCGGACACCTTGTAGTAGTAGGTGGTGCCGTTGGCGGCGGTGAGATCGG
>JBKOYF010000033.1:0-15357 GCA_046725305.1 Actinomycetota bacterium
GTCCACGTCGCCGGACGTCGTGGAGAGGCCGAGCTCGCCGGCAATCCTCCCGATCGTGACGTCGCCGGAGACGGCCCGCGCGGTCAGCGTCGTGTCCACGCGCTCGACGCGCAGTTCACCGGACACGGTCACCAGGGAGGCCTCGGCGCCAAGGGCACGCACCGAGATGTCACCGCTCGCCGTCTTGACCTGAGCGTTCTCCCGAACGTCTCCGAGCTGCACGTCCCCCGATGCCGTCTTGACGAGCGCCGCCCCGAGCTCGCCGTCGACGCGGACGTCGGTCGAGCCTCCCGACAGCTGGAGATCGGTACCCACGGGACACGTGATTCGACACTCGAAGTCGCCGCCCCATGTGATCTGGATCGGCCCCAGCCGGAACTTGTCCTTCTGCTCGATTGTCACGACGTAGCGTCCGCGGTGCTCCTCCATCGTGACGTCGATCTCGTCGACTGCGTCCTGGCCCCGACGGCCGAGCGCGACGACGTCGACCGTCGTACGCGGCTCCTCGGCCGTCGTGACCACGACGCGACCACTCGGGAGCTTGATCTGGAGGGAGACGCTCCCGGGCGTTTCGAAGACCTGCATCGGTCTCCCCTAGCTCTTGTCGCGCTTCGGGGCGCGGCGGACGCGGATCTCGGACGTTCGCCTCCGCGACGTCCGAACGCGGTCGCCCGTGTCCTGGAGGCTTGCGTAGTCGAATGGAAGTGAGGTGAGAAGCATCGTCCTCTCCTTTCAGCCCTGGGCGTAGCCCTGCATCCGGTTGCGGGTCTTCCTGGACGGGCGGTGCTCGAGCGTGCGAGCGATCGTGCGCACGAGCCACGCATTGGTCGAGATTCCTTCCCGGGCGGCAGCAGCCTCGATGCCGGCCTTAAGGGACTCCGGCAGCCGAAGTGAGATGCGCCCGGAGTACTCCTCACCGATACCGAGTTGTGCGCCGTCGGGCGCCTCGTCGGTAACGACGACGAGCTCGGGCTCGCGCCCGGCGAGGCGAACTTCCACCCGGCCGGACTCGACCTGGCTGCCGATCTCCAGGGCGGCCTCGCCGAGGAGGTCCAGCAGGTGCAGATGGAGCGACGACGCGAGTGCGTCACCCATGCGGCGTGCGGCCTCCGCCGTCGCCTCGTCGCCGAGGGAGGCGGCTGCCACGAGCTCCTGCTGGATCGCCTGGACATGACTGTCGAGCTGCATGATGACATCACTATGACATCATCCATGAAGTCTGTCAAGGGCATGCGCGACATCGGACCAGCGTCCAGTAGACGCCATTGGCGGAGGAAGCGCAGGTCGCGGCTCACGCCGCAGCCGCTAGTCGCCCCAGTCGAAGTCGCGCGGCCGACCCGTCCAGAGCGCCTCGTCCAGCGCGGCGCCCTCGACGCTTTCGGCGGTCTCCTCGCCGGGCCAGGGCAGACGGGTCGCGCTCAGGTCCGCAGCGGGCTCGCCGTCCATCGTCTCCTCGATCCGGGCCTGTTCCTCGCTCTTGAAGAGCGGGTGGTTGTCGAGTGGGTCACCGTCGAGGTACCGGTCGATCGGCATGTCGGCGTCGAGCTCCGCATTGCGGCTCTTGAGCTCGAGATGCTCCCGGATCGCCTGTGCGAAGCCGGACTCGGTGTCGACGGGAAAGAGGTCGTCCTGATCCACGCGGTTGCCCCCTGGAAGAGGCCGAGTCTACCGGACGGGCCCACATGCCCCGTTCGGTCGAGGGGAGCCGAGGTCAGTTCCGGTTGTGCGAGGATGTCGCCGTGCCGCTCGCCGTGCTGACCGTTCTCATCTACCTGCTCCGCCGGGTGAAGCCGACGACGGTCGCGCTTCTCGCGTTCGAGACCTGGCGACGGCTACCTCCCGCACAGCGCCAGCAGCTCATTCGAGCCGCCCGACGCAACGGGCCACGCGTCGCCTCGGCGCTGATGCGCCGCGGGCTTCCTCGCGCCTAACTCGACGCGGCTTCGACGCCCAGGGCCTCCCGCACGATCTGGTCCTGATCGTAATGGTGGCGCGTCGGGTACCCCTCGCTCGTGGACGCCCGCCATGTGCGACCGACGTACTGAACGCGGTCGGAGAGAGGCGCTCGTGCGGCGGCCTCGTCGAGGCGGTGCCGGATCGACCTCCACGCGCCCATGTTCTGCGGTTCCTCCTGCGCCCACACGATCTCACTCACTGCGGGATAGGACTCGATTAGCCCCGTGACGAACGCAAGCGGGAACGGATAGAGCTGCTCGATCCTCCCGACCGCCACGGCAGACGCCTCCTGCCGGAGCTCGTGCCCGACGATGTCGTAGTAGATCTTCCCGCTGCAGAGCACGAGCCGTCGCACGACGTCGTGCTCGGCCGAGGGGTCGTCGAGGACGGGCTGGAACGACCCGCGAGAGAGGTCCTCCAGGGTCGAGGTCGCCTCGCGAAGACGGAGGAGGCCCTTCGGCGTCATCATGACGAGGGGTCGAGCGGTCGCGTCGAGCGCCTGGCGCCGCAGGAGGTGGAAGAACTGGGCCGATGTCGTGCAGTTGACGACACGGATGTTGTCCTGCGCCGCGAGCTGGAGGAACCGTTCGAGGCGCGCGCTCGAGTGCTCGGGACCGTTCCCCTCGTACCCGTGCGGCAGAAGCAGCACGAGTCGTGACGTCTGCCCCCACTTCGAGCGCCCGGAGACGATGAACTGGTCGACGACGATCTGGGCGCCGTTCACGAAATCGCCGAACTGGGCCTCCCAGAGAACGAGCGCGTCAGGGGCAGCGATGGAGTAGCCGTGCTCGAATGCGAGTGCCGCGTACTCCGAGAGCGGCGAGTTGTAGATCTCGAAGGAGGCGGAGGCGTCGGGGAGGTACTGGAGCGGCGTGAAGGTCTCGCCCGTGCGGGGATCGTGGAGCACGGTGTGGCGGTGGGAAAACGTGCCGCGCTCGGTGTCCTGGCCCGAGAGCCTGATCGGAATCCCGTCCTCGAGGAGCGTCCCGAACGCGAGCGCCTCGGCGTGGCCCCAGTCGATGCCGCCCTCGCGCAGGCTTTCGCGCCGCCGCTCGAGCTGCCGCGCGAGCTTCGGGTAGACCTCGAAGCCCTTCGGCACGCGGAGGAGCTGGTCACCCAGCTGTGTCAGGCGCTCCGCCTGCACGGCGGTCACGACCGCAGCGCCGGTGTCCGTCTTCGTCGGCACTTCGTGCAGGGGAGCCGGAGAGGCAAAGCTCGTCCGGAGCTCGTCGTGGGCGGCACGCAGCTCCTCGACCGTCTCCTCGAGCATGCGCGAGACGTCGTCGGCGGCAATCACGCCCTCCTCGACGAGTCGCCGTCCGTACGTCTCACGAACGGGGGGCTGCTGGTCGATCCGCTCGGCCTGCAGAGGTTGCGTGTATGCCGCCTCGTCCTGCTCGTTGTGCCCGAACCGGCGGTAGCCGACGAGATCGACGACGACGTCGTGGCCGAACTCCTCCCGGTACGCGAGCGCGAGCCGGATCGCGGAGATCGCGGCCTCCGGATCGTCGGCGTTGACGTGGACGATCGGGACGTCGAAGCCCTTCGCGAGGTCGCTCGAGTAGCGGGTCGACCTCCCCTCGACCGGATCCGTCGTGAAGCCCACCTGGTTGTTGGCGATCAGGTGGAGCGTCCCGCCGGTCGAGTAGCCGTCGAGCGAGTGCAGGTTGAACGTCTCTGCGACGACGCCCTGGCCCGCGAACGACGCATCTCCGTGGACGAGGATCGGCAGTGCGACCGTCGGGTCGTGGATGCCCGCGCCGCCCGAGCGGTCCGTCTGCTCCGCCCGGGCGAGCCCCTCGACGACGGGATCAACCGCTTCGAGGTGGCTCGGGTTCGCGGCGACCGTGACCTGGATCTCCCCGGCCGAGGTCACGCGCGACTGGGATGCGGCGAGGTGGTACTTCACGTCGCCCGACCCGCCCTCCGGATCGGCGACGAGGGCGTCGATCGAGCGCTCACCCTCGAACTCGCGGAGGATGGTGGCGTACGGACGACCGACGATGTGTGCGAGGACGTTGAGGCGGCCGCGGTGCGCGATGCCGATGAGCACCTCGTGGGCGCCGCCGCGCGCGGCGAGGTCGACGGCCTCGTCCAGCATCGGCACGAGCACGTCCAGCCCCTCGATGGAGAACTGCTTCTGCCCGATGAACGCGCGCCGCAGGTACGTCTCGAACGCTTCGACCCTCGCGAGTTGGCGGAGGAGGTCTCGTCGCTCGTCGGGGGAGATCGGATCGCGATAGCGACCGGACTCGATCGCCCGCCGCAGCCATATGCGCTCGGCGTGGTCGGAGATGTGCTCGATCTCGTAGGCGATCGTGCCGCTGTAGACCTCGCGAAGCCGCGGAAGGGCCTCGAGCAGTGTTTCACCCGGCACTGAGAGGCGCAGGAGCCGTGCGGGGATGCGCGCCTGCAGCTCCTCCGTCAAAGGAGGCTCGAGCCTCGTCTCGTCGAGCGCGGGATCCCCCGGCGGCTCGGAGCCGAGCGGATCCAGGTGAGCGATGAGATGGCCGTGCGTCCGATACGCCTTTACGAGCGACATCGCCGCCGCGACGGCGGCGGTCAGCTCGCCGACCTCGGCGGCCGGCGGGGGCTCGGCATGGGGCGCGGGGAGCGGGACGGGCTGAGGCATCGGCGGGGCGGCGACAGCCGCCAGGCCCGCATCGCTCGTGCCCCCGTTCCCCGCTTCGAGCCGGCGACCGACGAGGCGGTCGAGGCCCGGCAGCGTGGCGAGCACCGCCTCGTCCCCGTTCTCGAAGAGCTCGCGCCAGGCGGGATCCACCGCCTCGGGATTCTCGAGGTACTGCTCGAGGAGCTGTCCGACGTAGCCGGAGTTGAGCCCGGACGACTGGAGTGACGTCATCGGCGCTTCGTCGTCGAGACGCTAGTACAGACCGCTGTCGGTCAAGACGGCGACGACCATCCCGAGCACGAAGGCGACGGCTCCGGCGGCGACGGCGGCCGCAGCCAGGGTGCGGTGCTTCTGCGTCATGCGGGTCGCGACGAGTGCCAGGACGATCGCGGCGGTGGCGAGGACGCCCGGGCTTCGGGCGATGGCGAGCCCGGAGAGCGTGAACGAGAACGCGCACAGGAACCCGGCCACACGATCGGAGCGTTGGGTCTCGGCGACGGCGCTCATGCAACCGGCGCCCGTGCAGCTGCCCGCCGCACCGACGCGCGAAGAGGTCGCGGGATGCCTCCCCGCGGACGCCCGCGCTTCCAGTCGTCCCAGGTGCACGGGGTGAGCGGCACGACGACGCCCAGCTCGTCCGAGCCGGCATCGGGTCGCGGCTCGGCGCGAAGCGCCCACCACACCACGAGTCCGAGGTACACCATCGGGATCTTCAGCACGACGAGCATGAAGATCGCCTCCCATGCGGTGGAGCTCACGTCGACCAGTCTACGCCACACACCACACGAGGCCTCGCGCGGTTGCTAACACAAGCCTCACATTGCAGCCGCTAGGGTGCGCGGAACTTCCGACCGCCCTACTTGCCGCCTCAGGAGACACGTGTGAGACGTATAGCCCGCCTCGTCATCGTTCTGTCCGTACTCGCCGGGCTCGCTGCGCCGGCATCGTTCGCCGCAGAGCGGATGTGGGTGGGTTTCCACGACGATCCGAGCTTCCGCTGGGTCGCGAACCGGCAGGCGCGGGTCGACGGCGCAGCACGGGCGAACGCCTCGATCATCCGGCTGCTCGTGCAGTGGAACCTCGTGGCGAAGACGAGGCCGACCACAGCCACGGATCCCTTCGACCCCACGTATGAGCTCGGCGACGTCGACGAGGCCGTGCTTGCAGCGCAGGAGAACGACCAGGAGGTTCTCCTCACCATCTCGGGGACGCCTCGGTGGGCGAACGGCGACAAGAGCCCGAACGTCATGCCGACGCGGCTGGGGGACCTCACGTCCTTCGCGCGCGCCATCGCGTCACGGTATTCGGGCCGCTTCGACGGCTACCCGTTCGTGCGCTTCTGGTCGATCTGGAACGAGCCGAACCTCCAGCTCTTCCTCACACCCCAGTTCGACAGGCGCGGGCGCTCCGTCGCCCCGGCCAACTACGCGAAGCTCGCCGCGGCCGCCTACACCGGGATCAAGGCGGGGAACCCGCGGGCGCAGGTCGCGATCGGCGAGACGTCAGCACGCGGGAGCGACAAGCCCACCGGCCTTCGCCCGACCCACACGCCCGGCAAGTTCGCGGAGCTCGTGGCGAAGGCGAACCCGCGCCTCAAGTTCGACGCATGGTCGCATCACCCGTATCCGTTCAACCCGAACTCGCCGCCGAGCCAGGTCGTCAAGTGGCCGAACGTCTCGCTCGCGTCGCTGCCTCGGTTCGAGGACAACTTGAAGAGGTGGTTCAAGCGCACGACCGTGCCGATCTGGATCGACGAGTACGGCCACCAGACGAGGCCTCAGGACTCGCTCGGGGTCTCGTACGCGAAGCAGGCGGCATACATCCAGCAGTCGATCTCCATGGCCGCCCGCCTTCCGTACGTGAACATGTTCATCTGGTTCGTCTACCAGGACGACCCGGGACAGCCGTGGGAGTCGGGCATCTACACGCAGAACGGGACGCCCAAGGGATCGTCTCCCACGCGCTTCCGCCTCAGCGCGGGGCCACTCGATCCGCGGAACGGCGTCGTGCCGGTTCGGGGCGGGACGCTCACGCCGCTCGTCAACCTCTACACGCGCCGCTATTGCGCCACGGATCCCACGGGCACGTCGATCGGCATGACCTGGCGCGTCTACCGAGGTGGCAGGCTGATCGCCGTGGACCAGCAGACGTCCCCGCTCAAGACCGACTGCACGATCTCAGCGCGGCTTCGCTTCAAGGTCGTCAAGGGTCAGACGTACACCGCGACATTCGCCCTGAACGACATCAGCGGGATCGTGCTGAACCGCCGGCTGACGATTCGCGGCACGTAACTCTTTGCAGCGAGCCAAGATCGCTTCGCGGCGGCAGGCGCGGCGAACGTACTTATCGGTCCCAGACGAAGACCTGCATCCCCTCCCACCACTGGGGTGCGCCTCGATCCTTGCCGTCGAGCGCGAGGATGCGACGAGCGCGAGGCTGAGACACGAGGTAGTCGTCCATCGCGCGCGAGACGTCGTCCCAATCCGTGTCGTCGACGACGATCAGCGCACCCGACACGAGGAACGGCTCCGCTATCCGTAGCCCCTCGAGCTGCGACTCGTACGAGTGCGAGGCGTCGTAGTACCAGACCCCGATCGCGGTGTCGCCGAGCTTGCCCGCGGGGACGAGCTCGAACGCGTCGCCGACGAGTATGGTCGGCGGCGTGAGGCCGAAGCGGGCGAGGTTCGCCTCGACCTTCTCCAGCGTCGCGTCGCGGAATCCGAAGCTGTCGATGCCGACGAACTCCTTGTCCTCGTTCCCGAGCATCGCCGCGATCAAGCTGGCGCCGTGGAAGACGCCGACCTCGACGTAGGCCTCTCCTTCGCCGAGACAGGCCGCAGCGAGGTTCAGGAGGGCGAGGTTGTTCTCGCGGGCGAGGTTCTCGACCTCCTCCGCGACCGGCGCGAACCGCCTGTCGATCGGGTGCTCGGAGCGAGGGAAGTCGTCGAACAGGCCGGAAAGCCGCTCGAGGAAGCGATCGGCGTCCACGCTTCTAGAGGTGGCTCGTCACGCCCGCGAGGCTTGGCTCCTCCGACGGAGGCTCGTACCACGAATAGGCGTAGTGACCGTCGTCGAGGTCGCGGGCGAAGGTCGAGAGCCTCAAGGGCCGGAACGTGTCGCACATGACCGCGAGCTCGGTGGTCTCCGCCACGCCCAGCGACTTCTCCGCGAGCCCCGGCTGGGGCCCGTGCGGGAGCCCCGACGGATGGAGCGTGATCGATCCCACCGAGATCCCCTTGCGCGAGCCGAAGTTGCCGGAGACGTAGTAGATCATCTCCTCCGATTGAAGATTGCTGTGGTGGTACGGGATCGGAACCGCCTCGGGATCGAAGTCGAGCTTGCGCGGGCAGAACGAGCAGATGACGAAGTTCTGGCCCTGGAACGTCTGGTGGGAGGGCGGCGGCTGGTGGATGCGGCCCGTGATGGGCTCGAAGTCGTGGATCGAGAACGTCCACGGGTAGAGGAAGCCGTCCCAACCGACGACGTCGAAGGGGTGGTAGTCGAGCACGTACTCCTGGTAGCCGCCACGCACGCGCACCTTGACGAGGAACTCGCCTCGCTCGCGCCGCGTGTGCAGCTCCGTCGGCGGATGGATGTCGCGGTGGTAGTACGGAGCGCCTTCCTTGATCTGCCCGTACTCGTTCCGATAGCGACGCGGGATCTCGATGAGCCCCGGCGTCTCGAACACGAGGTAGCGCTGCGGCCCCTCCGGCATGAAGCGGTAGGTCGTGCCGCGCGGGATCACGACGTAGTCGCCGTCCTTGTACGGGACGTCGCCGAAGATCGTCTCGAGCGTGCCGCGACCCTCGTGCACGAAGACGACCTCATCGCCCTCGCCGTTGCGGAAGAAGTAGTCCATTGAGCCCTCGGGCCGGCAGAAGGAGATCTCGACGTCCGCATTCCACATGAGCGTCCGCCGTCCGGAGATCTCGTCTCCCGTAGGCGGGACGTCGTACGTGTTCTGGAGGCGATGCGCGTGCGTCTCCGGAACCCACTCCTCGCGCTCGATGGGGGTGAATGCGCCGAGCTCCTTCACGCGACAGGGCGACTCGAGGTGGTAGAGGATCGACTCGTTGCCGGTGAAGCCCTCGAGGCCCATGACCTCCTCGGTCAGGAGCCGACCGTTCTCGCGGAAAACGATGTGGCGCTTTCGCGGGAGCTGCCCGCGAGACTGGTAGAAGGGCATGACCGCCCCTTTCGCGTCGCTGTCACCGAGGTTCTAGCAGCGCGCGTGGGGGACGGCCCGGGGCGGCGACACGGCCGCCGCCCCCTCTACCGTCGGATCGAACGGCTTATGCGCCGGGAGCGCTGTCGTCCGTCTGCCAGAGCCCGAACTCGTTGCCCTCGGGGTCCTTGCAGATCGAGAACCAGCCCATGCCAGGCACGGGCGTCGCCTCGCCGGACTCGCCGCCGAGCTCGGCGACGCGCGCAGCCCCGGCGTTGACGTCATCCACGTCGAAGTACACGCGCGTCCCGCGCTTGGCCCCTTCGGCGCCGTAAATCGCGCCTCCGGTGTTCTCGGAGAACCGCGTCATGAAGTAGCCGCCGGGAGCGCCCGGAAACTCCTGGAACTGCCAGCCGAAGAGCGAGCCCCAGAACTCCTGGGCCTTGGCGGTGTCGCCCGCCGGGATCTCGAGGTGCACCATCTGGCCTGCCATGTGTCTCCTCCCTGTCGTCTGGCGCAGCCCACCGCTGCACCGCTGTCATTCAATACGACGACGAACGGGCCACGAAGTAATCGACAGGTGAGGCCCGCAGTGCGGACCTCGAGATGGAGCCGACGGGGCTCGAACCCGTGGCCTCCAGCGTGCCACGCTGGCGCTCTCCCAACTGAGCTACGGCCCCAAGAAGAGATGTCAGTCTAGCGCCGAGTTCGAAGTCGTTCGCCCAGTTGATGCCACGTCGCTGGTTGTTGCGGCTCGGCGCGACGCGAAGGTGGACGACCCGTCGATCCGAGAACAACGCCGGTGGTAGGACGTAGCACCGACCCGTATCAAGGCAGTACGCGGCAATGAGATCGACGTCATCGGGGGAGTACCTCCGAACGACCATTCCTCCAGGGCCTCGTCGACACGAGTAGCACCGGACCGCGATCGCCCCGCCTCGACGCAGGGCCCACTTGCACTGGACGCGTATCAGGGAGCGCTCCATCTCGAAGATGAGGTCGTAGCGGCCGCCCTCGAACACCGGCTTGTACACGCCAACTCCGAGCTGGACGGCTGCAGCGGTTATCTCGGCCTCCGCGATCGCGCCCTTCTGGTCGGTCGTCAGCATTCCCACAGGATAGTTGGCGAATCGGACAACAGTGAACGCGCTACCCTGTCCGGAGTGTTCCCACGACGCCGACGAATGCTCGGGCTGCGCAGGCGGGTCGCGAGATTCGTGCGCGCGCTCTTCGGAGGCTCGGCGTCCACCGGAAGCTGGGACGACGAGGCAGAGGGAGGCGTCGGCGTGCGCGAACCCCGACGGCCCTTGACGCCGACACTCACGGGTGCAGCCGCGCTCGATCTCCCGGCTGACGACGACCCGCGCTAGGCGGTCGCGGCCTCGAGCTCGACCGAGGGCACGTCGCTCCAGAGCTCCTCGAGCCGGTAGAAGCCTCGCGTGTCCGGCGTGAAGAGGTGGAGCACGACGTCGAGGTAGTCGGCGACGATCCAGGTTGCCTCCGTCGCGCCGGCCGACGAGCGGGGAAGGAGGCCGTGCTCCTGCTTGAGGACACCGGCGACCTCGTCGTAGATCGCCTTCGTCTGGCGCGCGTTGCGGCCCGTCGCGATCACGAAGAAGTCGGTGAAGTCGCAGACGCCCCGCATGTCGAGGATGGTGACGTCGGTCGCCAGCTTCTCCTGGCAGAGAGCGGCGGTTCGGCGTGCTTGCTCGAGTGGATTCAGGTCGGTCTCTCTCGCGTCCTCGTCGACGTCTTCCAGTCTACTGAGGCCCCGAGTAGAGACCCAGGCGGGAGATCTCCCGCGCGACAGACGACGGTACGAGCTGGTCGATCGGATCTCCCCGCGCGACCCGGTCACGGATTTCCGACGAGGAGATCGCGACGGGCTCCATCTCGAACACGACGACATGCTCGGGCACCGACGGTCGGCTCCGTGCCGCGTCGAGCTCGCCGCCCGTCGTCCCTGGGCGCATGGCAACTCCGAGCTGCACGAGCTCGAGGACCCGGTCGGGCGACTTCCAGCTCTCGAAGTCCGCGAGCTCGTCGGCGCCGAGGATGAACACCGCGTCCTCGAGCCTGCGCTCTTCGAGCGAGTCCACGGTGCGCGCATGCGGATCGAGCTCGACAACCGCCTCGGGAACGTCTGTGAAGGCGAGGCGCGCGAGCTCGAGCCTCGTCTCCGCGGGCAGCGTCGCGCGCTTGTGGCCCGGGTCGGCGACCACGAGGACCAGGAGCTTCTCGAGGCCGAGCTCGCGAACGGCCGCGCGCGCGAGAGCGACGTGGCCGAGGTGCGGGGGGTCGAAGACACCGCCGAGGATGCCGACTACTGCCACTCGAGCGTCTCCTCCCCCACCTCGACCTCGGTGCCACGCTTGAGGCCGATCCGGCGCAGAGCCTCCTCGAGCTCGTCGGCAGGCGGAGGGGTACCGACGACGCGGTAGCCGCGATCCGTTCGAAGGATCCTGAACCGCGGTTGCATGCGGGCGCGCGGCCTGTACTCGAGGAACTCGGGAACGCTGTCGTCAGGCGGCGGCGTGGTCGCCTCCGCCGGCAGGAGCTCGAACAGCGCGACCTTGAGCTCGTCGATGCCGGCGCCCGTCGCGCACGAGATCGCGACGACGCTGACGATCCGCTCGTCCGACACGGGGAAGTCCGGAACGCGCTCGAGGAGGTCGATCTTGTTCAGCACCACGATCTGCGGCTTGGAGTCGAGGCCCGCGCCGTAGGCCGAGAGCTCGCCGTCGATCGTGCTGAAGCGCTCCTCCAGGTCCGGCTCGGACGCGTCGATGACGTGGACGAGCAGGCGAGCACGCTCGAGGTGGGCGAGGAAGCGATGGCCCAGGCCTGCTCCCTCCGCGGCGCCCTCGATCAGCCCGGGCACGTCGGCGACGGTCAGCTGCCGCGCATCTGGCCCGTCGACGACGCCGAGGACGGGCTCGAGCGTCGTGAACGGGTAGTCCGCGACCTTCGGCCTCGCGTTCGAGATCCTGCGGAGCAGCGAGGACTTCCCGGCGTTCGGTAAGCCGGCGAGAGCCGCGTCGACGACGAGCTTGAGCCGAAGCTCGAGCTCGAGCTCCTCGCCGGGGAGCCCAGTCTCGGCGAACCGCGGAGTCTGCCTCGTCGGCGTCGCGAAGCGAGCGTTCCCGCGTCCGCCCTGGCCTCCCCGCGCAGCGACGAAGCGGCCGCCTGCGACTGCGAGGTCGGCGACGAGCCGCCCGTCGCCGTCGAGGAGCTGCGTGCCGACGGGCACGCGCAGCTCGGCGGTCTCGCCGTCGGCTCCGTGTTTCTTGGTCCCGCGTCCGCTTCCGCCGCGACCGGCCTTGACCCGCTTGACGCGCCGGAAGCTCGAGAGATCACGAAGCGTCGGGTCGACGACGACCACGACGTCGCCTCCCCGGCCCCCGTCACCGCCGTCGGGGCCGCCTTTCGGTACGTACTTCTCGCGGCGGAAGCTCAGCCCGCCGTCGCCGCCGCGGCCCGCTTCGACGTCGATGTGCGCACGGTCGTGGAACATCGCTGCTGACGGCCAGGGCGAGGCGAGCCTCGCCCGACCTACTCCGCTTGAGCCGCGACCGAGATGAAGCGCTTGTCGCCCGAGCGACGGAACTCGACGGTGCCGTCGCGGAGCGCGAAGATCGTGTCGTCGCGGCCGCGGCCCGCACCGGGGCCGGGCCGGAACTTCGTCCCGCGCTGGCGGACGATGATCATTCCCGTCTTCACCGACTGGCCCGCGAAGATCTTCACGCCCAGTCGCTTCGACTCGGAGTCGCGACCGTTGCGCGAGGAGCCGAGACCCTTCTTGTGTGCCACTAGCGCTCACCTCCCTGCTGCGCGAGGGCGGACTCGAGCGCAGCGAGAGCGCCCTTGCGCTGCCCGTGCTCCCGCTCGTAGTCGAGCGCGGCCGCGATCGCCGCCGGGCTCCACCCGCTCGTCGCGGCCTTGATGTCCGCGATCGTCATGTCGGCGTAGCCCTCGGGCAGATCGCCAGACGCAGGGGCGACCGGGGCGACGCTCTCCTCGGGCTTCTGCGGCTTCTCCACCTTCGGCTTCGACTTCGACGCCACCCGTGTCGACTTGGCTGCCCCGATGGACTCGATCTCGATCTGCGTGAGCGAGGCTCGGAAGCCGGTATGGCGACGGTAGCCGGTGCGCTTCTTGTACTTGCCGATCCGGATCTTCGGGCCCTTCGCGTCGCCGAGGACCTTCGCGGTGACCACGCCTGTGCCCGGCTCGAGCTCTGCGGCTCCGTTTCCGCCGACGAGCAGGACGGCGGGAGCGAAGGTCGCGCCCTCGTCATCGCGAAGGCGGTCGACGAGCAGGCGCT
Organism: Actinomycetota bacterium; assembly: GCA_046725305.1. Taxonomy (GTDB): domain Bacteria; phylum Actinomycetota; class Thermoleophilia; order Gaiellales; family Gaiellaceae; genus GMQP-bins7. The sequence continues at coordinate 13,078 of JBKOYF010000033.1, forward strand.
CGCCCTCGCGGACGCGGTACTGCTTTCCGGCAACCTTGATGATCGCGTACGCCATGGCTTCCTCGGAAGGTCGAAGCGGGCGGATGGCCCGCAAAGCCGCCGCATGATACCGATTCCGTCGAGGGCTTGGCGGCAGGGGGGTCGCCGGAGTGCCGCTCGTCGCCGCGAGGCAAGGACCCAGGGAGCCCCAATACTTGACGTATTGGGGCGACTGAGGACGCCGGATCGTGGCGACGAGCGGCGCTCCCGGCGGCACAGAGGCTGTTTCGCCAAGTCCTCCTACATCAGCGGGGGGAGCCGAAGTCGTCGATCCACTCGGACATCGGCACGTACTCGGGAGCGTCGGCGACGGCGACCTGCTCCTCGCCCACGTGCTCCTCGCCCACGTGCTCCTCGCCGGTGATTGTCGCCGCGTCGTCGCCGTTCGTCGCGGTCTTCCGCCGCTTCCTGCCACCGCGTGAGCCCCTGCGCGAGCGCTTCCGCTTGGCCGCGCCGTCCGCACCGGCCTCGGAGACGCCCTCCTCCGGGCCCGGCGTCTCTACCACGGTCTCTGTCGCTGCTTCGGCGACGGCGTCGAGATCCGCCGGCGGAACGTGGATCCGCGGGGCCGCTCGTCCGTCGCCTTCGGCGCCGGACTCCTCGGTGGCCTCCGCGGCAGCTTTCTTGCGGCCGCGGCCGCCGCGGGAGCCCCTCCGCGTGCGCTTCTTCTTCGGCTGACCGTTCACGGTTGCCTCCTCTGCCGGCTCGGCCTCGGCCTCGATCTCGGCAGTCTCGACGGTGTCGGCCGCAACGAGCTCCTCGGAAGGCTCGCCGACGTCGAGCGCGTCGGGCTCCTCGGCCTCCTTCTTGCCTCGCGGCGCGCGAGTGGGTTTCTCGGCCTCGGCCTCGAACGTGATCGGCGACTGGCCGGAGCCCGTAGCGTCCGCGAGCGTCGCATACGCGACGCCGTCGAGGGCCCGGCCGACGGTGGCGGTGACCTTCTTGCCGACGAGCTTCGCAGCGCCGCCGACGACGACCTCGTAGTCGGCGCCGACTTTGCCGACGGCCGCCGCCGGGTCGTACAGCCCGACTTCGACGAGCTTCAGTTCGACGTTTGTGCCCTCCTCCACGGGCGCCTCGGGACGAAGCGCCTCGAGCTTCCCCTGGCCGACCACCTCGAAGTGATCGAGATGGAGGTGTCCGTTTCCGGCTGCGGGAACGAGGTAGAAACGTCTCCGCGCTGCGGCCTCGAGCGCCTCGAGCCTCGCTCCTCCCGCGCCGACGAGGAGCGTGAGTACGCGAGGGTGGACCGCGACCCTGAACGCCTGGACTCGAGAGCCCTTGGCGAGGGCACGGAGCCGACGCTCGATCTCGAGCGCGTGCGTCGCGTCCGAGACGACGATACCGTCGCCGTCGCATACGGGGCAGCGGTTCGTGAGGATCTCGCGCGGGCCGTCCGTGACGTTCTGCCGGGTCATCTCGACGAGCCCGAGCGGGGAGATCTCGACCACATAGGTTTTCGTGCGGTCGCGCTCCAGCTCGCTGCGAAGCGCCTCCTCCACCGTCTCGCGGTTCTTCGGGTTCGCCATGTCGATGAAGTCGATGACGATGATCCCGCCGATGTCACGGAGTCGAAGCTGCCGCACGACCTCCTTGACCGCCTCGAGGTTGTTCTTGACGATCGTGTCCTCGAGGCGTCCTTGGGCGCTCTTTCCGCGAGACCCGACGAAGCGCCCGGTGTTGACGTCGATGACGGTGAACGCCTCGGCGTAGTCGAAGACGAGGTAGCCCCCCGAGGGTAGGTCGACGCGACGATCGAGCGTCGAGCGGATCTCGGCGTCGACGCCAGACGCCTCGAACAGCGGCTCCTTGTCCCGATAGCGATGGACACGCTCGACCATGTGCGGCGACGTCTTCTTGAGGTAGCTGACGATTCGGCGATGCGTCCGGTCGTCGTCGATGCGAGCGCCGACGAAGTCGCCCGCGAAGAGATCTCGCACGATGCGCAGCGGCAGCTCCGCCTCCTCGTAGACGAGTGTCGGCGGATCGGCGCTCTTCGCGTTGGCCTGGATGGTCTTCCACAGGCGCTGCAGGAAGACGAGGTCGCGCTCGATGTCCTCCGCCGAGGCGCCCTCCGCAGCGGTCCGCACGATGATGCCGCCGCCGATGGGAACCAGCTTGCGCACGATCTCCTTCAGCCGCGTGCGCTCGGCGTCCTCGAGCCGACGCGACACGCCCGAGCCTTCCCCGTTCGGGACGTATACGAGGAAGCGGCCCGGGAGCGAGAACTCGGTCGTGAGC
>JBKOYF010000001.1:0-5313 GCA_046725305.1 Actinomycetota bacterium
CGTCGAACCAGAGCCGGAAGAACGGCTTGAGGAGCCCTCGCGGTCGCGTGATCTCGAGGACCGCGAGCTTTCCGCCGGGGCGGAGCACGCGGGCGAGCTCGCGCAGCCCGCCCTCGAGGTCGGCGAGGTTCCGAACGCCGAAGCCGACCGTCGCGGCGTCGAACGTACCCTCCTCGAAGGGGAGTGCGAGCGCGTCGCCCTGAACCCATTCGATCGCGCCGGACTTCTTCCGCGCGCGCTCGAGCATCCGCTCCGAGAAGTCGAGCCCGACGACGCGTCCTCCGCGACGTTCGCATTCGACGGCGAGGGCACCCGTCCCGCAGCATGCGTCCAAGACACGGTCGCCGGGCCACACCACGTCCGCAGCCGCGAGACGCCGCCAGCGCTGGTCGAGGCCCGCGGTCATGACGCGGTTCATCACGTCGTACACCGGTGCGATGCGGTCGAACATCCCGCGCACGGCCTCCGGCTCGAGGGTGCCCGACTCGTAGGTCATGAGGGCTCTCCCCAACGTGCGACGAGCGCGTTGTCGATCCCGATCTGGTCGAGGCAGCGGGCGACGACGAAGTCCACGAGATCGTCGATGGTCGCCGCACCGTGGTAGAAGCCGGGCGCGGCGAACAGGATGACCGCACCCGCCTCGTTCAGCCTCGCGAGCCCACGTAGATGGATGGAGGAGAGCGGCGTCTCGCGTGGGACGAGCACGAGCTTCCGGCGCTCCTTCAGCGCGACCGACGCGGCGCGGTGGATGAGGTTCTGCATCGCCCCGGACGCGAGCGTGCCGACGGTCGCCATCGAGCACGGGCAGATCACGTAGGCGTCGACGCGCGCAGAGCCGCTCGCGTACGGGCTGCGGAAGTCGTTCTCGCCGTAGACCGTCACCTGTGAGGCAGCGTCGCCGACGAAGCGCTCGAGCACCTCCTCCCGTGCCAGCGACGGATCCCGGTAGAGCTCGGTCGCGAGCACCTCGATCCCCGACCGCGAGGCGGTGAGCCCGATCTCGCAGTCCACCGCGGCGAGCGCGCGCAGTAGCCGTTCGGCGTACGGGGCGCCGGATGCGCCGGTCACTCCGAGGAAGACGCGCACGCGTCAAGCGTACGCGGAACCCGGCCGCTACTTGCCGCCCTTCGACGCCTCGAGGAATGCCCCGAGCGCCTGGAGGTTGTCCTGGCCGAGGTAGGCGTACGAGCCCATGACCTGGTTCCCGAAGGCGGCCGGGTTCGTCAGGTACTGGACGAAGAAGGCTTGGTCGTTCGTCGCGCCGATGGACGAGAGGTCGGGTGCGCCCAGGTTTCCTCCTCCCTGCCCGAGGTAGGTGTGACAGTTGAGGCAGCCGGACTGCGCGAAGAGCGTGGCCCCCTTCGTCGCCTCCTCGTTGCCGGTGAACCCCTGCTGCTCCGCCCACGACGGCACGAGCAGGATCAGCTCCGAGCCGAGCGCCTCCTTCGCCGTCGCCCCCTTCCACGTGAGGGTCGCGATCGAGATGATCGTGAGAACGGCGGCGACCATGGCGACGGGCCGGTGCGTCGGCCGCCGCTCACGCCGTCGGTCGAAGAACGGAAGGCCGAGAAGGAGGATGAGGGCGATCGTCGGGATGCCGACGGTCGCGATGAACACCGTCTCCGGCCACTTGAAGATCCGGAGGAGGTAGAAGAGGAAGTAGAAGTACCAGTCGGGCCTGGGCACGAAGTCCGTCGTGCCCGGGTCCGCCGGTTCGGTGTACCAGGGGCCGAGGATCCCGGACTTCACCCCGTCGGCGTCGTAGTACCAGATCGCCGCGAGCGCGACGATCACGCACACGACGATGAGCGACATGACCGTGTCGTGGTAGATCGCCGGCGGGAAGAACGGCTTCCCTTCCTTCTTGACGTCGTCTTTGTAGCGAGCGAAGTCCTCGCGGTTCAGCTCGCCGAGGTCGCGCGCCATCAGTCCCCGCCCCCCGAGCCGCGTACGAGCCCCGCGCGGGTGCCCGTCGGCTGCACGGGCGGACGATCTCGCCCCGCCGCCTCATCCGACCACGGGGGCGAGGACACGCCGAGCCGCGTCACGAGGTAGATGTGCACGCCGATGAGCGCGATGAGCGCGCCGGGTAACAGCAGCATGTGCAAGGAGTAGAACTTCGGCAGCGTCTCCGGGCCGATCTCGGGCCCACCCGCGAGGAACTGGGCCAGCCACGGCCCGGCGAACGGCGCCGTCCCGTTCAGGTTGATCCCGACCGCCGAGGCCCAGTACGCGGTCTGGTCCCACGGGAGCAGGTAGCCCGTGAAGCCCATGAGCATCCCCGTGGCGAGGATCAGGACGCCGGTGATCCACGTGAGCTCGCGCGGGTACTTGTACGCGCCGAACAGGAAGACGCGGCCCATGTGCAGGAAGAGCAGGATGATGAACACGCTGGCGCCCCAGCGGTGCATCCCACGGACAAGCCAGCCGAGCGTGAGGTCGCTCGTGATCGCCTGGATCGACGAGTACGCGACGGGCTTCTTCGTGATCGGGTCGATCGCCGCCGACGGCTCGTAGTACATCGCCAGGATCACGCCTGTCAGCGTCTGCACGATGAACGCGGTCAGCGCGGCGGAGCCGAGCGTCTGCGCCCAGCTGACGTCGCGCGGGACGTTCCGGAAGAGGAACCACTTCGTGCCACGGACGGCCGCCGTGCGCTCGTCCACCCAGTCGAGTGGCGCGAGCACGGCCAGGTCGACGAGTTGTTGCCGCTTCGTCTTCTTCGGCACCGCGCTCCTACCCCGTCACCTGGCTCGGGACGATCGGATAGAGCCATGCCTCGATCCCGTCCACGTGCGTGCCGGGCGTCGCCCAGGGATAGCGCGAGATCTGCGCGCTGGCGCCCGTCCCCGACACACTCCCGACGGCGTACAGCTCGCCGAGGACGAGATTTCCGTTCTTGATCGAGAACGTGTAGCGGTCGAGCGAGCGTACGGGCGGGCCTGCCCGCCGGTTGCCTTCCGCGTCGTACAGGCCGCCGTGACACGGGCAGCCGAAGGACTGCGCCAGCACCGGCCGGAGCTCGACGCCGTTCACGTCCTTCCTCGCCTTCTCGTCGATCGGCCCGTTCGGCTGAACGGGGCATCCGAGGTGGACGCAGCGGCTGTAGAGGATCGTGAAGCTCGGGTCGCCCGAGTCGGTCGCGCCGTTGTTTCGGACGAACGCCGTCCGGCGGCTGACCTCACCCGCCTTCGGGTTGGAGAGGTACGAGGCGATGACGTACTCCCCCTGGGGGAAGTTGTCGACGGGGCCGAGGTCGGCCTCGTGCTCCTCGACGTTCGTGAACGACGGGAGGACCATGAAGCCGAGGACGGGGAGCGTGACGACGGCCCCGATCGCCGCACCGAGCCCGAGCGTCGACGCCTCGAGGAACCGCGACCGCGTATAGCCCGGAAGCGGCTCGTCGGTGACGGCGACGGCCGGCGCGACCGACGGCACGTCCGCGACCGCGCGCGTTTCCGGCGCGATGTGCGGCACCTCCTCGCGCACCTCGCGCGTGACCTCTCGCGCCCACAGGATCCCGAAGACGGCCGCGAGGACGGCACCGATCGCCGCCACGATCCAGCTGACGACGAGCCCGAGCAGGAGGCACGCAATCCCGATCGCGAAGCCGATGGGCCAGAGGCTCGGGCCAGGTGCGTGCGGGGTGTTGTTGCTCGTGTCGCTCAACTAGCGCCTTGCCTGGATTCAATCGACCGGCGATCGGCCATGTCAACGACGTGACGACTGTCGCGACGCGAGGATTCTGCACATTCGAGAGGACGCGTGTCAGGACAAGGCATCGAGGCCGTACTCGGGCCAGCGGCGCGTCACGCGCTCGCGGATCTCGTCGGACATGACGATCTCCTCGGGCCACGGGCGGGCGTCCTCCTCCGGGAGCTTGTGCGTCGCGTCGATCCCGAGCTTGCCGCCGTAGAACTGGCGTCCGGGGGCGTGGTCGAGGTGGTCGAGCGGGCCCTCCGTGATGAGGACGTCCCGCTTCGGGTCGACGTTCGCCGTGACCCGGAAGAACACGTCCTCGTAGTCGTGCACGTCGACGTGCGCATCGACGACGACGATGGACTTCGACAGCGCGAGCATGCCCAGGCCCCAGAGCGCGTGCATGACCTTCTGCGCGTGCCCCGGATAGGCCTTGCGGATCGAGACGATCACGCAGTTGTGGAACGCGCCCGCGACCGGAAGGTCGTAGTCGACGAGCTCGGGGAGCGTCATCCGCACCGCGGGGAGGAAGATCCGCTCGGTCGCCTTGCCCAGCCAGGCGTCCTCCGCCGGAGGCTTTCCGACCACGATCGAGGCGTAGATCGCGTCGCGTCGCATCGTGAGCGCGGAGAGGCGGAAGATCGGGAACGGCTCCGCGTGCGAGTAGTACCCCGTGTGGTCGCCGAACGGGCCCTCGATGCCGACGTCGTCCTTTGAGACGTGGCCCTCGAGGACGATCTCCGCGCTCGCGGGAACCTCGAGGTCGACGGTCTTGCACCGTACGAGCTCGACCGGCTCGCCACGAAGGAAGCCCGAGAGCATGAGCTCGTCGAGGTGCCTCGGAAGAGGTGCGCTCGCGGCGTACGCCGTCACCGGGTCGAGGCCGATCGCGACGGCGACCGGAATGCGGCCGTCGTCGGCGGCGAGCAGATCCGCTCGCCCGTCCTTGTGCATCTGCCAGTGCATGAACGTCGAGCGGCCGTCGATCACCTGCATCCGATACATGCCGACGTTCCGCCCGCCCGTGTTCGGATCCTTGGTGACGACCGCGGGGAGCGTGATGAACGGTGCGGGATCGCCCGGCCAGCAGCGCTGGATCGGCAGCCGCCGGAGATCGACGTCGTCACCCTCGAAGAAGATCTCCTGGCAGGCGCCCTTCGACACGACCTTCGGGCGCGAGTCCGCGACGGACTTCAGCCTGAGGAGCCCTCGCACCTTCTCTCGGAGCCCTTCGGGAGGTTGCATGTCGAGGACGTCGCCGAGCTTCGCCGCTGCGTCGTCCAGCGTCTCGACCCCGAGCGCCAGGCACATCCGCCGCTCGCTGCCGAACTGGTTGATGAGGAGCGGGTGCAATGACCCCTTCGGGTTCTCGAAGAGGAGTGCCGGGCCGCCGGACTTCACGACGCGGTCCGTGATCTCCGTGATCTCGAGGTCCGGGTCGGCCTCGGCCGAGATGCGCCGGAGCTCGCCCTCGCGCTCGAGGAGCGCGATCCACTCGCGGAGGTCCCGGGGCGGCGACACGGCCAGGTCAGTCTAGGGAGGCGAGTGCATAGTCGACCGCCGCGTCGAGATCGAGCGCGGCGCGGCCGTCGTCGAGCGGATCCAGCCCCACGG
>JBKOYF010000010.1:0-4271 GCA_046725305.1 Actinomycetota bacterium
GGATGGAAGCCCGTGCCAACCTCGAGCAGGCTGCCGACTCGACCACGGATCTCGACGCGCCCGGCGGTTGGCGCGGTGATGCGCGTCAGCACCTTGAGGAGCGTGGACTTTCCGGCCCCGTTGCGTCCCACGATGCCGAGCACTTCGCCCTGTTGGACGTCGAAGGTGACGTCCCGCAGCGCCCAGACATGCTCGGTCGCGGCTTTGTGCTCGCGGCCCGCAAGACGTCGGCCCGCGTGCGCGAGCGACTCGCGGAGGGTCCCGTAGGCGGCCCGGTGCTCGCCGAGCCGGTACTGCTTCGCGACGCCTTCGGCCTTGATGACGGTCGGCATCAGATCGTGTCCGCGAATCGAGGCTCGGCGGAGCGGAAGACCGCGAGCCCGACGACGAAGAAGAGTGTCGCGACCGAGACACCGACGCCGACCTGTCCCCAGTTCGGCTCGGGCGCGTCGAGCACCGCCCAACGCCAGCCGCTGATGACCGCAGTCATCGGGTTGAGCGCGAGGATCCACTGCCATTTCTTCGGGATCTCGGAGACCGCGAACATCACGCCCGAGAGCAGCGGCAGCACCTGCAGGATCACGGGAATCACGTACCGCACGTCACGGAAGCGGACGTTCACCGCCGACAGGAACAGCCCACTCCCGAGCGCTGTCAGCACGGCGAGGCCCATGAAGAGGGGCGCAGTCAGCACCTGCAGCCCAGACGGCCACGTTCCGTAGTACCACATGAGGGCGACGAGGACGGGCAGGCCGATGAGGAAGTCGAGGTAGGGGATGAACACGGACGAGAGCGGGAGCAAGGTGCGCGGGAAGTACACCTTCGTCACGAGCTGGAGGTTGGCGAGCAGGCTCATGCTCGAGAGCGTCAGCGCTGACGAGAAGTACTGCATCGGGAGCACGCCGGCGATCACGAGGCTCGGGTACGGCGTCCCGCCCGACGGGAAGTTCGCGAACTTCCCGAAGACCACGACGTACACGGCCGCGGTGAACACCGGCACGAGGATCGCCCACGCGACGCCGAGGAACGTCTGCTTGTAGCGGACGACGATGTCGCGCCAGACGAGCGTCCAAAGCAGATCGCGGTAGTGCCAGAGCTCGGACACCTCGAGTCGCGGCCAGCGGCTCGCGGGCTGGATCACGGTGACGCGCGTGGCGGCCGCTTCGTCCAGGGGGAGCACGACGTCGTCGCCGTTGGCGGACGCTGACTCCGTCGCAGCAGCGTCGTCCGTCCGCTCGTCGACCAGGCTCGATCCGCGGCTCACCCGCTCGATGCTAGCGACCGCGGAGGCCTGCGCTCACCCGCGAGCGCGCCGAGCGCGGTCACGATGAACACGGGATAGAGCGGCAGCGCGAACTCCGGGGCGACGCCTTGCGAGGCGGCGTGCACGAGCAGAACAAGGAAGGCGCCCGCCCAGAGCACGACGATCGTGCGCCACCCTGCCGGACGCCGGACGACGAGCGCGACGAGGCCGACGGCGAGCCAGAGCGGCGGGCGCGGGAACCGCGGCGTGATGCGGTTCACGACCTCCGGGACGAACGCCCCACCGGTCCGCGAGGGGAGCTCGGCGTCCCACTCCCTCACCTGCGACACGATCTCGCGGTAGCGGTCCTGCCGGCCGCGGTCGCTCCACACGAGGGCCGGATCGGACAGCGTGCAGGAGTCGATGTAGTCCGACGCGCACCAGACGAACCCGTAGGGCACCCCCTCTACGAGCACGTAGGCCTGGGGGTTCGGGAGCACGACTCCGTCGCTCGTGAACGTGCGCGGCGGAGGCGCGGGCGCGGTCTGGGCACGCGGCGCGATGCCCTCGCGGAGCGGGCGCTGCATCAGGAACTCCCAGAGGGTGTCCGCGACGCCGCGGACGTACGTGCCCGGATGAGCTCGGATCGCCTCCAGCGCGGAGTCGAACAGCACGCGGTAGTTCTCGTCGCGCCCGAGCACGTCGTCGGACAGCGCGATGAGCCGGACCGCCTCGTAGTTCGAGCCGTGGCCGAGGTAGGCCTCGAGCGACACGTGCAGTCCGGCGTGCGGGGGCTCGGCGAGGACGTGCGCGTCGATGAGCGACGCGAGCCGCCGTGACGCATCTCCGTTGTCCGGGTCGATGGTCCGGTCGTCCGTGAAGACCCGCAGGAAGGGCACCCACGCCCGCCCACCACGCGCGACCGTGGTGTCGTCGTAGCGGATGCCGTTGTGCGCGGCCCACGCGCCGAGGAGAACGAGCGCTCCCGCCAGACACGCGCCCGACCACACGATCCGCCGCCGCCAGGCGACCGGCGCCAGGAGGGGGACGAGCGCCAGCGGCAGGAGGATCTGGTTCGCCGGCCGGATCAGCACGAGCACCGCCATCCCCGCCCCCACCGCTGCGAACCCCCATCCGCTCGGCGTCCGGAGCGTTCGGGCGATGAGGAGCGCCCACAGCGCGAGCCCTGTCGCGAAGACCGCGTCGCTCGACGCCTGGTGGTAGAGCGTCGCGTACGCCGGGTAGAGGAGGAGGAGCGCCGCCGTGAAGAGAGCCGGGAGGCGCCCGAACGTCAGTGCCGTCGCGCTCCACGCCACGACGGCGACCCCGTACAGGACGGCGAACACGGCCTCGAGCGCCCAGATCCCTCCGACGTCGAGCGGGAGCCCGACGACGATCGGCGTGAGCGGCGTGCGGAACAGCTGGAGCTCCGAGAGCGGTGGATCGTGGTCGAGGAGCTGTAGGTAGTAGGCGAGGTAGTCCCAGGTGTCGCGGCCCTTCGCCATCGGCCAGCCGAGCGCCTCGATCCCGTACACCACGAGAGCGAGCGCGAACAGGGTGACCGTCGCGCGCCTCGTCGGAACGAACGCGACGAGACGCTGCCACGCTCGCGTCACGCCAGGCCCCGCAGCGCCGCGCGCACCTTCGAGAGCGGTCTCCGCTCCAGGGCGGCGATCCTCGACTCGACCGCGTCGGCGCGCGACGCCAGCGCGAGGCCCAGGTCTGCCTCCTGCAGCGCCGAGTACTCCGCCGCGAAGGCCGCGGATTCCCGAACGCCCCGGCGCTCGAATCCACCCCTCGCGCTGGGCGACGACCCGTCGCCGAACCCGAGGGACCGCAGCCTGTCGCGAAGCCGCGTGTCGACCACGTACGTGCCCTGCGCGAGGCCGCGCTCGAGCGCGACGTCGTCGACGACGAGCGGCGCGTAGAAGCCGTCCAGGTCACCCGCCTGGTAGGCGAGGTAGGCCTCGGCCATGTGCCCCGGAATGCCCTTCTCCGCGTTCCGCCCGAGCGCGACGAACTGCGTCACGTACTTCCGCCGGCAGTGCTCGAGCGAGCGGACGGGGAAGTGGAGGATCTCGATCGGGTACCAGCCGCGAATCGGCCTGAGCCCGTGCGCGAACGCCTCGTGGTTGCCACGGCCCACCCGCACGTCGGCGTCGGCGCGGTGAGCGGACTTCGAGTGGGTACTGAGCGGATGCGGGTGGAACGACGGGGCGCAGTAGCGCACGGTCATGCGCTCCGCGAAGAACTCGTGACCGTCCGGACGGGGCACGAAGTTGCGCCAGGCGGCCCGCACGACGCCGAAGTGGGACGGGACCGCGTCGAGCACTTCCGCGAGGCTCTCGCCCTCCGGCCACCAGAACTCGTCCGCGTCGGCGTTGATCACCCAGTCCGCGCCGAAGTCCGTCGCGGCGAGGCGCGCCATGCGCGTGACCCACTCGCTCTGCCTGAGGTCGTCCCCCGGCTCACGGATCAGGTGGAGACGCCCTTCCGACGCGTAGCGCTCGAGAATCTCCGTCGTCCCGTCGGACGATCGGTTGTCCGTCGCGATGACGAAGTCGACGCCCGCTTTCAGGTGGTGCACGATCTGGGCGTCGACCACGTCCGCCTCGTCGCGCACGAGCAGCGTCATCACGAGCCTCACGCGAACCAGGTCCCCGTGACGAGCTCGGCCCTCCACGCGAGGACGTGCGTCCCACTGCGAAGGCCGCGGAGGCCGAGGAGCGGAAGCTGCGAGCGGTAGCGGCGGGCGGCGCGCCACTTGGCGATCCGGGCCCGAGGGGAACCTGGAAGCTCTGCGAGCGAAGGAGCCAGCCCGGTGCGCTCGGTGAGCCACGAGGGGAGCGCGGCGGAATTTCCCGCCCGAGCCGCGTAGGGCTGCTCCGCGTAGAAGGCGAGTCCCCTAGCGGGCGGCGCGCTCTCGACGAGCGCCCGTACGAGCCACTCGTGGTCGGGGTGGCTGAGCGGGAAGCCCGGCAGCAGCACGAGCTCGGCCTTCCCGATCGCCTCCCGGACGGCAGTGACA
>JBKOYF010000007.1:0-7487 GCA_046725305.1 Actinomycetota bacterium
TCGTCTCGCGCTCGAGGTCGCGGCCAACTCCGCGCTCGACCGGCCGGTGCATCTGGTGGGGCTCGCTCCGGTCACGGATCCGGAGCTCGTGCCCGAGGCGATCGCGCGCGCGCTCGGAGTCCGCGAGTCGCCTGGGCGACCCCTCTTCGAGAGCATCGCGGATGCGCTCAGCGGTACGGGGGCGCTCCTCTTCCTCGACAACCTCGAGCACCTCGCACCGGCGGGGGTCTACGTCGCCGAGCTTCTCGATCGCGCACCCGACATCGACATCCTCGCGACCAGCCGAGCTCCACTTCGCCTCTCGACCGAGCGCGTCCTGCCGCTGCAACCGCTGTCGATCGAGGATGCGACGACCCTCTTCATCGAGCTGGCAGCCGCTCGTGGCGTCGTGCTGCGCCCCGAAGCGCTCGAGTCGGTGCGGCAGATCTGCCGGAGGCTCGACGGCTTACCACTCGCGATCGAGCTCGTCGCTGCGCGACTCGCGGTTCTGCCGCCGGCTGAGATTCTCCGAGCACTCGGTGAAGGCCTGGCGCTCGAGATGGAAGGGCCGGTCGATCTCCCCGAGCGCCAGCGAACGCTGCGTGCGGCGATCGACTGGAGCTACCAGCGGCTCAGCGAGCGCCAGCGTGATCTCCACGGGGCGCTCGCCGTCTTCTCCGACGGCGCCACGCTCGAGGACGCGCGGGCCGTCGCCGAGGCTGACGCCGGCTTCCTCGCCGACCTGGAGGCGCTGGTGGCGTGGAGCCTCATCCGCAGCGACGTCACCGACGGCGAGGTCCGTCTCTCGATGCTCGAGACGGTTCGTGAGCACGCGCTCGACCGCCTGAGCTCGGTAGGCGAGCTCGACGAGCTCCGCCGCAAACATGCGGAGCGGTTCCTCGATCTCACGCGGACGGCGGAGACCGAGCTGTCCGGCCCAGACCAGGTCGGCTGGCTGGACCGCCTCGAGCGCGAATACGACAATCTGGCCGTCGCCCTCGACTGGCTTCTCTCGTCCGGTCGCGCCGAAGATGCACTGCGAGCCATCAGCGCGCTCGAGCGCTTCTGGCGCGCGCATGCGCATGTCAGCGAAGCGCGCCGCCTGCTGGCGCTCGGTCTCGAGCTGGCGGACACGATGCCGGCCGACGTACGCGCCGCCGCGCTGTGGGCGGCCGGGCGTCAAGCGACCGCGCAGAGCGACTGGGATGCCGCGGTGCCCATGCTCGAGGATGCACTCGCTCTCTTTCGCACAGAGAAACGGCGACGCGAGACGATCTTTGCGCTGTCCGAGCTCGGGTTCATCGCGCTTCGGCAGGGCGACAGCGAGCGGGCCGCGACGCTCTGCGACGAGGCCCTTGGACTGGCCCGCGACCTCGGAGACGCGCGTGCGACCTCCGGGGTGCTCGCGATCCTCATCGACGTCGCACGAACGAGAGGAGAGCACGAGCGCGCGCTTGCGTACGCGAAGGAAGCGGTCGAGCTCCGCCGCGCTCTCGGCGACCCGCTCTTGATCGCCGATGCGACGTACCACCTCGGTGTCGCGGCATTCGGCGCGGACGACTCAGAGCGCGCGGAAGCTGCCTTCGAGGAGACGCTTGCGCTCGCGCGGGCCCTGGGCGACTCGCTCTACACGGCGGCATCGCTCTGCATGCTCGGAACCATCCGGCTCCTGCGAGACGACCTCGAGAACGTTCTGGCCCGTCTCGAGGAGAGCCTCGCGATCTACGCCGTGCTCGCCGACGAGCGCAGCACCGCCGAGTGCGTCTGTGCGCTGGGCGGCTATGCGGCCGCGAGCGGCCATTTCGAGCACGCGGCCCGGCTCTGGGGCGCTGCCGACCGCCTACGGGGCGACAGCCCGCTCGAGTATGCCGAGCCGGCCATCGAGGCGCGCTTTCGTCCTGATCTGCTCGAGAAGCTCGGAGAGGAGCGGTTCGCCGAACTGCGCGCCGAGGGCCGTCAGCTCGGCTACGACGGCGTGATCGCGGCCTCTCGCGAGGTTGTTGCGTCGCGGTCCTCGAAGTAGTCTTGCCGCCACTGCGACGAAGGGAGATCCATGAGCACTCCTGCTCGGACGCAACGTGGTCATCCACTGCCCTCGTTCGAAGGTGAAGCGCAGGCGTTTCCCGAAGAGGAGAGGGCCGGAGCGTCGACTGCGCTCGCGATAGCGATTGCCGAGGCGTCAACAGCGGCCGCAGGGTATATCGCGGAGCACGATCTCGGCACGATGACGTTCGAGGTGACCCGAATCCGTGTCGTGGTCGCCCCGAACCCCGGGCCCACGACGTACAGAGCCGTCATAACTCCGGGCGGCTGACCTCGTTGGATGGAGGCGCGACCGCCGGGCCGCGCCTCCATTAGGCAATCAGCCAGCCCAGCTCGCGACCGCAGCCGGAAGCGAGACGGCTCCGATCCGGTCGATCATGTCCGGGTCGGCGGCGTAGAGGTTGTGCAGCTGAACCAGCCTGATCTCGGGCTCACCACTGATCCCGAGATCGCTGACGGCAGGGAGCAACCGCTGCTCGAGGTAGCCGGTGAATGCCTGCTCCGTCTGCCAGACGTCACATACTTCGACGCCGTCGTCGGTCACGGCCGCCATGTGCAATATCCCGCCGGCAGGCGGGTTCGCGTCGAGGCCGAGCCTCGCCATGACGGCGTCGTACTGGTCGGATGTAACACCCGGCCAGTGCATGAACAGTGCGACAGCCATTCCCAGTCCTCCTTGCCTGCGTCGCTCCAGGTTTGTCGTAGCGTACGCGGGCGCCCGGCGGGGTGCAACGACCTACAGCCCTGGTTCGAGGGATTCCGCGCTACGAGCGAACTCTCGCCGCTCAGCCGGAGAGCAGCGCGCGAGCGTAGTCGCCCGCGTCGAAGGGTCGGAGGTCGTCCACGCCCTCCCCCACGCCGACGAGCTTGACCGGAAGGCCGAGCTCGACCGCGATCGCGATGGCGACGCCGCCGCGCGCGCTCCCGTCGAGCTTCGTGAGCGCGACGCCCGTGACGCCGACGGCATCGCCGAACAGGCGGGCCTGCTGCAGGCCGTTCTGCCCGGTGGTCGCGTCGATAACGAGGAGTGTCTCGTGTGGCGCGTCGTCGATGCGGCCCGCGAGGACGCGGCGGACCTTCTCGAGCTCGGCCATGAGATTCGACTGCGTATGCAGGCGCCCCGCCGTGTCGACGATGACGACATCGCGATCGCGCGCGCGGGCGGCCTCGACCGCGTCGAAGGCGACCGCGGCCGGATCGGCTCCACGGGACGCGCCGACGAAATCCGCCTCAGCCCTGTCCGCCCAGATCTCGAGCTGCTCCTCGGCGGCGGCCCGGAACGTGTCCGCGGCGCCGACGAGCACCGAGCGCCCGTGCTCGTGGAGCTTCCGCGCGAGCTTGCCGATCGTGGTCGTCTTCCCGGTGCCGTTGACGCCGACGACGAGGATCACGCTCGGGCTCGAGCCGAGGCCGAGGGTCGGAGGCTCGCCGAACAGCGCCTCCACCTCCGCGACGAGGGCGTCCGCGAGATCATCTGTGACGCCACGCTCCTCGAGTCGCCGCACGAGCTCGGCGGTCGCGGGGACGCCGACGTCGCTCCGGATCAGCGCCTCCTCGAGTCGCTCCCACGCCTCGTCGTCCGAGGAGTCGAAGGCTGCGGCCGCGAGCTCGGCCGTCAGCGCGTGGCGGCTCTTCGCCAGCGACTCGCGCATGCGCCCGAAGAACCCGGCTCGCTCCGGCTCGTCCGCCTCGGTCACCTCGTCGCCGAGGAGCTCGGCCCAGGTGTAGCTCACGCTGTTTGCGCGAGAGGCTGCTGGTGCTGTGGAAGCCGCCTGGAGACGACTTGGGAGACGCCGTCCGGGCCCATCGTCACGCCGTAGAGGATATCCGCGGCTTCCATCGTCCTCTTCTGGTGGGTGACGACGACGAACTGCGCGCGATCGGAGTACCGGCGCAGCAACTCGACGAAGCGCGCGATGTTCGTGTCGTCGAGGGCAGCCTCCACCTCGTCGAGGAGGTAGAAGGCGCACGGCCGCGCGAGGAAGAGCGCGAAGAGGAAGGAGATCGCGCCGAGCGCCTTCTCGCCGCCCGAGAGGAGCGACAGGCGCGTGATGCGCTTCCCCGCCGGACGGAGCTCGACCTCGACGCCGAGCTCCGCCTCCTCGCCCTCGGCCTCGACGAGGCGCAGCCGCCCCTCGCCGCCGGGGAACAGCGTCGAGGCGACGTCCTCGAAGTGGCTGGCGACCGCGGCGAACGTCTCGGAGAAACGCCGTTCGACCGTCTCCGCGAGCTCCTTGCGCAATCCCTCGAGCTCTTCGAGGCTCCGCTCGAGGTCTTCGCGTTGCGTCGCGAGGTCGGACAGGCGCGCCTTCTCCTCCTCGTACTCCTCGCGTGCGAGGGGATTGACCTGCCCGAGCGTCACCCGCCGCGCCTCGAGGCGGTCGACGCGGCTCGCGAGCTCATCGCGATCGTCTCCCTCGGACGGCTCCACGTCGCCTGTCGACTCGAGCCGGCGCCGGGCGTCGCTCTCCTCGGCTTCGATGCGCGCGATGTCCACCTCGGCAGCCGTGAGCGCCGCGCTCGCCTCCTCGAGCTCGTGCCGGAGGTCGACCTCCGCCGCACCGAGCCGACGGAGCTCCTCGCCGAGCTCTCCCGAACGCGTCGAGCCTGCATCCACGCGAGCCCGGAGCGGGGCCTCGAAGCGCCCTGCCGCGCGCCGTGCTTCCTCGAGCGCGGTGCCGAGCGCGTCCGCGAGCGTCACGAGCCGCGCGAGGCAGTCGGGGTCGACGCCGGGTGCCCGCTTCGACGGCGCCCTGCCGAGAGCCGCTTCGGCCGCCGTCGCGCGAGCCGCCGCTTCCTCGGCGACGCGCGTCGTCTCCGACAGCTGCGTGGCGAGCCGTCCTGCTTCGGCGACGAGCTCGCTTCGACGCCCGTGCAGCTCCAGGAGGACGGCCTCGGCCGTCTCCCCCACGAACCAGAGCTCGCCCCGACCCGGGTCGTAGCCGAACCCCTCCGTCGTGACCGACGGAGCCGAGACGTCGAGGAGCGCGTCGAGCGGGACGACCGGGAGCTCCGCGAGGAGCTCCTGCGGCGCCCTCCCCGCGAGGACGGTCAGGCTCCCCAGCCCGCTCGTGCGCGCACGTTGCAGGAGCGCGAGCCCGACCTCGGCATCGTCGGCGAGGATCGCGGCGGCACGCGTTCGGAGCGCGGCGGCGACGGCACGCTCGGACCCCGGCTCGATGTCGAGCTCGGCGAGGGCGAGGCGAGCGCCGTCCTCGGCGAGTGCACGAGCAGCCGGCGGGAGGCCTTCCTGCTCGGCGAGGGCCTGCTCGAGCGCGCGCCGACGCTCGTGCACGAGCGTCGCGCGCTCGACGCAGGCGGCGCGCTCACGCTCCGCGGCTCGTGCCGTCTGGACAGCTTCGAACGCGTCGAGCTCGAGCCGGTCGGCGTCGACCGCGACATCGCCGGGCGCCCCCTCCGCCGGGCTCTCCTCCCGCAGCCGGCCGAGCAACGCGGCCGCCGACTCGGCGCGGAGCTCGAGTCGTTCCAGCCCACCTTGCAAGCGGTACCGCGCGGCCACGGCAGCTTCCCGGCGGCCGGCCGCGTCGGAGAGCTCGTCCTCCGCGCGGGCACGGTCCCCGAGCAGTGCCTCGAGGCGCGACTGCGCGGCGCGCCTGGAGAACGCTGCTGCATCGCGCCGCTCGGCTACCGCCTCGCGCCTCGTCGCCGAGTCCGCGAGATCGAGCTCCGCGATCCTCGCGCGCAGCGATGCGATCTCGACCCGGAGCTTCTCCGCGCGCTCGGCCGCCGTCGCCTGCAGCGCGAGCGGGCGCAGACGCTTCCGCACCTCGTCCTCGACGTCCCGCGCGCGCTCGACCTGGAGCGCGACACGAGCGAGCTTCAGCTCGGCCCGGTGGCGGCGCCGCTTGAACTTCCCGAGCCCGGCCGCCTCCTCGACGAACTCCCTCCGGTCCTCCGGCCTCGAGGCCAGCACCTGCTCGACCTTCCCCTGCCCGACGATGGAGTGCATCGCGGCGCCGAGACCCACGTCGGAGAGGATCTCGACGAGATCCGTCCGCCTCACTGACGAGCGGTTGACGAGGTACTGGCCCTCGGAGCCACGGACGAGCCGCCGCGCGATCGAGACCTCCGAGAAGTCGAGCTCGGGCCACGCGCCGTCCTCGTTGTCGAAGACGAGCTCGACCTCGCAGTGCTCCGCGGCCTTACGGTCTCCGCCTCCCGCGAAGAGGACGTCGTCGGGCCTCTCCGCGCGGAGCTCGGACGGGGTGAGCGAGCCGGCGGCCCACACGATCGCGTCGGCGATGTTCGACTTGCCCGAGCCGTTCGGCCCGACGACGACGGCGACGCCTGGCTCGAGCGTCAGCTCGAGCGGGTCCGGGAACGACTTGAACCCGCGGATGCGGAGCGTGCGCAGGTGCACCGAGCGCGCATTCTCGCGGCCGCGACGGACGACGCGTCGACGCTAGATGCGCTCTGGAACCACGCCGAGAGCCTCGAGCGCCTGGCGCGCGGCCTCCTGCTCGGCGGCCTTCTTCGTCGAGCCGCGCCCGATCCCGAGCTGTGCACCGGCGACATGCGCCGCGCACACGAACTGACGGTCGTGGGGCGGGCCCTCCACCTCGAGGACGGTGTAGTGCACCTGACGCCCCGAGCGGGCGAGGGCCTCCTGGAGCTCGGTCTTGTAGTCGACGTGGCTCGAGCGGGCGTACTCGATACGCTCGTCGAACGCCTCGACGATCGCGGGCTCGATGCGCTCGAACCCGTGCTCGAGGTAGACCGCGGCGATCGCGGCCTCGAGCACCGCCGCGAGGACGTTGCGGCTCCGCGAGATGCGCTGAAGCTCGTCCTGAGGGGCATCGCCCGCGAACTCGAGCAGGCGCTCGCCGAGGGCGAGCTCCTTGGCCACGGCGGCACAGCTCTGCCGCGAGACGACGTGCGCGCGGATCTTCGCGAGGCGGCCTTCGGAAGCGCTACTGAAGCGGTCGAACACGGCACGGGCGATCGCGAGCTCGAGCACGCTGTCGCCCAGGAACTCGAGCCGCTCGTAGGACTCGGCGCGGTCCTCCGCCCAGGAGGCGTGGGTGAAGACCTGCTCGAGCCGGTCGTCCGGCAGCTCCGCGATGAGTCGGCCGAGCTCGTACGGCCCGGCGCCTCGACCAGCCTCAGCCCTGATGTGCGATGACGTAGTCGATCGCCTTGCCGACGGTGGTGAGCTCGCGAGCGTCGTCGTCCGGGATCTTCAGCCCGAACTGGTCCTCGAGGTCCATGACGACCTCCACCAGATCGAGCGAGTCCGCGCCGAGATCCTCCTCGAAGGACGCCTCCTCGGTGATCTCGCTCTCGTCGATACCGAGCTTCTCGCTCAGCGCGCCTTTGACCTGCTCGAGGATCTCCTCACGCGAAGTCGCCATCCTTGAAATCTCACCTCTCTGCCGTCGGGGTCGTGGAGCGCGCGGATGCTAACACGCCAGGCGACAGGCGCTCTTGCAGTCGCTCCACGACAC